>JBAPXA010000035.1:0-18321 GCA_049283975.1 Pyrinomonadaceae bacterium | reverse complement strand
AACATGACTCTTGAATCGATACTGAGCTTGGCAGTCTCGGCACTGTTGTTTGTTTACCTTTTGTACGCGCTATTGCGTCCGGAAAAGTTCTGAAAACCGGAGTCAGAGATCAGGGATTTTTTCGCGGAAAGACATGACTTTAAACGGCTGGCTACAAATTCTCTTCTTCCTCGCGCTCATACTCGCCGTGACGAAGCCGATGGGCATCTTCATGACTCATGTCTTCAACCGCGAGCCAACGTTTCTGGATCCGATTCTGAAACCCGTCGAGCGGTTGATTTACAAGTTAACCAGGGTCGACGCCAAACGCGAGATGCGCTGGACGGAATACGCAGTGGCGATGTTGTTGTTCAGCGCGGTATCGATGTTGGTGCTGTACCTGATTCAGCGTCTCCAGGGCGTGCTGCCGTTTAACCCGCAGCAGTTGCCGGGCGTGGACTCAGCAACGTTCACGGGCTCCGCTTTCAACAGCGCCGCGTCGTTCACAACCAATACGAACTGGCAGTCTTATGTGCCCGAAGTGACGATGAGCTACCTGACGCAGATGGCAGGCCTGGCTTATCACAACTTCGTCTCAGCAGCGGTGGGAATTTCGCTGGCTGTCGCTTTCATTCGCGGGATTGCCCGCCGCGAGATGGAAACCCTTGGCAACTTCTGGGTTGACATAACTCGGTCGCTGCTCTGGGTTTTGCTGCCCTTCTGCCTGGTCGGCGCGCTGGTGCTGGTCTCGCAGGGAACGATCCAGAACCTCAGGCCCTACGACACAGCGAAGGTCGTCGATCCACAGACGATTGAAGTGGACAAGAAGGACGCCGCAGGTAACGTCGTTACCAACGCTGACGGAAGCACCGCGAAAGAATTCCAGGTTATCACCGATCAGGTCATCGCCCAGGGCCCACTTGCATCGCAGGAGTTCATCAAGCAGTGGGGCACGAACGGCGGTGGGTTCTTCAATGCCAATAGCGCGCATCCACTCGAGAACCCGACGCCTTTTACGAACCTGATTGCGTTGTTCTCTATATTCATTATCTCCGCCGGACTCACTTACACACTCGGGCGCATGACTGGATCGCAGAAGCATGGTTGGGCCGTGTGGTGCGCGATGGCGGTGCTCCTTCTGGCGGGCGTGACTACGGCTTACTGGGCAGAAGCGCGTGGTAACCCGCTGCTTGCCGGTACCGATCAGACAGTCAGCGCTACGCAGTCAGGCGGCAATATGGAAGGCAAAGAGGTGCGCTTCGGAATCGCCAATAGCGCCCTCTTCGCGACGGTTACGACTGCGGCTTCGTGTGGCGCCGTCAACTCTATGCACGATAGCTTCACGCCGCTCGGCGGCATGGTGCCGCTCGCCAATATCATGCTCAGCGAAGTGATCTTCGGCGGCGTCGGGGCGGGCATGTACGGCATTTTGATTTACATCGTGTTGGCTGTCTTCATCGCTGGGCTGATGGTCGGGCGGACGCCCGAATACCTCGGTAAGAAAATTGAATCCTACGACGTGAAGATGGCCATGCTGGTAGTGCTTGTTTTTCCGCTGATGATTTTGATCTTCGCAGCAATCTCGACAGTTTCGTCGTCTTTTGGCGTGTCACAACTGAACAACGCCGGGCCACACGGACTGTCCGAAATTCTCTACGCTTTCAGTTCCGGCACGGCGAACAACGGTTCGGCCTTCGCGGGCATTTCTGCGAATACGCTTTGGTACAACACAACGATCGGCATGGCGGTGTTGGTGGGTCGTTTCTTCATGATCATCCCGATGCTCGCAATCGCGGGCAACCTGGCGCGTAAGAAGACAGTGCCACCGTCACTAGGAACCTTCCCCGTTACCACGCCGCTTTTTACGGCATTACTCGTGAGCGTCATTGTAATTGTGGGCGCGCTTACATTTTTCCCGGCTCTTAGTCTGGGTCCGATTGTCGAGCACCTGCTGATGCAAGCGGGGCAGACGTTTTGAAAGGAAGATCTTGGGTCTTTGGACTTTGGTCTTTGTTCTCGATTTGAACTTGAGTATTACAACGAACGCGAAGCACGACCAAAGGGGCCAAGACCCAAGACCAAAAACCAAAGACCAAAAACATGCACCCAAGCCGATGACTAATAAGACCAAAAAACAAGCAATTTGGAACTGGCACATCGTCAAACGGGCGATCGTTGGTTCGTTCATCAAGCTCAACCCGCGCAAGATGATGGCCAACCCAGTCATGTTTGTCGTCGAGATCGGTAGTGTGCTGACGACGCTGCAACTCATCGCTGATCTGTTTCGACCGGTGCTGGGAGTGACAAACACTAAGTTCGAACTCCAGATCACCCTCTGGCTCTGGTTCACGGTGTTGTTTGCCAACTTCGCCGAAGCCATGGCCGAGGGCCGGGGCAAGGCCCAAGCCGACAACCTGAGGAAATCGAAGACAGAAACAATCGCGCACAGAGTGGTTTCCGGTTCCCAGACCGAAGATGTGCCGGCGCCCCAGCTCCGCAAAGGTGATCTCGTGATCGTCTCCGCCGGCGAGTTCATTCCCGGTGACGGCGAGATTTTCGAAGGCGTTGCTTCAGTTGACGAATCTGCAATCACTGGTGAAAGCGCTCCCGTGATCCGTGAGGCAGGTGGTGACCGTTCTGCCGTGACCGGCGGCACGCGCGTCCTTTCAGATCAGATCAAGGTGCGCATCACCTCCAATCCAGGCGAGACGTTCATTGATCGAATGATTGCACTCGTCGAAGGCGCAGAGCGACAGAAAACTCCAAACGAGATTGCGCTGAATATATTACTCGCGGGCTTGACGATCATCTTTCTGCTCGCGGTCGTCACGCTCCAGCCATTCGCCATTTACTCAAACGCCTCGCAAACGATCTTTGTCCTTGTATCGCTTCTCGTCTGTCTGATTCCAACGACGATCGGCGGATTACTGTCGGCTATTGGTATCGCGGGCATGGACCGCCTGATTCAACACAATGTACTGGCGATGTCAGGCCGCGCCGTGGAAGCTGCGGGCGATGTGAATACGCTTCTACTCGATAAGACCGGCACGATCACGTTAGGAAACAGACAGGCTACGGGATTCATTCCATTGCCGGGAGTCGACGAAAGAGAGCTGGCGGAAGCTGCACAGTTGTCGTCGCTGGCTGACGAAACGCCTGAAGGTCGTTCCATCGTGGTTTTGGCCAAGGAGAAATATGGATTGCGTGGTCGCGACTTGGCGCCCCATGAAGCCACGTTTGTTCCCTTTACCGCCCAAACGCGCATGTCAGGAGTTGATTTCGATACGCGGGAAATTCGCAAAGGCGCTGCCGATGCGATTCAGAAGTATTTGGGTTCGTCGGGAGGTCACCTCGCCAATGATCTCAGCGGCATAGTCGAACGAATTTCGCGCGAAGGAGGAACGCCTTTGGTGGTCGCCGAAGATCGTTTGCCGCTCGGTGTGATTCAACTGCAGGACGTAATCAAGGGCGGAATGGTTGAACGGTTCAATCAAATGCGCCAGATGGGCATCCGGACTGTAATGATCACCGGTGACAATCCTCTCACTGCGGCAACAATTGCTCGCGAAGCAGGTGTAGATGACTTTCTGGCCCAAGCTACGCCGGAAGACAAGATGGCCCTCATCAAGAGAGAGCAAGCGGGCGGCAAATTGGTAGCAATGACAGGGGACGGAACGAATGACGCGCCGGCATTGGCCCAGGCGGACGTTGGTGTGGCAATGAACACCGGAACTCAAGCGGCGAAAGAGGCTGGGAACATGGTGGACCTTGATTCCAACCCAACCAAGCTCATCGAGATCGTCGAGATCGGTAAGCAACTACTGATGACGCGTGGCGCGCTGACCACCTTCTCAATTGCCAATGACGTTGCGAAATACTTTGCAATTATTCCGGCCATGTTTGCCGCCGCGTTTCCGGTTCTCAATGCACTCAACATCATGGGTCTGCGTACGCCCCAATCAGCAATTCTTTCAGCAGTGATCTTTAACGCTTTAGTCATCATCGCCTTAATTCCTCTTGCACTGCGAGGAGTGAAATACCGGCCGCTGAGTGCTGCGTCGCTATTGCGCCGCAATCTGCTCATATATGGATTGGGTGGAATCATTGTGCCTTTTATCGGCATCAAGGTTATTGACGTGATTATCCATGCGATTGGACTGGCTTGAAGAATAGTTCGTGTCAGTTCGTGTGGTTTTGTGGTTCGCTTTTCTGCTATGCCGCTAAGAACGAACCACCAAATCACACAAAAGCACACGAATTTGAGGATAGGAAATGAAAAATTTAACTACGGCAATCATGATGACGATTGTGACAACGGTCTTGCTTGGACTGATCTATCCGCTCGTTGTAACCGGCCTGGCCCAGGTCATATTCCCGGAGCAAGCCAATGGTTCCTTGATGAAACGGGCCGATGGCACGGTGATTGGCTCGCGATTGATTGGTCAACCTTTTTCTTCCCCCGGTTATTTTCGCTCACGTCCTTCAGCGGCGGGCGCGAACGGCTACGACGCTGGCGCATCGTCAGGCGCTAATCTTGGACCGACGAGTCAGAAGCTGATTGCGCGGGTGAAAGCCGACGTCCAAAAGTTGCAGGCTGAGAATCCCGGTAGGCCGGTGCCGATTGATCTGGTAACAACCTCGGGCTCTGGCCTTGATCCGCACATTTCGCCCGCCGCAGCTGAGTTTCAAGTGCCTCGAGTTGCGCGCGCGCGAGGTATTCGCGAGGAAGAAGTACGGTTAGTAGTTGCCGCTCATACGGAAGGTAGGCAATTCGGCTTTCTGGGAGAAGCACGAGTAAATGTGCTTGAGGTCAATTTGGATCTCGATCATCGGTATCCCTTGAGGAAATAAGTTAGTCGTGCAGGTAGCGCCATTGGGCAGTGTCATTTCTGAAGTGAACGAAAACGGTAACCGCCCAGCACCCGAATCTCTTCTCGCCCGGCTTGGCGATGGCGAGCGGGCCAAGTTGCGCGTATACATCGGCGCGGCACCAGGAGTCGGTAAGACTTATCAGATGCTTGAAGACGCTCACCTGCTCAAGAAACAGGGGGTGGATATCGCAGTTGCGGTCGTGGAACCCCATGGGCGAGAAGACACCAGGGAGATGATCGGCGATCTGGAACAAGTGCCGTTACGAAACATCAGGTACCGGGGCGTAGAGCTCGAGGAGATGGACCTCGATGGGGTCATCGCCCGCCGCCCCGGGATCGCCATTGTTGACGAACTTGCTCACACCAACGTTCCGGGCTCAAAAAACCGGAAACGCTACCTGGACGTGCTGGATCTACTCAACGCGGGCATTTCTGTAATCACTGCGGTAAATATTCAACACCTCGAGTCACTCAATGATGTAGTAAGTCGCACCACCGGGGTGCGTGTGCGAGAGACGATTCCGGACCACTTTCTGAGACGTGCAGATGAGGTCGTCAATGTTGACGTGTCAGTAGACACCCTACGCACCCGTCTGCGCCAGGGAAAGATCTATGACGTGGTGAAGATCGAGCAAGCTCTCAAGAACTTCTTCCGCAAGGGAAACCTTTCTGCCTTGCGCGAACTGGCTCTGAGACAGGTGGCCACAGATCAGGCCACCAAGGCACACGACTACCGGGAACGCGAGGGGCTGGAACAAGCAGTGATTCCAGAGAAGGTAATGGTAGCCATTGCCTCTCGCGGCAGCGCGAAGAAGTTGCTGCGCATCGGATCGCGCATTGCCGGTCGCTTGGCCAAGGACTGGTACGCGGTCTACGTCGAAACGCCTAACGAGGAACCCGGTAGGATCAAGCCCTCAGATTATGCAGCGCTACAGGAGAACATCCGCTTTGCGGAAGAGCTGGGTGCAAAGATCGTTAAGTTGAAGTCGCGAAAAATAGCGGACGCGTTGATCGATTTTGCGAGACGCGAGGGTGTCACACATGTTGTGTTCGGCCAGACGTCACGGTCGCGCTGGGACATTCTCTTACATGGCTCAGTAATCAACCGCTTTCTTCATGAAGTGCGAGATGCGACTGTGCAAGTGGTGCCGTTGGAGATAGGGGATGAGGGCGGAGGGACGAGGGATGAAGAATAAGAGTCGACACGGAGAGGTAGTGACGCGGCGACACGGAGAGAAGGATTTGCCTTATCCGCGTGTCTCCGCTTCACCGTGTCCCCGCGTCTTTTAAAGCCATGAATCTCCGTACAAAACTTTTGGCCTCGTACCTGATCTTCGTAGCGGCCCTGGTGGTGCTGGGCGGCTGGGGGGCTTGGCGGCTTCGCGAGATGGGTGGCGTTTCGCGCCGGATTATCTCAAATAACTACGACTCAGTGGTCGCGGCGCAGGAGATGAAGGAGAGTCTTGAGCGCCAGGACTCCGCTGCGTTGTTTGCGCTTTTAGGGGCTCGCGAAAAGGCCATGACTCAACTCCGCGAGCATCGCTCACGGTTTGATCTCAATCTTCAGAAGGCCGAAAACAACATCACCGAGATTGGTGAGCCTCAGGCCCTGGAAGCCATTCGTCGTGACCGTGATGCCTACTACCAGGTGTTCGATGTTTTTATCGCCGAGGTAAATGGCCCGCAAAACTTACGAGCTGAAGGGCTCTCTGAGCGCAACCAGTACTTCACGCGTCTCGAACCACAGTTCAATAAATTACGGGCTGAATGTGAGCATCTGCTGCAACTCAATCAACGGGCCATGCTAGCAAAGTCCGAGGCTGCCGCTGGCGTCGCACAGCTCTGGTTTTATCGCACACTACTAGTTGCAGGTGTCTTAGTCGGTGCCGGGTTATTGCTGGCTTTCTTTCTGGCGAATCGAATAGTCGAGCCGTTACGTCAATTGACTGCGACGACAGCAAAAATGGCAGGGGGCGATCTCAGTGCGAAAGTAACGGTAAGTTCCCGGGATGAAGTCGGCGTGTTGGCTGCCGAATACAACCGTATGGCGGAACGCATTCGTCAACTGCGCAGTTCCGACATGGGCAAGCTCCTCGTCGCGCAACAGACCACGGAGGCCGCCATCGATTCCCTGTATGACCCGGTGATTATCACAGATGGCGAGAGCTGTGTAACCAAATTGAATCCTGCTGCGGAAGAGATCTTCGGGTCCGAGAAAGAGAACACTGGTAAGCACGTGGGCGAGGTGGCGCGGGATGCGCGTATCGCGGGCGCCGTTGCCGAAGCGCTGGAGTCGCAGCGTCCAGTCGCTGGCGAGGGAATGTCTTCAGTTCTGCCCCTGGCGGTCGACGGTTTAGAAAGAGCGTTTCGTTTGCGCACCACCCCGATGCGAGACAACGGGCATCGTTTGCTGGGCGCGGTCACCATACTCGAAGACATCACTCACTTGCGTGAGATTGATCGACTCAAATCAGAATTCATAACTACTGCGTCGCACGAACTCCGCACTCCTCTGACAAGCGTGCAGATGGGCGTTCATCTGCTGCTCGAAGGCGCGCTCGGAGAGTTGACTGAGAACCAAAATGAAGTGCTGCAAGCTTGCCGCCAGGACTGTGAGCGTTTGGATAAGCTGATGCGAGACTTGCTCGATCTTTCCAGGATTGAAGCGGGTGAAAGTCAACCCCAACTCGCGAGTGTTAGCGTGAGGGATTTACTCTCAGCCGCAGTCAGGGAGTTGCGCCCGCAGGTCGAGGCGAAAGGCATTCAACTGAACGTCACTGCGCCGATTGATCTCCCGTGGGTGATGGTTGATCGGCTGCAAATAGAACGTGTAATCGGCAACCTGGTCATCAATGCCCTCCGCCACACAAAAAGCGGTGAAATCGAAATCA
This sequence comes from Pyrinomonadaceae bacterium, assembly GCA_049283975.1. Taxonomy (GTDB): domain Bacteria; phylum Acidobacteriota; class Blastocatellia; order Pyrinomonadales; family Pyrinomonadaceae; genus PSRF01. Next base: position 10,580 of record JBAPXA010000035.1, on the reverse strand, counting down.
GTGCTCAGCAGCGCGACAATCTTGTCGCTATTTCTGTCGGCGATACAGGCAGCGGCATACCAACCGAATATCTGTCACACATCTTCGATAAGTTTGTGCAGGTTCCTGACGCACCCACCGGAGGAGCGGGCTTAGGACTCACGATCTCTAAATCAATTGTCGAAGCTCATGGCGGGCAGATCAGCGTGCAATCACAAGTTGGGTCAGGGACAACTTTCACGTTCACTCTGCGCCTATCCGGAGTGTCAGCGTCACGGTAGGGAACAACACAAAAGGAAGTTTAGCTAATGAGCAAGCGCGTTTTGATCATCGATGATGAAGAGAATATTCGTCGCGTAACGCGCTTAACGCTACAGGCGGCGGGTTACGAAGTTGCAGAGGCGAGCGACGGTGAGGGCGGCTTGGAAGCTTTCGGCGACGGATCGACCTGGGACGCGGTGCTTTTGGATCAGAGGATGCCCGGCATGGATGGCCTCGAAACGCTACGCCACATCAATGAGCGCGATCCAACTGCCCGCGTCATCATGGCAACAGCATACGCCTCAATTGAGCTCGCTGTGGATGCGATGAAGCTCGGCGCTACTGACTTCGTGCGCAAGCCCATGACTCCGGAAATCCTGCGCAATGCCGTGACCGCAGCCCTTTCAAAACAACCACGTCTATCGGCGGCTATAGCACCAGAGTCACCCGAGGGTTCAAAGGAGCCGCTAATTCAAATCATCACCATGAACGGTTTCACGATCTTAGATTCGGAAAGTGCTCGACAAGAACCCTACGAACGGCGCTTCAGGGTGAAGAGTCCCAGTGGAAGCGAGCATGAAGTGCTGGTTCAAATTGATGAAGAAGCAGTCGGATATGTAGAACGCATGACGAGACGGAGACTTGCTCCCGAAAGCTCGTTCTGGACGACCCAGGCCCAACGCCTGTTGGGGGATTACTTGTGGAAGGAAGGAAAAGTTCCTCCGATCAGAAAACTCAGGATTCAAGATGTGGATCGTGACGAACTACCAGTCGCAGCTCGTTGGCACACTCCTTAGCTGCGGCGCGATGAGACGAAGAGTTTTGATATTCCAGGAGGAAACAGGTAGTGGCAACAGAACTCAAACGTTTTATCATTGGTCGCGCACTGAGAACGGAACAAGCAGCTCACGAGCGGCTCTCCAAGAAAACGGCCTTAGCCGTTTTCTCTTCTGACGCACTGTCTTCGACCGCTTACGCCACTGAGGAAATCCTACTCGTACTCGCTGTTGCCGCAGCTTTTGGCCAGACAGGTGCCTTTAAGTACGTCATACCGATTTCTATCGGCATTGCTGTGCTCCTGGTTATCGTAGCTATCAGCTACCGGCAAACAATTCATGCTTACCCATCAGGCGGCGGCGCCTACATTGTTGCCAAGGAGAACCTCGGCACAAATTTCGGCTTGGTCGCCGGTGCATCGCTGCTGGTCGACTATGTGCTCACAGTTGCCGTTTCAATCGCCGCCGGTGTCGCGGCCATCACTTCAATGATGCAGGGCACTCGCTATGCCTGGCTGGATCAGCACAAGGTTTTTCTTTGCCTGATCTTCATAACCTTTATTGCGATTGCAAACCTGCGTGGTGTACGCGAATCGGGTGCGCTTTTTGCGGCGCCGACCTACGCCTTCCTGTTCAGCTTTCTCTTTATGATCGCTTATGGGCTTTACAGCTACTACACGTATGGAGGTGCTGCGCCAATACCTGGTCCGGAAGAGATCAAGACTGCCGAAGGGTACAGGTTGCAACCCTTAACTCTCTTCCTGATTCTCGGAGCCTTCTCAAACGGTTGCGCGGCACTTACCGGTATCGAAGCCATTTCTAACGGTGTTCCAGCGTTCAAGAAACCGGAGGCGCGGAACGCGGCGACTACACTCGTCATCATGGCTGGGCTTTTGACAACCATGTTTCTGGGCACGAGTGTGCTTGCTTACCTGTATGGCGTCCATCCGCATGAGAGCGAAACCGTCATTTCGCAGTTCGCGCGAATCATGTTCACAGGCCCATTGGCGTGGTTTTACTATGTCGTGCAGATCGCGACCGCATTAATCCTCGTGCTTGCAGCTAACACCTCGTTTGCCGACTTCCCTCGGCTGTCGAGTCTGCTGGCTCGCGATCGTTTTCTGCCGCGCCAATTTGCCACCCGGGGAGACAAACTGGTCTTCTCAAATGGAATTGTAATCCTGGCAATCTTCGCCAGCATTCTGGTAATCGCCTTTGGTGGCGACACCAGTAGGCTCATTCCGCTCTATGCGGTGGGCGTCTTCCTTTCTTTCACGCTTTCGCAGACCGGGATGGTCCGGCACTGGCTCAAAGAACGTGCGCATTCATCCAAGAAGAACAGTACCTCGCATAAGCATCGTGAGGAGGACATCCACTTCACTCAGAGCACCGTTGATACCGAGCCCTTGCCCGATGCAGAGCTAGAGGCGTCAGAACATCGAGGCTCGACATTTATCACCGATGAGGTAACAGACAATACCCTCTGGAAGAAATCCATCCTCATAAATTCGGTTGGAGCCTGCGCTACCTTTATTGTTCTCTGTGTGTTTATTGCTACTAAGTTCATCCACGGAGCTTGGATAGTGGTCGTAGTTGTTCCTCTGCTTGTGTTCATGTTTCGTGCTATTCACAAACATTATGTTGTCGTGGCGAAGCAACTCTCCACGGAGGGACTCGGCGAGCTTCGTCCCATCAAACACACTGTGATCGTTCCCATCTCTGGCATTCACCGCGGCGTCGTCGGTGCGTTGCAATATGCGAAGTCAATAGCCCCAGACCATGTCCAGGCTGTCTATGTGGATTTCGATGAGGAAGCCACGGTCAAGCTACGGGAGAAGTGGGAACGCTGGGGAGCTGGGGTAAAGTTAGTAGTGCTCCCGTCGCCCTACCGAGAACTTACGCGGCCATTGCTGCGGTATATCTCCCGTTTGGAGCGGAAGAACCATAATGACGTGGTCACGGTCTTGCTTCCGGAATTTGTCCCGGCAAAGTGGTGGCAACACCTGTTACACAATCAGAGTTCACTAATGCTTAAAGGAGCATTGCTCTTTAAGAAGGGCGTTATCGTTATTAGTGTGCCTTACCATCTGGAAAACTAGATTTGCCGAGGTTCTTGACGGGACGTTGCGACGGAAAAAGCACACTCCGAAGGAGTCGAGATGGCTGTGAGGCGCGTATTAACGCTTCAAGATTGACGCGAGGCTGCGGGGACTCAGGCGCCGTCGCCACCGTTTGCTTCTCCGCTGCGCCCGGCGAGGAAACAGGAGCGACAATACACCGGACGCCCCTGCGACGGATAAAACGGCACGGTTGTAGTTTGGCCGCACTGAGCGCAATCAACTGAGACTTCAATACGCTGGCGAATTCCGGAGGTTTGTGCTGCCGCGATGGCTGCCAGCCTTTCATTCTTTGCTTGTTTGCAAGGTTTGCAGCGCTTAGGTTCGTTCTTCAGCCCCTTGTCGTGGAAGAAAACCTGCTCCCCACCTGTCCAGATAAAATTCTCACCGCAGTCAACGCACTTAATGGAACGATCTTCGTACTCGACTGCTGCAACGCCTTGCCCCTCGCTGACAAATTCCCTTTGTGACATGATGCTCGCTCCCTCGGATCGATTCCGGAAGGCATGAGTTCGGTGGGCCTCGGTTAGGATCCCGCCGATTTGAAGAGCTGCTAGGGCTCCAGCATCGAGGAAAAAGATGGAGCGGAAGCGGCCCGGCCGCTGAAAGTTGCGGCCAAAGTATAACTATGGCGAAACTGTGTCAAGACAAAAGGGGAAATATCTAAAGCTTCGCCAGATGCCGGTGTTCCGGGTGTCTCGGGGGGCGCCGCTCGGGGCTGGTTCGCAAGCGAAATGTAGACCTGGGGGGCAGTATCTTAAGATCTGGTTTTTCAAACATTTCAGCACCTAAAGGGACGGCATGAAAGTACTGGTAATCGGCTCGGGGGGTCGGGAGCACGCCCTGGTTTGGGCATTGAAACAGACAGCGGCAAGCAGCCTTGATCTGTATTGCGCGCCAGGAAATGGGGGCATAGCTGAACTTGCTCAGTGTGTCCCGATACCAGTGGACGATCACGATGCGCTTGTTGCTTACGTACAAAACGAAGCCATCGACTTGACGATTGTGGGGCCTGAGGCGCCACTGGCGGCGGGAATCGTAGACAAGTTTCAGAATCTCGGACTTGAGATTGCGGGTCCAAGTGCAGCTGCCGCCAGACTGGAAGCCAGTAAGGCTTTCGCCAAAGATTTTATGGCTCGTCACCGAATACCGACTGCTGCTTACGAAGTTGTGGGCTCAGCGGACGCTGTAGCTGAAGTTTTAGCGGGCGGGAGCTTTGGGTCGGAAGACTGCCCAGTAGTTCTTAAGGCAGATGGACTCGCGGCCGGCAAAGGCGTGGTCGTCGCCAGTTCGCACGCCGAAGCACGAGCTGCCGCAGCACAACTTGTGGCTGGCGATCTTATCGATCCGTCGGCGGCCCAAAAAATCATTGTGGAAGAAGTGCTCGTGGGAACGGAAGTCTCTCTTCTTCTTTTTGCCGACGGGCGTAACTACGCGCTAATGCCTGCCGCTCGCGACCACAAACGGATCGGCGAGCACGACACCGGACCAAATACTGGGGGGATGGGAGCTATTACCGATTCGTCGATTCTGTCACCCGAGCTAAGAACACAAGTCGTCAGGGAAATCATTGAGCCGACGCTCGCAGGCGCACGCAGCGAAGGCTTTCCTTTTCGCGGCGTTCTCTTTCTTGGATTGATGCTAACAAGCACGGGACCTAAGCTTTTGGAGTACAACGTTCGCTTTGGCGATCCTGAGACGCAGGCAATCCTGGTAAGACTGAAAACCAGTCTGGTCGATATCTTTCGCGCCACCATCTCCGGCAACCTGAGTGAGTTTCAGATTGAGTGGTCTAACGAATCATCAGCTTGCGTTGTCTTGGCTAGCCGCGGCTACCCTGGGAAATACGAGAAGGGAAAAGTAATCAAAGGCTTGGAAGCGCTCGATCCGCATGCCAATACCACTGTGTTTCATGCGGGCACAGCTAGATTAGCAAGCGGCGAATTCGTTACCGATGGCGGACGGGTTCTGGGAATCACCGCGAGGGGGGATAGTCTGGAGGAAGCCTTGAGACGCTGCTACAGGGCTGCACAGAACATCTCCTGGGACGGGATGCAGTATCGTCGCGATATTGGCCAATTCAGCGGACTGAGGAGCAAAACGAGTAATCCCTGAATCTACCGCCCCAACAATGAATCCAGGACATCGCCAAAATGGCCGTTTCTGGAGCAGGGCTGGAACTACTGCTATACTCCGGGCTCGCTTCCTACGGTATTTTGAACCCTATTGCGGCGGCCAACGTACTGACATATGCGGACGGGCAGAAGTTAATATTCGACGCCAAAGCGAAGCTATCAACCCCAACTTCTGATTCTGGAGGATGAGTTAAAAAATGGGACTGTGGACCAGAGTTAAACGCTCAATGCGCGCTTTGTTTGGCGGGATCATCGAGGCTACAGAGAATCCCGAACTCGTACTCCAGCAGACGATCAGAGACATGCGCGACCGTGTGCCGGAGTTGAACAACTCGGTGGCACAGGTGATGGCTACCGAAAAGCTCCTCGGCAAAAGCAAAGAGCGTCTCGAGAGTCAGGTAGTGGATCTCGACTCCAAAATTAAAGCATCGGTAAAGATGGGGCGCGACGATATCGCGACTGCCTACATCGGCCAGTTACAGCAAGCGCAAATGGACTTGCAGAAAACCGGTCAGCAACTTGAGCATGCCACGCTCGCATCCAAACAAGCGCTCAAGGCGCGAGACAATTACGTTCTGCAAATGCAGCGTCGCACTGCCGAGGCGATGCAGCTAATCAACCAGTCGAAGCAGGCGCGCTTGCAAGAGCAGTTGGCGCAAACGATGGAGTCGTTCCAAATTGGCGACGACGCTTCCACGTTCAACGAAATGCGCGACAAGATTGATCGGCGCGCTGCTGCCGCCGAGGCCAAGATGCAACTGGGGTCGGCTTCGGTCGACAACCAGATGCAGGATATCGAACGCGAGGCGATGGACATGCAGTTACAAGACAAGCTGCTCGCTTACAAACGCGAGATGGGTTTGTTGCCGGCCGGTACGCCCGCATCCCCGCAAGCATTGCCCGCCGAGGGACAAAGCAGCGCCAACGACAACGCCGGGCAGGGCAACCGAGGGAATTGATCACGGGTGGGGTTGGATGGTTTCTCTCTTTAATGCGTCAAGTTTATGGCTGAGTTATCGAAGTTTGATCTGCGGTATATAAAAGAGGCTTTCAAGGAGCCTCTCAACTTTTGGGGCATTATCACATTCGGCGCGACGGCAGCATTTTTTCAGGACGTCACTCCCCTAGCTGCTGCCTTAGCTGCCGAGACTCTCTATCTAGCCACCGTGCCGGCAAGTTCATTTTATCGACGCCTGGTTGACCGTCGCGAAAAACAGCGACTGCACAAGCTCCGCGAACAGCAGCGCGAATCTCAAATCAAAGGATTTGACCCGCGTGAACGTGAAGCAGTCGAATACCTGCGTTGGATGAAGAACCAGATCTATTCGAACTACAAGAAATTCACCGGCTCGAAAACGATCCCTCACAACCTGGAAAGTCTGGATCAACGTTGGGAAGATTTTGTTGACCTGTTGGATGTGTATCGCCGTCGCAAACATCACCTCAGATCGATCAATCGCCAGGCCGTGCAGAATCAACTGGTGCAGGCTGAGCGTAGCGTGCAACATTCCAAGGACGAACGCGAAAGACGCATTCAGCAATCCAACGTCGAAATTCTTCGGCGTCGCGTGGCGGCTTTTCAGGACATCGAGCGCTCAGTGAAGCTTGTCGAAGGACAATTGCAGTCGATCGAAAACTTCTTTGGACTGGTTAATGACCAGGTCGTGACCCTACCCACACCCGAGCGCGTCTCGGCGTTGGATTTCGAACAGCTTAGCGATTCAATCGCGATGACGAAGCAAATGCTTGAGGAGACCTCGGACACCTTCGCCGCGCTTGATAGTCACAATAGAGATATAGGTAATTACGATCTGCTACTCTCTAGCAGCTCGCCCTCAAAGTAACGAAAACGCCTACTCCTCGCTTCCCAAGAATCCCCGTGTGATCATTGCCGGAACGGAAAAACCGAGGGGCGTCGTGGTGTCTTTTCAGCAGTGACCCCCGCCGAGGTTTTGGGAGCCAGCAATACCAGATCTGGTTCGCAAATGAATAAAAAAATAAACCAGCAAGGCGGGAAAAGAGAGGCTTGATTTGATTAGGTTTTGGGAGCGCTCCGACAGTCAAAACGACCGCCAATCAGTACTTTAGTAGTTAACGTAGAGTCTCAATTTACACACTATAATGCATTGAAAAAAAAGATGACCACAACATATTGACATGCGGGAATCAAAGGAGTATATTCCGCTCCGCTTGAGACGAGGCGGGTAACTTGGAGCAGCGGCAGGCCCCCCTGACCGGCTCTCCAGCCAAGGTTTTTCGCTTCGAAAAAAGCCAACCGAAGTATCCGCTAAACATGATCGACGCAGCCACGTCTACTATAATGTAGCCGGAGGTTCGTCTTTGAAACTTCCCGAAAATAACCTCGTGTTGCCCGAACACGAGAAAGGCAGAACGATGAGCGCAGCTATTGGCAAAAACACCCCCGCAGCAGACGTGTCGGCAAAAGCACCCACAACCGCGGTCAAACGCCGTAAGACTCAACCGCTGGGTTTGAATGCCAAGCGTGTGATCAGTAAGCGCTACTCGTTGAAGGATGCGAAGGGACGCGCCCTGGAAGAGTGGCCGGATATCGTTCGTCGCGTTGTGGGTCATGTGTCGGCGGCCGAAAAAGATCCAGCCAAACGGGATGAGTTTTTTGCAGCCATGAGCGATGTGATGCTGGCGCGCGAGTTTGTGCCCAACACCCCGTGCCTGGTTAACGCTGGCAAAGCCAATGGCCAGCTCGCTGCCTGCTTCGTTCTCGATGTTCCGGATTCGATCACGGGAATCATGGATCATGCCAAGGCGGCTGCCACAATTCACCAAACTGGCGGCGGCACGGGAATGACCTATGAATTTCTGCGCCCGCACGGTGCATTGGTAGGTTCGACACGTGGTGTTGCCTCGGGTCCTGTTTCTTTCATGAACATCGTCAATCAAGTGACGGATGTGGTGAAGCAGGGTGGCGTTCGTCGCGGAGCCAACATGGGGATGATGCGTGTAACGCATCCCGACGTGTTGCGTTTCATTCATGCAAAGAATGATCAGCACTCGCTTACCAACTTCAATATCTCGGTAAACGTCACGGACAGATTCCTGAAAGCGGTCGACGACAACGAGTGGTTCCAACTCGAGTTTGACGGCGAGTCGTGGACAGACCCGATTTATGATCCGGTTCGCGACGGTGATTACCTTGTCTACCGCCGTCCCGATGGTTCAACGGTAACGTTCCCCGACAAGCAGAGTTTTATTGCGGCCGATCTTTCGAATTGCACGATCGAGGAGCCGCCGCGCCCGGGCATGGTCTATGCGCCCGACATCTGGAATCGGATTGTTGCCAGTGCGCACAAGTATGCGGAACCGGGAATCGCCTTCATCGACGAAGTGAACCGTCACAATCACATGATGAAGTCGATGGGCCCGATCTACTCCTGCAATCCCTGCGGTGAACAGTTCCTGCACTTCTCAAACTCGTGCAACCTCGGGTCGATCGATCTCGCGAAGTTCTATGATCCCGAAACACGAATCGACTGGGATCGATTGCGAGAAGTAACGCACCTGTGTACTCGTTTTCTGGACAATGTGATTGACACCTGCGCCTGGCCGCTTCCGGAAATCAATGATGTTGTGAGCCGGACTCGTCCCGTCGGACTAGGAATCATGGGTTTCGCGGACCTCTGCCTGGATCTCAAGGTGACTTATGGCTCGCCGGCTTCCATCGATTTGATGGAAGAGATGATGGGCTTCATCAGACGTGAATCCTGGAATGCGAGTTTACAGATTGGCGCCGAGAAAGGGGTGTTCCCCGAGTTCGAACCGAATCGCGAAGCTTACGAAGAGTTTCTCTACAACCAGGTTGGGATCTCGCGCGACGTGCCGTTAACGCCGCGAAACTACGAAGTGACGACGATCGCGCCTACGGGAACAATTTCTCTCGTTGCGGAAACGTCTTCAGGTATTGAGCCAAACTTCTCCTGGGCTTACGTACGCAAAGACACGCTCGGAACTCGCACTTACGTGCACACGCTCGCAGCGCAGGCTTTGGGTGTGGAAGTTGACCAGACGAATCCGGACTCGATCGACTACGCGGCGACATATGTGTGCGAGCACGAGCACGATTTACCCCAGTACTTCATCTCCGCGATGAATATTTCCGCTGAACAACATGTGCACGTGCTCGCCGCGGCGCAACGCAACGTGGACAATAGTGTTTCCAAGACCTGCAACGGCGCCCTGAACGACACAGTCGAGTCGGTGGATCGTCTCTATCGTCTAGGTCGCCAGCTTGGTTGCAAAGCGGTCAGTTACTATCGCGACGGTTCGCGTGACAATCAGGTGCTGAATTCTATGAAGGCGTCGGATTCTGAGACGAAGAGTGAAACCGCATGCAATCCGGAAGTCGGCGCGGAGGTGCTTGATGATCCGCCTGCGAGCCATTCGGATGCAGCGCACGTGATACCGATGGATCCTGAGACCGAAGGACTGGCGCGCGCCGAAGCGGGCCACGTTATCAGGGCGCAAGCGGATGCCGAGGCGACCTTGACCGCAATCCGTATCGAGCGCCCGCGCGAGCTTAGGGGCGCAACCTGGCAGATTCCTTTTGACGGGCAGAATCTCTATGTGACCGTCAATCACGATAGCCAGATGATTCAGGAAGTCTTTGCTACCGGTCCCATTAGCGGGGGCGTGGGTCTGCTGGCGTCGAAGATGCTGCGTGGTGGCTTCGACGCCGCGGAGGTAGCTTACAGTTTGAACAAAGTGACGGGCACTCACGCGGTTTGGTTCAACGAACGGCTGCTGACTTCACCGGAGCAGGCGGTGGCCGAATGCATCATGATCACGAACCGGCGTCTTACGGATCTGCCGGACTCCGCTCGCGCTCTTGCGAAGCAGCAACAGTCGGGCGCGCAGATCCCTCTGAGTGGAGCCTCGAATGCGAATGCCTCCCCAGCAACGGGCAGTACCTCGGCAGGTTTGACAGGCGTGACCGGCGCCATCATGTCGACGATGATCGGCATCTGCCCCGAGTGCAAAGGCCAACTCGAGCACGCGAGTGGCTGTGACTTTTGTCGGGATTGTGGATACAGCAAGTGTAAGTAGATGTCTTGTCAGTACCGCCTGCGGTAGCGGGCGGGTAATGCCTGGGGCAGAAGTAGGCGCCATTATCTCAGCTAAGAATTAGCGAAAGGAGCCAAAGACTAGAAAATCCTACATTGAGCAGGCAAGAGCGAAGTCTGATCAGTTCCAAGATTCTTCGTTTTCTTGCATTGCGAATAGCGAGACCACCCTCGCGAATGTCCCAAAGTAAGAGAGTTTTTCCAAGACTTAAAAGC
>JBAPXA010000034.1:0-4717 GCA_049283975.1 Pyrinomonadaceae bacterium | reverse complement strand
AACCGGTTGATCTATACGATACTCAAACAGATCTCCGATCTCACTCGCTGTGGTGTCTGCTTCCACACCCGACTCGCGTTGCGCGATCAGAAGACTTAACGCCGGCCGGGTTCGCACTGAAATGGCTGTTTCGGCGTTGTCAACAGAGAAATTGTTTGACCTGCTGTCGCCGCCAGTCACCTCCACAGTCTGGCTCACGCTCCCCACCTCCAGCCGCAAATCCAATTGTGAATGCAAGCCGGGAAGAATGTTGATGTCGCTAACGACCAAGCCCTTGAACCCTCCGTCGGGTGCCACTTGAAGGTTGTAACGACCGCTCGGGAGGGCCACTTCGTACTTCCCCTCGTCGTTCGTCGAGCTCTCAACGTTCTGATTCGTGATCGTGTTTGTGAACTTGATCGTTACATCCGGCACCACAGCTCCGGCAGGGTCGATGACTTTTCCACTCAACGTTCCAGCCGAGGCGCTACTCAGGCCATCCCCCGGTTCGTAAACCTGTGGCTTGAGATTCAGATCGAGTTGCAGTGGGACCACCGGCCGGTAGCGATAGACAGGATTCTGAATCGGTTGAATGAAAGAGATGGGCGTTCCGGAAACAAGTGACAGTTCGATGCCATTCCAATCTTCTTCGCTGATGTTATCTACGATGGCCCAGCCCTGGAAGAATGGCTTCCCACTCTCGTCAAGCACGAGCCGGTAAGTTGTTTTCCAGATCGGCGCGGCGATCGTGTAACTAACAATCATTTCACGCTGGCCGGCGCCATCAGAGGTGACGACAATGGTTTTAGCATCGCGTCGCCGCGCTGATGCTGCAGCATGTGCAAACTCACTCAAATCCCGGCGCGCACCTTCGTCGGCAAGCTGGATGGAACTCACCTCTTCGAGATCAAAGCCGCTGAGCTGGCCGTTGTCGGAAGCGATTACCAAACGATGTGAAGTAATCGCCGGATGATCTGAGTCGATCTGCGAATGACGAGCCTCGACTGTGATGATGGAACCGGTGACGGTGCGGTTGTTAGTAGTGACGACAACTCGCGCGCCCTGTAGCTGGCTCAATACACCCGCGAGTCCGCCATTGCTGTTTTGGCCGGTAGTCGAAGCAGAGATTGCAAAAGGAATCTCAGCCATGCGCGCCGAGGCTGGCGTGGAAGAGTTATAACTAACGGCGCCGATGCGTCCCTTGGACGATCCTTTGCCGAGATCGAGTACGAGCATCGACTTCAGCACGTCGTCAACCTGAGACTGTTTGAAGGAAAGGCTGACCTCAGCGTGGCCGGTTACGATCCCGCGCCGCTCAATGTACGCGACCCCATTGCTGTAAAGGATCACTTTTCGAATCGGAAGGGTGGAGCGGGAAGTTCCGGGTTCCGGGTTCCGGCTTCGGCGTGTGGAGTTTTGTGCTTGAGTGTTAAATGCAAAAAGGGAGATCAAAACGCAGAGCAACGCGAGTCTCATGGTGGGCCTCCTAGCCGAGTAATGGAAGTCGGGAGACGGCTAGGGGAGACGAGTTCTAGTAGATTGATGCGTAAAGATGGATTAAGGGTTGGACAGAAGCGATTGCGGATTGCCGATTGGCAATTCCCGATTAGCGGCCGCAAGCGGGCCTTCCTGACTGAGCGTGGTTGACGGTTCGCTTCGCAAACAAAAAAGGGCGGAACCCGAAGGTCCGCCCAGTAACTCCTGACTCCTGCCTTCTGCCTTCTGCCTTCTGACTACTTCCTTAATTCAAGACCGTCAGACTCAAGATCGTCTGCAGAATCGTGCCCAGGATATTCGCCGAGCCATTTGAGTAACGGCCGTACTGGGAGCGGCTGTAGTAGCCATCCTCATATCCACGTCGGAAACCTTCGCGGAAGTAGTACTGATACTCGTTCATGTCCACGTAGTAGCCATCATAGCCATAGCTGGCGTCCTGATAACCAATCGCGTCGTTGGGACTGAAGCTCCAACCATCCTCGCGATCGGCCTGGCCGGCGTAATAGCCTTCTTCATAGCCACGATTGACGGCTTCCTGCAACATCTGCGCGCCGTACTGATTGGTTTCATAGTAACTACCACCACGCGAGTAGCGATAGTTGTTGGAACCGTAGTCGCTGTAACGCCAGTTCTGAAGCCGCAGTTGATCTCGTCTTATCTGTTCGAGATACCGTTGCTGATAACGCAACTGTGCGCGGCGACGTTGCTGCTCGAGGATCCGTTGTCGTTGTAGAGCTAAGCTCTGCCGACGTGAAATCTCCTGGCGATACCGATCAGCGCGCTGCTCCTGATAACGGCGCCAGTCGCGCTGTTGATTGGCATTATTCCAATCGCGATTGTTTTCCATGGGGCGCTGCGAAGAGTTGCGCTGTTGCTGCTCCTGCTGGCGACGCTGCCAATCAGAGTTTTGTTGACTCTGTTGCCGGCGTTGCTCTTCCAGCCGCTGCTGTTCAAGGCGCTGCTGTTCCTGCTGTTGCCGGATGCGATCCCGATTCTGTTCCAACTTCTGTTGCTGCTGGTTTCGTTGCTGCTCTTGATTCTGCTGGACGCGCTGTTTGTTTAGATCCCAGCGTCGTTGCTGCTCAGCCTGATTCTGCTCCACGCGCTGTTTGTTCTGCTGCCAACGCTCTTGCTGGTTTGACTTTTGCGCGGCGCGGTCGGCTTCACGCTGGCGCTGCTGTGCAGCACGCTGTTCGGCAGCCTGCTGTTGTTCGTTTTGGCGTTGCGCCTCGCGCGCCTGTCGTTGCTGCTGCTGTTCGGCGGCGCGAGCATTCTGTTCCGCCTGGCGCTTGTCTTTCTGTTCCTGATTTTCCTGGCTGACTTCCTTCCCGCGACCGCGGCCTTTACCCTGGCCCTGCGCCGCGGTGATGTCGGTGGCTCCAATCACCACCGCCAAAGCGAGCAGTCCTGAACCAGCGAGGTTTTTGTAATTTAATCTCATCGAATCCCCTTTGTGAATAACCGCTAAACTTGTGCTCGGGAAGAGTCCGCCATCTATTTGGCAACTATCATTCCAACACTGCGGACCGTCGTTAAAGCTAATATTAGAGGGTTTAGCGTAACGATATGATGCACGTGTTAACGGTATGGGATGAGGGGATGGGGGGACGCGGAGAGGCGGGGACGCGGTGATGGGGAGACGCGGCGGCTTGCCGCTCTCCGTGCGGTAACCTCTGGCTTACCGTCCAGCCTCCCTCACAAACAACGCGAGGCTGAGCCTCGCGCCAAAAGCAAAAAGAATCAAGTCGGTAAGGCAAGCCTTACCGCACGGAAGGCGGCAGAGCCGCTTCAGAGTTAGACTCGTCCGCCAAGGCAAGCCTTACCGCACGGAAGGGCGGCAAAGCCGCGTCGAGCAACCGGAATTGAGACAATCGCAACAAAGTCGCTTACTTTGTTCACATAGGTTTATAACTAGTAGCTGTAAGGAATTGACGGCGAAGCGCGACTTACTAGTTCGGAAAGGTCTACCCATTGCCGACCAGCGGCCGCAAGTAATTGGTGGACTAAAGTTGTAAGTGCAACACACAGGCCCGAAGGGCCGATAGTTAATAGCCACGCCCGTTAGGGCGTGGACATCGGTCGCAATAAAACAAAAGCGCCATAGGTGCGACAGTTTTTTTAGCCACTCCGTCTGCCGGTCCTTCGGACCTGGGAATCATTTTAATCGCTTGTTCCACGCCCTCACGGGCGTGGCTATTAGCTAACGGCCCTTCGGGCCTGCGTTGCACTTGAAAATTGAGTTCGAGATTGCCAATTGCCGATCCAAAGAACAGCGGCCGCAAGCCATGAGACTTTCACAAAAAAACTCTATGAGACAACTAGCTGCGCTTTCAATTCTACTTTCACTAACTTTCGCCACCATCGCTCCGCTCCGAGCGCAAGGGCAACAGCAGTCCGGTCCAGACGACGTGGTGCGCATCTCTACCAACCTCGTGCAGATCGATGCGCTCGTAACAGATAAGAACGGCAATCCAATTAAGGACCTTACGGCCGACGATTTTGAAGTCTTGCAGGATGGGCGACCACAAAAGATTGTTTCGGTCGCATTCGTCAACACCGAGGTCCCTCAAACGCAAAATATGAATCCCCCGACGGCATCGGTTAACAAAGATCAGAACGCACCACTCGCGCCGCCAACGCGCACGCGCGGCGCAAACGCCGGACGCATTCTTACTTTTGTAGTCGATGATGGCAGTTGTTCTGCTTCGCGTGTTGGGATGGTGGCGGCGCAGGAGGCGCTAGAAAAGTTTGTCATCGAACAGATGCAGCCAACTGACCTGGTTGCCATCTACCAGACACGAAGCGGCAGCAGCATCCTGCAACAATACACGTCCGACAAATCACAGTTAATGCGCGTGGTGAAAAAGATTCGCTGGTATCCGCCGCGTGGAGTCTGCGCGAACAGCGGCAGTGGCGATTTTTACGACCGTGCTGAGGTTACAAGTGGTCTCAAGTACAAAGGTAACCCAGTCGAATTTGAGAGCGAGGCGAACAAAGCAAATCGCGTCAACACTGAAAACCGTTTGCGAGACAATCAAGTCGTCGGCTTGATTGGCGTGCTGCGTTACATCACACGCGGTTTGCAAAAAGTTCCCGGCCGCAAAACGGTCTTTCTGCTTTCCGACGGCATACCACTGCTGGCCACTGAGTCGCAGCAACGGGGCGCACCCGGCACACCGGCCCTCGTCACGTTGAAGCCGGGCGACTCCTCAGGCGCCATGCGCGAACTGATCGACTTCGC
>JBAPXA010000033.1:0-8258 GCA_049283975.1 Pyrinomonadaceae bacterium | reverse complement strand
GAAATCTCGCGGCTGAAGCTGCCATTCGTGAGTTGCAGCGAAAACTGCTGAACGTGAATCAACGGATGCGGAAAATCGATCAGGCAATCAATTTCATAGTTGTCAGCCGGTTCGACACTAATGCGCCGGTTGCCCTGTTCAAATGAAATCCGCTCACGAACAAGCAGGGCGCGACGCGCAAGTGGTTGGGCTACCACGCCAGCGCGCCCAATCATGTCTGTGAAAACTTCCGCGGAACCGTCGAGGATGGGGATTTCCAAGTTGTCGACTTCGATGAAGACGTTATCGACGTTGGAGCCACGCAAGGCCGCGAGCAGATGTTCGACGGTCGAAAGCATGACTCCGGTGCGCATCAACGTGGTGGCGTAACCACAATGGGCTACTGATTCCACAGTGGCTGGAATTTCGAAGCCGCCCAGATCGGTGCGGCGAAAGACATACCCCGTGTCAGGCGGCGCGGGTAGCAGGCGAAGCTTGACCTCAACTCCTGTATGCAGTCCCACGCCTTCCGTTTCAGCGGTCGAAGCTAACGTAGTTTGCTTAATCATCCTTTGGTGGTCTTTGATCTTTGATCTTTGATCTATTCTTCCTAAACGCATCGCAATGACTATGCCAGCAGGAAACTCATAGAATTAGTAGCGCTCTTCAGACTAGTGTTGCATTTGATCAACAGCCAACGAGAAAACCGCCACACTTAGAACGAAGTCCAAGGCCAAAACCCAAAGGCCAAGCTCCAAGGTCCAAAGATCTAAGCCCAACTTGAAACTTCAAACCCGTGTCTCTATGATCGAAACACATGCCAACCAAGCAAACTGCCGCTGGTGACAAACCAGTGGAGCGGGTTTTTCTGATCGATTCCATGTCGCATATCTTCCGCGCGTTCTTTGCGCCGATGGCGAATCGTGTGGCCGCCCTCTCAAACTCCAAGGGCCAGGTGACTCAAGCTGTCTACATTTTCACCAACATGCTGCGCAAGCTGCTGGCTGATGAAAAACCCGAATACATCGCTGCGATCTTCGAATCAAAGGAAAGAACTTTTCGGCATGAGACCTTTGCCGGCTACAAAGCTAACCGGCTCGACATGCCGCCCGACCTCGCGTCACAGCTTCCTTACATCATCCGGCTGTGCGAGGCCCTGAACATTCCCATAATCAACGCACCGGGTTATGAAGCCGACGACGTCATTGGCGCCCTGGCTACGCAAGCCGCCGCAAAGGGACTGAAGACCGTGATTGTCTCCAACGACAAAGACATGTGCCAACTGGTCCGTGATCCCTTGATCGTTGGCATGCGCCAGAACTCTCAGGTGGTAAAACGAAAAGAGCCGGTGCCTCCAATCGAATGGTGCGACGAAGCGTGGGTGGAAAAGAAATTTGGCGTGCCGGCGGATAAGGTTGTCGAATTGCTGGGACTGATGGGGGATTCGATCGACAACATACCGGGCGCGCCCGGGATCGGCTCCAAGGGAGCAGTGCAGATCATTCAGCAGTTTGGTTCAATTGAAAACGCGCTCGCGCATTGGGAAGACATAAAGCACAAAACCTATCGCGAGTCGTTGCGCGACAATGCTGACATCATTCGCCAGTCCCGCGAACTAGCCCGCATCAGGGTCGACCTTGATATAGAGCTCGACCTCGATTTGATCAAAAGCCGGCCCCCGGATCGGGCGGCCGCCTACGAACTATTTCGCGAACTGGAGTTTGCGAATCTGACACGAGAGTTTGCTGACGCTGCAACCGAAGTTGCCCCCGCCGCTCCTTCTACCTTGCAATACGGTGTGGTACGCAACCGTGCCGAGTTGGAGCGCTTAACTAAGTCGCTGTGGGATGCGGAAAGTGTGGGCATTGCCGTAAGTGATCCTACGCCCACAGAGACAGCCGAACAGCAGTGTCTCGGTTATGACCTGGCAGCGGGAATTGCGTTTTCGACAGGAAGTGGCGTTTCAGCCTACGTTGATCTGGAGAATTTCAAAGAAGGCCAGGCGGTAGCACTCGATGGTTTGCGGGAGTTCTTCGCCAACGGTCTGAGCGAGAAGTCGATTCATGATGTAAAGCGCGCGGTCGGATTATTAGCGCGCCTTGACGTCACCATTGAAGGCGTTAAGGACGATACCTTCCTCGCTGCATACCTCTTGGATCCCAACCGCAGCAAGTACGAATTGATTGATTTGGCACGCGAAGCCCTCAGCGTCGATAGTTTTGCTGCGGCTCCTGCTGGTTGGCAGGTATTGCAATGGGAGACGGCGCTTGCTGCTGATCTCACTGCCCGCACAGCCAAGGTTCTACATGACCGCATTCTCGAGAAGAAACTGGAAACAATCTATGCGGAAGTGGAATTGCCGCTTGCGCCGCTGCTTTACCAAATGGAACAAGCCGGTTTGAAAGTAGACCCGGCAGTGTTGGCGGAACTCTCGAATTATCTCGGTCAGGAGTTACACAAACTGACGTTGAAGATCTACGAACTCGCGGGACGGGAATTCAACATCGGTTCGCCCAAGCAGGTAGGAGACGTGCTGGGTGAGCTCAACATTCTTTCGGGTAGAAAAACTTCCACCGGAAGAGTCTCCACCAGTAAGGCGGTGCTTGAGGAGTTGGCCCAAACTCACGAACTACCGCGTCTGGTGATTGAGTACCGGGAGCTGGATAAACTAAAGAGCGTTTACACCGATGCCCTGCCGCACCAAATTGCTGCCGACGGCAGAATCCACTGCCTCCTCAATCAAACCGTGGCGGCCACCGGCAGACTGTCTTCGAGCGATCCCAACCTGCAAAACATTCCCATCCGCAGCGAGCTGGGCCGCCGTATTCGCCGAGCGTTTGTGGCCGAAGCTGGGAACAAGATTATTTCTGCGGACTACTCGCAACTAGAGCTGCGACTGCTCGCCCACATTACTCAGGACGAGGTAATGCTGGAAGCGTTTCAGAAGGGCGAGGACATTCATAAGCGCACGGCGCGACTCGTCTTCGGCGCCGAGACTGATGCTGAGCTGAAGGAAGCCCGGCGTTTTGCAAAGATCGTTAACTTTGCGATCGCTTATGCAATCGAGCCGTGGGGGTTGTCACAGCGCGTAGGAATCTCACGCGCCGAGGCAAAAAAAGTGATCGCTGATTACTACAACACCTACAAAGGCGTGCGGCGCTACATGGAAGAGGTGCCGTTGCGCGCGCGCGAACATGGCTACGTGCGTTCAATTTATGGCCGCATTCGGCCGCTCCCCGGCATCAACGATCGCAACGCGAATATCAGGAAAGCGGCGGAACGTGAAGCCATCAACATGCCGATTCAAGGCACGGCCAGCGACATCGTTAAGATTGCCATGCTTCATGTGGCCGAAGAATTCAAACGCGCCAACTTAAGAGCACGACTTCTGATGCAGGTTCATGACGAACTCCTGGTCGAGAGTCCGGCAAGCGAAAGCGAGCGCGTTGCGGAAATCCTCAAGCGCGAGATGGAGTCCGCGGTCCAGCTTGACGTCCCGCTCGTGGTCGATGTGGGCCTGGCTGATAATTGGATGGACGCCAAGCCCTAGGCTTGCTAGTCGAAAATCCCCTATAGTTCTTCTGCCTCAATACATTCAGGACTCACGATCGGGAGAGCATGGCCCAGTCTGAATCAGCCAAGCCCAACCAGAGTGCCGCTCCGGGCGAGCACGGTTCCGAGGTCGTTTACCGCCGGACCGAACCGAGTGGAGCGACGAACCCCAACGCGCCGCCGCCGGCAAATGAGCGCCAGCGCGTGCGCGAGATTGCGCCTGCTATTACTCCCTTAGTAATCGGTTTCACCCTACTGCTGGCCCTAATCTCAATCCTCGGTTACCTGAGCGTCCAGCGGATGAACGACGTGAGTAACACCGTCATCTCCCTGGAACAGCAACATACAGCGCGGCTGCGGCTTTTGCTGGGTTTGCGTCTAGCGGTTACGAAACTCAACAACGAAGCGCGCCGCCGTGAAGAACGTGAAGCAAGAGGCCAACTAAAGCCACCCTTTGAGCTCAGGCTCGACAATGCTCGTGAGGAAGTCACTCGGCTGTTGCGCCAAATGGATCGTCCGCCCTTATCGGAGAGCGCGCCGTGGAAAAACTTTCACAACGGGCTTCAGACATATGTAGAGATCACTAAAGACGAGCGCCAGCACTCGCTGAATGGGTTCACGGCCTTTCGCAGCGTGGATGAACAGCTGAATGCTTTGTTGTCAGAGTCAGCGACGGAGCAATTTAAGATTGCCGATCAGCGGGAGCAGCTCGAACAGGCAGCTGTTAGATCGATTCGCCGCTGGAGTGTCTTCGCCCTATTGGTTGGTTTTGTAGTCGCTGCGGGGACAATTTGGGAGGTGCAACGCCGCTTCAGACAAATGAGACTCAGTACGGTTGAAGCTGGACGCGAGCGTGCGTTCACCAATCAACTGCTGGAAGGAATGGTTAGTGCGGTCGCCGCCATCGATGAAGAAGATCATCTGCGCAGCGCCAATGCGGCCTTCTTCAAGATCTTTCCTGAGGCAAGCATCGGAGCTTCGATTCATGAAAAGTTCGCTCCCGGCGATGCAATGAAAATGCTCGAAGCCGCTACTTCGGTGCGTGCCACTGCGGCGACGTATCGGGGTCGCTGGGTTTGTGGCGTCTCAGCTACCCACACTGAAAAGACCTTCGATGTTTATACGTCGCCCCTGGCCATCAATGGCGATCAGGGGCAGATCATTACGCTCGTCGATGCGACTGAAGCTGCTGATTCAGAACGTGGTCTACGTCGTTCGGAGTCTCTGGCAGCGGTGGGACAAGCGACCGCGCAGGTGGCTCATGAAATTCGCAATCCCCTCGGAAGTATCCGCCTCGGCGTTTCTATGCTGCGGGACGGTATTACGGATGCGGACGCCTTGAATACGATCGAATTAGTTGAGCGCGGCATTAGACACTTGAACAAGCTCGTAGTTGATGTGACGCAGTTCTCCCGGCAAAAAGCTCTGGAGCGTTCCCGAGTCGACCTGGAGGAGCTGCTTGATGTTAGCCTTGATCTAGTTTCCGAGAGCGTACGCGAGAAGCAAACGCCTATTGAGAGGAAGTCTAGCCCAGAGAGTCTCGTGGGGAACTGGGACGGCCATCAGTTGCGACAAGTCTTTGTAAATCTGATTTCCAACGCCATTGAAGCCAGCACCCCCGGCTCACCTGTAAAGATCTCCACTACCGCTATTACCGCCGCCATTGCTCCGAAGGGAGCGGAGAAAAAATACGCTCGCGTGACGGTAACTGATCGCGGCAAAGGCATGGACCCAACAACTCTGAATCGAATTTTTGAACCCTTCTATTCGACTAAGAAGCGCGGCACCGGCCTCGGACTGGCAATCGTCCGCCAGATTGTCGAGCAGCATGAAGGACGGATCGCAGTGGAAAGCGAAGTTGGGAATGGGACGCGTTTCGTCGTAGACCTGCCGCTGTGAGTTTGCCTCCTACTCCTAGTCACAATTCCCCGATCCCCGATCCCCGATTCACGAATCACGATTCAAGGCTTCCGTGTGGAAAATGAACTCACTGTCGGCGACGTGGGATGATACGTCTCCAATAAACGCGGCTTCGCGCTGGGCACGGCGTCGCTTCCCGGTACCTCAGCCGCGGGCAAGCGAATATTGGGGATCCTGATCTGGCGGCTCGGTTCAATCTTTGTTTCCAAAACCGGCGTGCGCGGAGTGCTTTCGGGACTCGCGAGCTTCACGCTCTCAAGCCGCTGAACCTGCTCGGCAACGGCATTGCTACTTGAGGCATTTCTTTCCTGGCGACTCCGCCGCTCAGCTGTCTCGGCTGATTTCGGCGCTCCTGATCTAAAAACATCGATTCCCCTGTTGCTGCTAAACCTCGTCGCATTCGTAACCGAAACTTTTTCCGGCGGTCTCCTGCCGGCGGGACGAAGCGCTGGCTCACTGTTGGGTGCGGCAACCGGCGGCTTGCGCCATTGCGGAAAACCGTAAAATAGACCGGCTGCTGCCACTAACAACATCAGCACAACGGATGTTATGAAGGCTGGATTGCTCTTGCGACTTGTCGACTTGTGAAAGGTCTGAAACATTTCGAGATCATCCGCCACTTCGGAAAACAAAACGCTGCCGGCGGGGTAAGGCTGATAGCGTTGCCGGTTCGGAGCTCGGCGGCCAACGCGCCGCAACGCTTCACGAAACTCCGCAGCACTTCGATAGCGCAGTTCCGGATTTTGCGCCATCGCCTTCGTCAATATGGTCGCAATCTCCGCGCCGACTCCCGGATGAACCAGGTTCGCCGGCTTTAAAGGATCGCCTTGGCCGTTCGCGGAAGCGGCCGCACGCGTGAGAGCGTCTGCGGGCCTGACTCCCGTGAGCAAATGATAAAGCGTGGCGCCTAAGGCATAGATGTCGCTATGCGGTCCGGTCGATAAGGCCTGGATTTGCTCCAGGGGAGAATACTGGCGCGTGTATCCGAAGAATGACGCCGATGAGGTCGTTGATGCTTCGGCAGGTTGCGCCTTCGCTAAACCAAAGTCGAGCAAGGCAATCTGCCCACTCGCAGTGAGTTTGAGATTGTGAGGCTTGATGTCGCGATGAATCACCTGCCGTTGTTGCGAATGTAAATATATGAGGGCATCGAGCAATTGATCGGCCCACGCAACAACTTGTTCGCGCGGAAAGGGACCCGGTTGTTGATAGATGATTCGTGCCAGATCGACGCCGGCAATAAACTGCATCACGAGAAACGCGCGCTCGCCTTCTGCAAAGTGATCGCTCACACGGGGTAGGGCTGGATGCTGCAAACTCGCGAGTAGCCGCGCTTCCTGCTCAAACTGTTTCCGCACACTAGCCTCAAGCGACACTGTTTCTTTCAGCGCTACGGTGATGCCGAGTCGTTGATCGATCGCTTCGTACACAGCGCCCATGCCGCCTTTACCGAGCTGCCTGACGATGCGGTAGCGGCTCTGCAGGATCGTGCCCGGAACTAAGGCGTCTACGGCGAGAACGGATTCAGTTTTTGAAGATGTTGACAAGATGAGTTGGTCGGGCCATTGGCGGCCTAAGAGCCGACACACCAAAGGGCAGCCAAGCAATCAAATTTTTTGGGGTCGCGTGAGGCGTGCGGCGCTTGGGGTGGTATTTGTTGCCGCCGAACGGTGGACTCAGCTCAGTTTCCAATCCTTGTCCACGGCAAAAAGTATATGTCAGCGGTCAGGCACCGCACAAGTAATGTTTTTGATGTCTAATCAGTCAGAGCGACCGGGTGGCCAGGGTTGCATTCAAGCAACAGAAACGGGCTTTTTATCATTAATCGGCGGTCGAGGAACCGACCCGGTTGCTCTCTTATCGCGTTAGCAACCCTGCCTTTTAGTGTTCCTCGTTGCGTTGAACATAGGCAGTGACGGCCTCGATGGCGCCTTCGTGCATCCTCTCGGGTCGCACGTATAGCCAATGCTTGTCGAACTCTGCGTCAGACATCCCCGATTGATTTACACGTTCCTTATTTTTTAGCCACGACTCGGCCCACTGGCGTAGGTCAGGATCCTGGTTAAGGGCAGTCCGCGCTGCATGCATGGTCAATGGTGTGTGCAAAATCATAATCCTAAGTATAACGAGTCTGAGTTTACTTTAATTTCAAACCAAAGTGATGCGCCTCGATAGCCATCCGCTTTCTTAGATAGAAGCGATGAGCGTCAAAGCGTTGTACTCCTGAGTCGAGATGAAACTTGTCGCAGCCTGCTGAGCGAGCATAATCGACGAGCCAGTCGAACAAAATTCCGCCATAGCCCTCCGACCTGTCGCTACTGCTGGTGACCAGATCGTCAACGTAAAGAAACTTGCCCCACGCGAGACATTCGGAAATACGGAAGCCGGCCACCGCTTTCACTGTACCAGCAGCTAGATAAGCCAGCTCGTATCCTGATCCTTCTTGTTGGCGTCTGATGCGAGAGACAAACTCCTCCCGTTTCAAATGAGGTCGCAATGCGGCCATAACGTCGAAGCAACTTTGAATCTCGTGATCATTCCGCGCCAAAGAAACGATACTGTCCATACTAAACCTCATTTGCTTGAGTTGAATTGCAGGATCTCAATGAAACCGCCAAGTCGCAAAGAACGCCAAGCACGCAAAGTTAATAAGAAAGGAGATTCAAGCGGACTGCTGATGTTTTGTTGCGTCGTGAGCCTTGCTTTTTCTGAGCTGACCCTAAGGCAAGGCGGCGAGTTGTTTGATTACTCTTCGTGTCCTTGGCTTACTTGGCGGCTTGGCGGTTTCTTTTCGCACACTCGAATAG
>JBAPXA010000032.1:0-13094 GCA_049283975.1 Pyrinomonadaceae bacterium | reverse complement strand
GTATTATCGATCTTGAGCGAGAGGATGCGATTTCCGGGCAGCGCTGGATCTTTTATGGTTTGAGTTCGGCGGCCATCAAATTTCGCGAGGCCACCTTCCGTACCAAACCACATCGAGCCGTCGTTGCCTTGGGCGATTGCGCGCACGCGATCAGAAGGCAGTCCATGAAAAAGGGTTACGGCGCCCCATTGATGCAGGCCCGTTACCGGAGTGGGCGACGGTGACGGCGATGGTGATGGTGAAGGTGAGGCAGAGGGACTAGGTGAGGCAGAAGGTCGCGAAGCATCTTGCGCTGACGAAAAAGCGGGCGGCTGAAGAAAGAAAGCCAAGAGCAGGAAGCAGAAGGCAGAAAGCAGAAGGCATGCAGGCCGCACAGCGATATTCAAACGCGGTGACATCGAATGCGATTCGTGATTATTCGGTTTAGGATTCTGCAGAATCTCTCGAGGCGCCTCAGTGTCTTTTCGTGTGATTTGGTGGTTCAGTTATCCCAGTGTGGAAAAAACGACCACGAAAGTACACGAACAGTCACGAAAGAAAAACAATGGGTCTAGTCGTATTATTCCCGCGTCCTACCGCTTGCGTGCTTCCCGTTTCTCCTCTTCAATAAATCGCGCGCGATCACGTTCGATCCAGCCCTCCAAATCAGCGGCCGCCTTTTCCAGTTCGTCATTATTTAACAAACCGCGTCTTAGTGCTTCACAGAACGCGCGCGTGCGGATGTTGTAAGCGAGCTTGTCGTAGGCTTCGTGCTCGGTGCCTTCCGCCGCGGAAAGGAAGAGCTTCTCGTAGAGCGTGGCTAAACGGCTCTCCACTCCGCGCAGACTTAACGAACACTTCCGCGCGATTGCCCAGTTGGAAAGACCGAGGGCGAGGTAGTAAAGCGCTTCGGCTTCAAACTCCGTCAGCAGCGGTCGTTTGAAAGAGTCTTTGAAAGCGGGGTCGATCATGTCGGCGCCGTCTTCCAGGACGGAGGCTACAAAACGCAGAAAGCGTGATTCAGGATTGTTCTTGTGAATGAAGCCGTAGGCTGGCGGCGGATCTACCGACTTAACGATCTTGCGAATCTCGTTGATGTAAATCTCGTGCGGAAACTGCGTCCAGAAAATGATGCGAGCTTTGGGAAACTCCTGCCAGATGGCGCGCGCCGCTTTTACGCCCGAAAGTTTGGGCATTTGAATATCGAGAATGCAGACTTCCGGCCGGCTCTCGAGCGCCAGTTTCACGGTCTCTTCGCCGTCAGCGGCTTCCAGGAGTGGCGCATGCGACGGAAACTCTTTCTCCAGAATTCCGCGCAGGTAATGTCGCTGCGCGACGTTGTCTTCAGCAATCAAGATGGACATGTTCTTGTTATCGCCCTTTTTCTAATGCCGCGACTAGAGTCTTTTTCTCGCCAGTGTCGTAACAGTCTTTGAGGAAAAGGCGAAGCCACTCTCGATGTTTATTATTTTTGTCGCTGGCAATCTTCATCAACCTTGCCAGATTGTATTTCAAAAACACTTCATATCCACCGCCAACCCAAGCTTTCTGTTCAGCCCCTGAATAGAACTTCAGGCTACCCACGTTGGTGCCGGAACTATTTTCTTCAGCTTCGATGTTGGCAATTGCGGAGATATCAGCTTCCGAGATATCCGAACGAGCTGAATTGAATGCAAAACTGTTGGTCTTTCTGTCCCAGTGAAAATGAGCTCGATGCTCGTTAACAATGAAGGGCAACGGCTTATTAGTTTCGTAATCGAGTTTGATGTATCTAACGACAAAACGAAGCACCAAGTCGTTCTGCGACTCCGAACCTGTAATTGCCTGCGTCTTAAACTCCCGTCCTAAACCCGCGGGCCAGGGATAAGTAGTGCCAGCGACGGGATAAGACAGCACCGCGCGGAGCCCGGCTTGACTGACTTGATACCAGGTCTCGACGTATAGAGAGAATCCTGAGCCTGAACCTTCCTGGCCACGAATTAGCAGCCATGGTTTCCCCTTAAAGCGCACGACCCGATGCCGAGCCATCTGATATCTGTTGAAGTCGTGATCGACGTGGCCAACTACTCTCCATGCCTTTCCGTGTCGCTTGAAGACGAGGAAACGGCAACGTTCCGAAAAGCCAGTCAGTTTTAGCAGCACTTCCCGGCCTGGTTTACCGTCTAAATCAAGTGCGCTGACCGCGGCACTGCAGTCTTCACCACATTGGTTGAAGGATCCAGGCGCGACTCCAAGCCTTTGCCACACGGATCCAAGTTCCAAAACTGGCCGAGTGCTGCCAGTATCGTTTACCAACTTCGCGAGCTCATAGGGAGAACTAACTACTCGGCTCGTTGTTTGGCCGAAAGCACTTACAGCCAGAATGACAACCAGGATGAAAAGAGGTGCTATAGGTTTCATGACGAGTTTTTGCTCAAGGGCCAGCACAAACCCAAGATGCTCTTTAGAGAGAGAAGACACAATGTGGGCCGCCACAGTTAAAGTTGCGGCTGCCGCGCCGACAAATACGGGTCTGAGAGGTTTGCGAAAGCCTCTTATTCACACCTGGCTTCAGCCCCGTGTGACTGGGAGTTCCAAACAGATCTGTTTGGCAGTTGTTTACTCAAATTGCTTTCCCGCGACTGCGACAAGCATAATCATCCAACTCCATTCCCCGTCGAGGTCAAGATGATCCTACTCTTAGGCATCTATCTAGCGCTGGTTGCACCAATTGCTGATACGGCCAATTTGCCATCTGGCTCAGTGGCACCTCAGGCCAATTCAATCAGTGGGTACGTGTCCGACGATCATCGTAATCCCATTCCCAATCTGCAGATCGAACTCCTTAACGAAGTAGATTCGGTGATTCAAAGAACAAAAACAGACAGTTCCGGACTGTTTGCGTTCCGCCGCCTCACAACTGGAATTTTCCAGGTCAGAGTGCAGACGTATGGAACCAACTACGTCGGCCAAACCAAACGGGTCCAACTCGAACCCACGCGTGCTTTTGAACAGGTCGATTTTGTTCTGGTAACAAACAAGACCACCGCGACCTCAAGTCCGGGAGCTGTTTTTGTTCAGGAAGTTCCAGAGCCGGCCCGAAAAGAATTTGAGCATGCGACGGCGCTGCTTCAGAAAACCGAGCAGCAAAAAGAGGGCGTGGAGGTGCTGAAGAAAGCCATCGAGATGTTTCCGCGCTACTTCGAAGCGCTCGAACGTCTGGGCGCGGAGTATGTAAAGCTCAAAGAGTATGAGCTGGCAGTTCCGGTGCTCACTAAAGCACTCGAGGTCAACAGTCGTGCGTACCACAGTCTGAATTCACTTTCGGTTGCCCAGTACAACCTCAAGCAGACGCCAGAAGCGGTCGAGTCAATGCGCCGCGCGATCACTCTTAATCAGAAATCGGTTAACGCTAATCTATGGTTGGGGATGTTACTGCGTCAGTCAGGAAAGTTGGATGAGGCAGAGAAGTACCTCAAAGAGGCAAATCAATTAGCTGAATCGAAAAATGCCGATGCGCATTGGGAGTTGGCCCTGCTCTACAATCAACTCAAGAGACACAATGAAGCTGCTGACGAACTGGAGCTGTTTTTGAAGCATTCGCCCAATGCCAGAGACACCGAGCTGATCAAGAAATTAATTCAGCGGTTGAGGCAACAAGCGACGAAAGGGTGAGGCGCGTCACTGCTCAGTTAAAGAGCGTCTTGGTGGCAGACATCAAGATCGAATGGGAGTATTGGCCTGAAGATAATCGAGCCATCCTTTAAGCGTGCTTTGGTCCGAAGTAAAATGCAGTCCGAAACCCATTGTTGGAAGGTAGTAAGCTACCCGGCCCCACAATTGTACTTTTCCCTCGGGCAACTCAATCGCTAATTTCATCGGTTCGTTGCCTGGTTCTTCCACTTTCGCCTGCACAAAGCATCCGCCTTCGCTACAGTTAATGATCCTTCCCTCATGAATCCCAGTTGCTGATTCCCATTGAGCGGGCAGGTTCAGATCAACGCGCGGTGATTTTCTTCGGTCTTCCATGGTGGCTGGCTCCCTGGTTTGTGGACAGTTTTTCGATCAGAAAAAATTCCAAGCGCGGTGTAAAACTACTTATTGTTTGCCCCCTCTGCGAAGGTTACCCGATTAATTTCACGCAAGCTGGTAAGTCCTGCCGTGAGCTTTTCAAGCGCTGATGCGCGCAGACTCAATAGTCCCTCAGCTTGGGCGGCACGGCGTATTTCCGATGAAGGTCGTCGTTCGACAATTAAGTCCCTGATGTTATCCGTCAAGCCGAGCAGCTCATGAATCGCTGTTCGTCCGCGGTAACCAGTGCGGTTACAGTGAAGGCACCCTGAACTCTCGTAATAGATGCGGTTGCTGTACTCCTCAGTTCCGAGGCCAGATTGAATAAGTTCTTCGCTTGACGGGCGATGTGGTCGCTTGCACGCCGGACAAATCAGACGCACGAGACGCTGCGCCAAAACACAGTTGAGCGAAGAGACGAAATTGTAGGGCTCGACGCCCATGTTCAGAAACCGACCAATCACGTCGATGACATTGTTAGCGTGCACAGTCGTGAAGACGAGATGGCCGGTTAACGCCGATTGAATCGCGATCTGAGCAGTCTCCTGGTCGCGGATTTCACCGATCATGATTTTGTCGGGATCGTGGCGCAGCAGAGATCGTAAACCTCGTGCGAACGTCAGTCCTTTTTTCTCGTTTACAGGTATTTGCGTGATGCCCTGCAACTGATACTCAATCGGATCCTCGATCGTTACAATTTTGTCTTCGGTATTTCTGATTTCGTTAAGGGCAGCGTAGAGAGTTGTAGTCTTGCCCGAACCGGTTGGGCCTGTCACGAGTACCATTCCATAGGGTTCGGCAATGTATTGACGAAACTTTTGCAGGTTGCTCTCTGAAAAGCCAATTACATCAAGCCGCAAATTGCGGAACTCTTCGTTGATCTGTTCCTTATCAAGTATGCGAATTACGGCGTCTTCGCCATAACCGGTAGGCATGATCGAAATTCGGAAGTCGACGTTGCGCGACTTGTAGCGGACCCGGAAGCGACCGTCCTGAGGAACCCGACACTCGGCGATGTCAAGTTCCGACATTACCTTGATGCGTGAGATCAAACGACTGTGATAAGACACATCGATCGGATCAACCTTTTCATAGAGTGCACCATCGATGCGGAACTTAACCGAAACAGCGGTGTCCCCCGTTTCGATATGAATATCAGAGGCTCGAGACTCCAAAGCATTAAAAATGATCGTGTCGACGAGTTTAATGATCGGAGACATCTCCGCATCGGTGGCGAGTCTATCGAGGTTGAGTACTTCCTCGCCGTTCTCAGTTTCTTTGACTAGTGAAATGCGAAAATCTGAGGCAGCTTCTTGCAGTACGCGTTGTGTTGTCCCGCCTTTTCGCAGGAACAGGTCAATTGCGCCGGCGGTGGTGACATAAGGTGCTATCCGGCTCTTTAGAGCGACTTCCAACTCATCCAGTTTTTGCAAATCCGCAGGATCAGAAAGTGCGATATGAATACGTCGGCCTTCTCTGCGCAGAGGAACGAATTGATACCGTACCATTAGCTCAACCGGCAATTCGTTAACCAGGTCATCGTCGATGGGCGAATTCCCTCGAGCAGGAAAGAGATCAACATAAGGATAGCGATAGCGTCTGGCGAGAGTTCTGGCCTCGCGCACTTCTGCTGACTCTTCACTCCGAGCTGGATCTGTATCCCAAAGCCAGGTATCAATGGCCTCGGCCACGATCCCCCTGATTTTCGCGCCTTTAGAATCCCCTCGCAGTTCGAGCAGAGGTTCCCCGTCGGTGATTTCCCCGCCAGTCATCACTCGGGCCAAACTCTCTTCACCTGCTTTTGACATAAGTACAATCGCGCAAACTCACGTATGATTCGTGGCAAGTTACCTTAATAAGGCGAAGTGTTGAGTGGCAAGAGAAATCTTCAGGCGGGCAAAGAGGGACTGATTGGGGCCGAGGATATCGCCCATTCAGCCGCGGTCATTGTAGCACGGTTAACGCGGCAAAAAACGGTGTTTAGCGGGTGAAGCCTCCTTCAGCGGGCCGATTTGAAGCCACATAACCCGCCAATGTCCTGAAATAATCCATTTTACGGAGACTGGGGCTTTCTCGACGGCCGTCTGTAGCATTACCAGGACTGCTGGAAATTGCCCTGCCGCGTCTCGCACGCTGCTCGCCGATCACCACCAACATCTGCTCAGCCCAGTCGTGGCCGCCGCTGTGGAGCAAGGTTCGGTCTTAATCCTTCCGATCAGTCTCGCGGCGAGATGGTGGCGGGCCGGCAATCAAGCAACCGGATGACCCTGCCGGTTGCACCGTGCCTAACGGATCCGGTTCTCTTTCGCAAAGCTAACGATCACCCCGATTAGATCTGGAGCAACGGGCAGCGTGGGATCACCGTAGGATGAGACTTGCGATTTCTGCTCATTGGGTACTGTTTTGAGAACATGATTCATTCCCTCAATGAACAATAGCTTTGCGGCTGGATTACCCTTGACGAGCCTCTTCGCGTCTTCCGGACTCGCTTGCAAATCTGTTGTACCCTGCACAATCAGAACAGGGATACACAATTTAGCAATCTCCTTAGCCGGATCGTAACGGAGCCATGAGATTAGATATGGCTGGACACTTGGGCGAAACAGTACCTGCAATTCAGCCGGCACGGATTCGACGGTCTTACCCGCACTCAGCTGATCGAGAATATCTTCTGTTGTTTTCAACAACTCCGGCGGCAATTGCGATCTGACCTGCTCCAGGATGATCTGTTGAACCGGACGGCCTGCACCGGCAATGGATATAAATGTGTCTGCACCCATTCGCTGCGCTGCGACCATGCCGATCAAAGACCCTTCGCTGTGACCTAGCACGGCTAGCCTTGAGAAGCGACGATCAGCACGAAGCTGCTTGCCCCACCGCACGGCGTCATCAATGAAGGCTTCGAAACTAAGGTCTTGCTCTCGCAGCACGCTCTTTGTTTTCTCAGCCTCTAACTGCATGATCTTCCCAGTTTCTCCAACGCCACGTTTGTCATAACGCACTGAAGCGATGCCATGAGCGGCCAATCCCTCGGCTACCAGTTTGAGGCTGTTGTTGGCTCCTTTTAAAAGAGGCGAGTTTCCGTCGCGATCAGTCGGACCTGATCCTGCGACGATCAAAACGACCGGCACCGGCGAGCGCGATTTAGGTAAAGTCAGCGTGCCGAACAAGCTTCCGGTTGGAGTCTCAAGCGTGATCGGCTCCGTGGTTAAGATCTCTGTGGCGCGGTTGCCTAAAACGCCTGGCTGTACCGAAGATTGAGCTCTCGCGGTGCTCATGTCCGTAAGGGTAACTAGCATAACGAAGGTCATCACAAAACCATATTTCCTCATAATTGCACCTCTTATTTTTGTTCGGATCGATTCACCTACCCGCGGTCGCGAGCGTCCCACATCTACTCAGAGTTATTTCCCCTCGCTTAACTTCGTTAAGGCATCAACAAAGACGCGCAATCGATCAAGGTTAAGCAGAATGATGGTCGGGATTAAGATCAACACCAGGGTTCCCAACACGACACCGGTCTTCGCCCACACTCGTCGCGCCTTAAGCACTGGGGCTGGTGTAGCCTTGAGCGCCAGCCAGCCGAAGATCACGGCCAGCAGCGCCTTCTCCAACCCAGCAAGGTTAATAAAACAAGCAAGGCCCAGGATTAGGGAAATGGTTGCATAGGCATACTTCTGGCCTAGTACGACGTGGGCCTGAATCTCCTGATTTCTCTCACTCATCTTGTGACTCCTTCGAGCCTGAGCTCGGAATTGATCTTGAACGGGTTTTCCCTGAGATAGGCGAAGGCGGCAATCACGAGGAGTACGGGTACAAATTTGAATAAAAAGCCGAAGTGGCGATCCTGTATGATCTCAATCAGTCGGTAGCTAAGTAGCAGGGCGCCCAGCCCGATGAACGGATAAGAAGTGTGGGAGGTGCTCCGGAGTGCGGAAGCATTGGGCAGTTCGCGTTCGATCCGATTCCAAACATCCTCGGTTCGCTGCAGCCGCTTTTGACAAGCAAGCAAGCTCGAGAGTGCCCGCAATTGTCTAATCTCTCGTTGGCAATCGGAGCAGGCTGCCAGATGTGCGGTGATTCGTTCCGACGACAAGTCGGGTTGATAGCCATCTGCGATTGCCATCGCCGCCATACAAATGTTTTTGCAGTCAGAGTCGACCATAGTTCACCTTTCAGAAAATCCCGGGAATGAATAGCGCACCAATTTCTCTCGAAGTAGTTTGCGCGCGTAGTAGAGCCGGCTCATGATAGTTCCGGGCGGAACTTGCAATCTCTCCGCCAACTCTTGATACGACAGACCGTCCAAATGCTTCAGCGTTATTAATTCTCTGTCTTCTATCGACAACTCAAGCATGGCCCGTTCGAGTAGTATCGTGTCCTCTGGTCGAAGGCTTGCTGTCGGCGCCAATATCTCCATTTCATCCACACTGGCCATATTTCGATTTTTTCGTCCGTCAGCGAGCTTGTAACAACGGTTTCGGAGGATCACGTAGAACCATGGGTAGAATCGCCGCGTAAGATCGAGCCGATCGAGTGCCTTGAAAGTGTCGATGAATGCTTCTTGAACCGCATCCATCGCGTCCTCGCGGTTCCCCAAGATGGCTATGGCGTGGCCAATTGCCTCGGCTTGATAGCGTTCGACCACATGACGAAATGCCTCCTTGTCTCCCGCTCTGCATCTTTCAATCGCCGCCTGATCATCCATCACTGTCCTCTCACCTAACGTATCCCTGCTGTCGATGAATTATTCAAATTATTTCATGTGGAAGTTTCGGCCAGACGAATTCCAGAGTCTTTTCAGCCTGTTCAACACGTGTAACTTTCAAAATTGCCTCACTCCCAGGCGACGTGCTTCGCAGTTTTGCTGGCTGGAGCAGATCACACCCTTGCTTAAACACACTCTAGATCAGTGAGATAAGCACCAAGCCATGCTAATGTCATGCAAAAGAAAATGAGCGGCGTTGCGGGGCATTGTTCAGATGAAAATCCTGGTTTACCCGGGAAGGCGACGTTGCACATTTGGGAATCGAGAAGTGAAAGACTTTGAAACGAAAGCGATCGTGAGAGTGGTGCTCTAATACCACTGAGGGAGATTGACTAAGATGAACGAGACGACTTCAACCGCCCCGGCAAAAGCTGCCGAGGAAACAAAAACATACGCGGCCAAATCCTATGGCGCTCAAAGCGCAGATTCGGACCTGGAACCAGTGTCTATTGAGCGGCGCGAACCACGGCCGCAGGACGTCCAGATCAAGATTTTGTTTTGCGGCGTCTGCCACTCTGATCTGCATCAGGTTCGCGATGAGTGGCATGAGGTAATGCCTACGGTTTACCCATGCGTGCCGGGTCATGAAATCGTGGGCCGCGTTACGGAGGTGGGAAGTGCCGTGACGAAATTCAAAGCAGGCGACCTCGCGGCCGTCGGCTGTCTCGTGGGTTCGTGCGGCGTTTGCGATAGCTGCAAGGAAGGTCTGGAAAACTACTGCGAGAACGTTCCCGTATTTACTTACAACTCCGAAGACAAAGTCCTCGGCGGTGTGACCTACGGCGGATACTCCGAGAGCATTGTTGTTGATGAGGCATTTGTCCTCAAGGTACCGGAGAAGCTCGATCCCGCTGGGGTGGCGCCGTTGCTGTGTGCCGGCATCACTACTTACTCGCCTCTCCGCCACTGGAAGGTGAGCGCCGGACAGAAAGTAGGCGTGGTTGGTCTGGGTGGGCTCGGCCATATGGCAGTGAAGTTTGCTCATGCGCTTGGTGCGCACGTGGTGCTGTTTACTACGTCACCAAACAAGACGGATGATGCAAAACGTCTCGGCGCAGATGAAGTGATCCTTTCAAAGGACGCCGCGGAGATGGAGAAACATTTCCATAGCTTCGATTTCATCCTCGACACGGTTTCGGCTCAGCACGATCTCAATCCTTACATCGCACTATTAAAGCGAGATGGAACGATCACGCTTGTGGGAGCTCCGCCGGAGCCGTCACCAGTCTTGGGGTTTGGTCTAATCTTTGGGCGTCATCAGCTGGCGGGTTCCGGGATTGGCGGCATTAAAGAAACCCAGGAGATGTTGGATTTCTGCGCTGAGCACGGGATCACCGCCGACATCGAAATGATCAAGATTCAACAAGTGAATGATGCCTACAAGCGGTTGCTAAAAAGCGACGTAAAGTATCGCTTCGTGATCGATATGGCATCGCTGCAGTAGCGACCCTGTTCTAAATTGTTTGGTATGAGCTCAGGAACGAACCACGAAGTCACACAAAATTGCACGAAGATGCTTAGTTTCGTCTTAGTGTCGCTTAGTGTGATTTAGTGGTTCGTTTCTTCGCTGACCAAACTAGGGTACTAAAAGAGCGAAGGTCACCGTCGTGGATAACCGATGGCATCGAGACTGGCCTTGATCTCGGTAAGGACAATTGGGTCTTCGATGGTTGGTGGAATCCGGTAATCGAGACCGTCGGCAATCTTCTTGCAGGTGCTGCGCAGCACTTTACCTGAACGAGTCTTGGGAAGGCGCTCTACGACAGTTGCCACTTTGAAAGAAGCAACGGGCCCAATCCGCTCGCGCACCATCGCAATCAATTCAACCACGATATCTTCTTGCGATCTCTCCACGCCTCTTTTCAGTACCACCAATCCGAGCGGAATTTCACCTTTAAGCTCATCAGCGACGCCGATGACAGCGCATTCAGCCACATCGGCATGTGCAGACAGAACCTCCTCCAATGCGCCTGTCGATAGTCGATGCCCGGCGACGTTAATGATGTCGTCGGTGCGGCTCATGATCCAAAGATAGCCATCTTCATCCTTGAAACCAGCGTCGGCAGTTTTGTAATAACCGGGATATGAAGCCATGTAGGATTCCACATAGACGGCGTCGTTGTTCCAGAGCGTTGGCAGGCAACCGGGAGGCAGGGGTAGCTTGATAACAATGTTGCCGATCTGATTAGCCGCGACCTCTGTGCCTTCGTCATCCAGCACCCGTACGTCATATCCGGGAACTGCCTTACCGCATGAGCCAGGCTTTACAGGAAGCAGACCGAGGCCGGCAAAATTGGCTCCGACCGGCCAACCTGTCTCCGTCTGCCACCAGTGATCGATGACAGGCACGCCCAATTTAGTTTCTGCCCACGTCAACGTATCCGGATCGCAACGCTCGCCAGCCAAAAACAGTGTCCGGAAGTTTTTAAGGTCGTACTTGCGGACATAATCACCTCGATGATCCTCACGCTTGATGGCGCGAAAGGCAGTCGGTGCTGTGAAGAGTGCCTTAACGTCGTGTTGAGAGATGACGCGCCAAAACGCCCCCGCATCAGGAGTGCCGACAGGCTTGCCCTCGTACATCACGGTGGTGCTTCCATTCAGCAAAGGTCCGTAGACCATATAAGAGTGGCCCACAGCCCAGCCCAGATCTGAGGCGGCCCAAAACACCTCTCCCGGCTCCATTCCGTAGACATTCTTCATACTCCACTTCAGAGCTACGAGGTGGCCACCGTTGTCGCGCACAACGCCTTTCGGAATACCGGTCGTGCCCGAGGTGTACAAGATGTAAAGAGGATCAGTTGCAGCTACCGGCACACAAGCGGCAGGTTGTGCTTGTGCCACAGCTTCCAACCAATCGACATCACGTTCTGCGAGCAGTGCTGCTTCTGCCTGCGGTCGCTGCAGGATGATGCACCGCTGAGGTTTATGCTGCGCCGCAGTGATGGCCTTATCAAGCATGGGTTTGTAAGGGATCACGCGGTTGACTTCAATGCCGCAGGATGCTGAGACAACTACTTTCGGGCGGGCGTCGTTAATGCGTGTGGCCAATTCATCGGCGGCAAAACCTCCAAAAACCACCGAATGGATCGCGCCGATGCGGGCGCAGGCCAGCATCGCAATCAATGCCTCCGGAACCATCGGCATGTAGATGATCACTCGATCGCCTTTTTCTACACCTTGTTGACGTAGCGTTCCGGCGAACAATGCGACTTCATTTAAGAGCGCGCGATAGGTGTAGGACTTGATGGTGTCTGTGACCGGGCTATCGTAGATGAGGGCGAGTTGCTCAGCACGACCGCGTTCGACATGCGCGTCGAGCACGTTGTAGCAGGTGTTGACTAAGCCACCTGAAAACCATTTGTTGAAGGGAGTATGTGAGGTGTCGAGCACTTGCTCCCATTTCTTGTACCAATGAACTGATTCAGCAGCCTGTGCCCAGAAGCCTTCCGGATCCTCAAGCCAGCTACGATAAGTAACTTCATATGCGCTGCCCATACTTTCAGGTCTCCGGTCACTTCTTTCGTGGTTAACTGAGCGCTCTGGGTGCAGTATCTCCGCGGATGTCTATGACTGCAAGGTGGTGACGCCGAGGGCCACGCCGTTGGCGAACCGATACCCCCGCGTTGATTCGGATAACAAAAACGACAGAAACGTCAGCAGCGCAATACAGGACGAGGACATGATGCGACCAGTCGCCGGCGGCATGAAATGTTTTAAGAGAACTCAAAAGCTTCGGAAGAGCAAAATCTGCAGGCAGCGGTAGAAGGAGAAAATGCAGAAGCGCAACTCGCATCGTGTTCAATCACCTTGCGCAGACTCGCACCTCCTAAGCTGTTCGACTACAAAAAGCGGGACTTTCACCGGTCGAACTCCCCGATCGATCAGACTCTTGATAAGCGCAAGTCCTTCACAGTCGATGAAGCAAATGTGTTCCAAGTCAAGAGTGAGCTCGACTCCTTCCTCCAGTGCCAACTCGGCGGACTCGCGTAATAACTCGACCCATTGATCCGAGAGCCGACCATCTAATTGCACGGTGATTCTTTCCTTTGACAACACAACTCTGGTGATCTTCAACATCATTTGTTTCTCTTTGAAATTTGTCGGGGCCAGAGGCGCGCCGAGCCAATGAGTTAATGCGTGAGGGGCAAGGACTGCATGTGCGCATCGTACGCCAGAGCCCACCCGACGCTTTGCGTCTACATTCAGGCTGTACCCCTCACGTTTGTTCAAGCGAAGTTCAGCGCGCTATTGGCAGGACTCGCCGGAACTTGCTTGTCTCCCCCGCGCTAAAAGC
>JBAPXA010000031.1:0-7575 GCA_049283975.1 Pyrinomonadaceae bacterium | reverse complement strand
AGGGCCCTAGGGCGTCAGGCCGAATTCGCTTTACATTCCAGAGATGGAAAAACTCATGAGCGATTGTGGCCAGAACCCCGCGGTAACTGCTTTCCGGCTGGAAACTAAAGCGGGAAAAGCCTAGCGCGGTTGAATTCAAGTGCTCCAGGCCGCCGCCCGTGTTCGCCCGCAAGTGTGTGATGAATGTGTAATCGCGATAAGGAATCTCGCCACCCATCAGCTCGACGGATGCCTCGACAATCTTCTGCACATCACGCTTTAGTCTTTCAGGATCGTAGTTTCCCTCGCCATCGATCACGATCCGGTGGGGCACATTCTTAACTGTGAACGAGATGGTTCTGAAGTTACTGACTTCCACCGGAGAGTCGTAGAGAACGTCAAAATTCTCAGCCCGAAAAGTGTTCTTAGCTGCCGGCGGTAAACCGGTGGCTATTTTCCAGGGCTGCGGCGCCAGAATGTGCAACGTTGAAGGAGCGGTTAGAAATCCGTCGAGATACATCAGGAGCGCGGCATTGTTCCAGAAAGCATGATCCGAATTGAGCTGGTTCGTTCTCACCGAAAGTTCGTTTGCGTAGACCCGGTAAGAAGCGCGCCACTCGCGGGCGCCCGCCGTTACGATGCGCCAGGTGTTTTTGTTCGTCTTCTCCCACTGTAAAGCGCGCCCGGAAGAATCTGCTGCCGAAAAATCCTGCACATGGCGGGCAAACTCGCGCACCAGGTAGGAGCCCGGAGTCCAGACAGGCATAACCAAAAAATCTTCGACCGGCACCTGCGTGCCCACCGGTCGTTTCACGCGCACTTCAACCTCCAGCATGTGTGTTTGTGGCTTGCTCATCGAAACATTGAATGCGATTTCGGGTGCGACGCTACGAGATGTCGCTTGCTGAGCTACAACTGTGAGCGAACAAACGAACAGCGCGATGGTTAGCTTAAGAACAGAGTGACAGTCTGCATGCATCGTGTTGGTCCTTGTATTGATTTGTGCGCGGGGGGCATTGGGAGCGCGTTATTTTACTACGAAGGCTGCGCAGACGGTGAATTTGAATTCTGGGTTTTGGTCTTTGGAGCGACATTTCGGCCGGGATAAATTACTATGCTCAGACTTAAGAACTGACATTTGAAAGGTGACACAATGTTTCGCAGAATCATCGCCACTTCACCCACTTGGATCACAATCCCGCTGCGCTTGGCGCTCGCGGCGGTTTTTATCGCCCATGGCGCTCAAAAGGTTCTGGGTGTTTGGGAAGGACCAGGATTTTCAAAGTTCACTTCATTCCCGGCGCCCTATCCCTTCATGAAACCAGCCTGGCTCTGGATGGGCGCAGCCGCATTATCAGAATTGATAGGTGGTGTTTTGATGCTGTTTGGTCTATTGACGCGCGTCGGCGCCTTCTTTCTTGCTTGCACTATGTTCGTGGCAGTCGTCGGAGTTCACTGGCCACTTTTTTTCTCGTCTAATAAAGGCTTCGAGTATCCGTTGGCTCTGCTGGCGATGTCGCTCGCGCTCTTGATCTCAGGCGGCGGGATCGCTTCGATCGATCTGGCGCTGAGCAGCGGCAGGCGGCGTCGTTAACTTGATTGAGTCATTGAATCATTGGGTGATTGGGTGATTGAATCATTGGTTGCGCCTGAATCGTAATTGGACTATCGGAAATCGCCAAATGACTCAATCAGCCAATGACTCAATGAACTAATGACCTAATGACCCAATGACCCAATCACCCAATCACCCGATGATTAAATAGCCCACTGAACCACTGACTTCCGACCATCCACTATGAATCGTTCCCCACTGGTCGTTATTTTCACCACAGTTTTTATCGACCTGGTCGGATTCGGCATCGTTATTCCCGTCCTCCCTTATTACACCGAAGGCACGCAATTCAACGGCACGCCCCGCACGGTCGGGTTGCTCTTCGCCTCTTACTCGATCATGCAGTTGATCTTTTCACCCGTGCTGGGCCGGCTCTCTGACAAACACGGGCGGCGCCCGATACTGCTCATCTCGATCATCGGCACGGGCATCGGTTTTTTGATCCTGGGCTTCGCCACTACCCTCTGGATGCTCTTTCTCGGTCGCATCCTCGACGGCATTTCCGGTGGCAACATCTCCACGGCGCAGGCTTATATCGCAGACGTCACCAGCAAAGAAGATCGCGCGAAGGGCATGGGCTTAGTCGGCGCTGCTTTTGGACTGGGCTTTATCTTCGGCCCGGCAATTGGCGGCATTTTGAGTCGCTGGGGAATCCAGGTGCCGTTTCTCTTTGCGGCGGGCTTGTGTTTCGCCAATGCGGTATTGCTCTTCTTCACCCTTCCGGAGACGGTTACGCCTGATCACCCGGCGCGTGTTTCGGCAGCCGGAGGCCGCGGGTTCGGACAACTGATTAGCTCATTCAAGCGACCCCGCCTCGGCTTTGTGCTCGTCATTTATTTTCTTTTCATCGTGGCGTTCTCGATCATGACCACGTCGTTCTCGCTGTACACGATGTTCCGCTTTGGTTACGACGCCCATCAAAACGGGTACCTCTTCGCCTACGTCGGCATCATTTCGGTGATCATTCAAGGCGGACTGATCGGCAAACTGGTAAAACGATTCGGTGAAATGCGACTCGTAATCGTCGGCGCCCTTTTCTTTGCCGGAAGTCTTTTTGCCGTGCCGTTTGTTGGTCCGCAGTTCGGAGGGCTGCTGGGGCTGCTGATTGGAGGGGGAATCTTTTCTCTGGGCAATTCGCTATCAACGCCAGCTTTGACAAGTCTGGCGTCAAAAAGCGTAGGAGCGGCAGAACAAGGCAGTGTGTTGGGAGTAACGCAGTCAGTTGGCAGCCTGGCGCGCGCAGTGGGACCGTCTATCGCCGCCGTGCTTATCTACAGCGCGGTCGCCTTTCCGTCAGCGGTGGGCACGTTCCATCACATGAGTGATCGTTCGATCCGAATCACTTTCTGGACCGGCTCATTCATAATGTTTCTGGCGTTTCTGTTGGCGGTTTATTTTTCGCGACAGCATGCTGCCGAATATTCCGAACCCGGCGTCGCCGCAGCCACGTAACCAAAGTTCCGAGTTTCGAGTTCAGAGTTTCAGGTTCAGTCCGCGAAGCGGATTCATCGCTACTTCACAAATGATCCGAGCGGTCCGTCAGGTTTGATGATGTCTTTGATTGCGGAATAAGGAACGAGGACAAACTGCGGACCCGCAACGTAAGGGCCGACTTGATACGCATCGAATTCGATTCCCAAACCTCGTTTTGTAATCGTCCAACTCTGATAGTTTTTCACCTCGGGACCTGCACCTTCCTGGATCGAAGCGTCGTCCAACATGTCCTCGTGCGCCTTTGACTGTTTCTTCAAGTCTTTAATGCAGTAGTCCGAGATGGCTTGTAGGTAGCGCGAGTTAGGTTTGAAAAGATCTGCAAGCCTTAGCGGCTTGCCGTTTTTCAAGTCGAAGTTGAGCGCGCGCGAGTACGAATTAGGATGTGCAGCACCGCGATAGTAACCGCCCACGCCAAAGCTAATGCTAATTACATCGTCGCGAGCAAGGCCGACGGTATAGCCTATTCCAAAGTCGCTTCCGGTCTCCGAGGGAATGTCTTCAGCGGCACGTTCAACCGCGGCCGCACGAAATTGACGTACCTCCTGCGTCACTAAAGCCTTTGCCTGTTGGTTGAATTTTTCGGCCGCAGGATTCGTTGAACCAGTGATCTGCGGGTACTCGACATCGATCTCGTAATTGAGCTTCTTATTGTTTTCCTTAATCTGCTTGCCGGCAATCTCCACCGGTCCACTAAACTCGATCGGTTCCTGGTGGAGGGAGAAAACGGCTTTATTACCGCCGTCTGGCCGAGTCCAGTTGCCGGCGATGGCAATCAGCCCGTCCTCGTCGATGTTCCAAAGACCTTTGAAAACTCCGGTCTGTTTTCCTTTGTCATCAAACTCTTCGAGCATGACGTTGTTCGCCGGGTCGATAGTGCCGCGCAGATCAATCTTCTTCCCGATCTTCTGATAGTAGTAGGTGCCGATCAGCTTCTGGCCTTCGCGAATTAGCTTCATCTGCAAGCCAAGCGCACTACCGATTGAGCCGCGAAAGTATTTCACCTCCTGAGCCGGAGTAATTCCACCGGCCGCTGCCTGCTGCTCTGTTACGGTTGTTACCGGCGGCGCCTGCGGCGTCGACGCTGAACGCTTCTGGCATGCAAGACAAATGACTAAAAGCGAGGTGGTGAATAATGCGATTAGATTTCGTTTAGGCATTTTCTTAAGTC
Organism: Pyrinomonadaceae bacterium; assembly: GCA_049283975.1. GTDB lineage: Bacteria > Acidobacteriota > Blastocatellia > Pyrinomonadales > Pyrinomonadaceae > PSRF01. The sequence continues at coordinate 3,319 of JBAPXA010000031.1, read as the reverse complement.
AGGGTTGGAAACAAGACTCTTTCAAGATTGATTCAACGGTTCGGTAACTGCTCGCTGCCTCTGCCACTCTTCGCGGACCTCTGCAAAAGTAGAAACACTCAAGTTGCCTCCGGAAAACAAATTGTCATTAGTAACGTCCTCAACAGCAAACGGCGGCTGCGGAAACGAATCAAGCTCCTCATCGGTAGCAAAACTAGTCTCAGCGAGCACCAAACCAAACAGATCCCCGAGAAACAAGTCGATCGAAAACTTTCGCCCTGCGAATTCAAAGGGATAGCGATTCTTGCGGATCTCGTTGGCTTCGAACACGGCCAGCACTTCTGACTCCGCTGCCGTTAGATAGGTGTTCGTGATGATACACCGTGAAAGGTCCGCCGGGTTCGGTGCGTACTTCTGTGTGAACTTCACCGTCCATTTATTCGATTGCGGCTCGCGGACCTTGCGTAAACGCAGACGGGTTCCCGTAATGTAACTATCGGTGATTTGCACATGCGGACTCGCGCGCGTGAGTCCTTCCGGCAAGTCCTTAAGCAGATAACGGCGCTCCCGCTCGAGGCGCGCATATCTGCTCTGCGGAATAACCGTATTCTGATCAGTTAGTTTGGCAACACCCATAAGCCCTCACTCGTACCGAAGCGCTTCAATCGGATTCAGCCGCGCTGCTTTCCAGGCAGGCCAGAGACCAAACACTAATCCCAGTCCGACGGAACAACAAGCCCCGCGTGCAACGCGCCCTAAGTGAAGGGTGAAGAGCACAAGTGCTCCCCTTAAACCCAGTGCAGAAGTGCACTGGGCCACTAATGGCTAACTCGAGTCTGGCGGCCCGTCTAATTCATTCCAGATTGTAATGTGCCGCGTCTCCCGCAGCAGTAAGGAGCCGACTATGAATGTGATGCCCGCGACTGCAATCGGGTAGTACAAACCTGCGTAGATGTTTCCGGTTTGGGCGATTACCGTCAGACCGATTAGCGGCAGCAACCCTCCGAAGACGCCGTTGCCAATGTGATAGGGGAGCGATAGTGAGGTGTACCTGATCCTTGCGGGAAAGGCTTCGATCAAGTACGCCGCGATCGGACCGTAAACCATCGTTACGAAAACTACCTGAATAAAAACCAGCAGGATTAGTTTCCAGGCTACGGGCGAACTAATGAAACCGCTGAAATCTGTATAAGTGAGCACCTCGGCCGCGGGTTGCAAGGCGCCGTTAACAAGTGCCTGCGGCGTTAGGCTGATTGCTCCGGTGACTGGATTTCGCTGCGACACAGCAGTGACGACCCCCGAACCGGCTGCCAACTGCATCGCCCGGTAAATGGGTACGTAAGCGAGCGCCGCCAGCAGGCATCCCGTCATCATGATCCACTTGCGGCCAATCCGATCCGAAAGCGCGCCAAAGAAAACGAACAACGGCATACCCAGGAGCAAGGCGATAGCGACTACATAATTAGCAGCGCGCCCGTTTACTCTTAGAATTGTTTGCAGATAGAACAAGGCGTAGAACTGGCCCGTGTACCAAACAACGCCTTGTCCCGCCGTCGCTCCAAAAAGTGAGATCAAAACGCGCTTCAGATTTGGCCATTTCGTAAACGCCTCCTTCAGCGGTTGCACCGAAGTCATCCCGGCGCTCTTGATTTGGCTGAAGATCGGCGACTCCTTCATGCGCAAACGAATGTAGAGCGAGATGCCAACCAGGAAAATTGAGATCACAAACGGAATGCGCCAGCCCCACGAACCAAACGCTTCTTTGCTCATAGAGTTCTGCACCAGCAGAACAACGACGAGTGACAAGAACAGACCAAGGGTTGCAGTAATTTGTATAAAGCTTGTATAGAAACCGCGTTTAGCATCGGGAACGTGTTCAGCGACGTAAACCGCGGCCCCACCGTACTCGCCTCCAAGAGCCAGCCCCTGAAGTACTCGAACCAGGAGCAGGATAATCGGCGCCGCGATACCGATGGTGGCGTAGGTTGGCAGGAAACCGAGGAGGGCTGTGGCTCCGCCCATAATCAGCAAAGTGACAAGAAAAGCGTACTTGCGTCCCACTAGGTCACCGATGCGTCCAAAGAAGAGAGCACCGAAAGGACGAACAACGAAGCCGACTGCGAAGGTCGAGAGATAGGCGATCAGAGCGAGGGTGTTATTGCCGCTGGGATAGAAGAGGGGCGAGATTACGATCGCGAGGCTGCCGAAGATGTAGAAGTCGTACCATTCGATCATCGTGCCGACGGCGGAGGCCGCGATTACCTGCCAAAGCTGGTGACCGCTAAGCGCTCCGTCGTTGACGTTGTCGTTTTTTATGGCAGCAGAAGATTTTCGGGGCAAGGTATGGGCTCCGTTTTCTGTGTGTCGGCTCGACCAAGCCCTCCCCTTCCCAATTACATCTTCGCCTTCCACTCACCGAGTCGTTTTTCCAGGTCTGCGGTGTTGGCTTTGGCTTCTTTGCCGAGGACTAGAGCTCTCTCGCCCATGGCGATTGCTTCCTGAGTCTTGCCCTGGAAAGCCAGCAGTCGCGCCTTCGAATAGAGGTTGCCGAAAGTCTCCTTCACTTTGATCGACTGCTCCAACCAGCCAATCGCTTCGGTCGGATCCATCTTGTCTTCGCTCAGGAAGACATAATTGGCAGCCTGCAGGGGCGTGCGCCAATCGTCGGGCTTAGCGGCGGCAACGGCGGCGCGCATTTTCGCAAGGGTCACGGCCTTCACATCCTTAACTTCTACCGTGAAGGGTACGCGCAACTTCTCCCAGCGAATATTGACCTGCGCAGAATTGTCGGTGACCGGGTCGAAGCTATACATCAGCCACTCCTGGTTCTCCGTTAGCCATTCCGGCTTAGCCTTCACGCGCAGAGTGTCTTTCTTTTCGTCGTAACTAAAGCTGCCCCACTGGTTCGCAGTGCCATTGAAAACGATCGTCCATTCATCCTTCCCGGGAATCGTGTGCAGGCTGTAACTGCCGGCAGGGAGTTTTTGCCCGTTGATTAAGACGTCGTCGGTGACTTCAAACTGCGTGGCTTCATTGGCCCCAGTTCGCCAAACGTGGCCGTAGGGAACGATCACCATGTCCTTTGGTCGTTTGTTTTGATCGTCGAGGGTGGCAGTGCCGGCCGCGAGTCCCGCCGGAGGATCGCCCCAAATTTTTCTTCCCTTCACGCCGGGCCGGCTGTAAGTAATCGTTACATCTGTGACACCAATTGTTTGCATCACACTCGCCTTCTGACTGGGGCGAGGCGTTCGCACTGCAGGAGCTTGGGCTAACGCGGTCAAGGCCGCGGCAAAAATAATCATGGGGAGAAAGAGTTGGGTACGTCTGCATGAAATCATTG
>JBAPXA010000030.1:0-3022 GCA_049283975.1 Pyrinomonadaceae bacterium | reverse complement strand
CAAGATCAGCAAACAAGTCCCTCATCGGATTACTTTGGATCGAGGGGCAGTCCTGAGTTTACCAAGCGTCGAATCCGTCGTAGAGAGCGGAAAATAGTTTCGAGTTCCGAGTCTCGAGTTTCGAGTTTCGAGTTTCGAGAAGAAAATAAGCCGCAGATTCTCGCGGATTATACGGATCAGAATATTTCTTATTTCTTATCCGCGTACTCCGCGTAAATCCGCGGCTAACTTTTCGTCGCACTTGAATGCGGTCCTACTCTATATGAAAGGGCGCTCCCGTACTGTAGTCGACATTGTGTCCTGAATCGGATCATTGCCAAATGCCAAATTGCCGATTGCCGATTGCCGATTAGTGGGAGTCAGTACCACCACGCGGTAGCGGGTGGGCCGATGCATGGGCACTCAAGCCTCGCGTGGTGTTGGATCAATTCCACCGTCTTGAATTCTGGGCTCATAGCGCGAGACTTGAATGCTGCCAATCGGCCCGCCGGCTACCGCCTGGCGGTACTGACCCCATTTCGCAACAGCTCAATCGGATTTTTGAGGTCGCAATTTGCGACCTCAACCTTCCACCACTTCATGTAAAAAGGAGCTTGCATGCACGCATCATCCAGGCTCGTGTCTTACCCGTTCCACTTCTCCAAATCCGCCGCTACTCTTTATCGGTGTCCGCGAAGAAGAGCCTCATCAACCGCAGCCCCACCGTCTCAGTTCAGCTCATTGAGCGCAGAATCTATTTGATCCGCGGGCACAAGGTGATGATCGATTCAAGACTGGCACTAAGACTTAGTTACTCTATTCTGAGCAAAGCGGTTGGCGATGTAAGGATTGAGTGCTTACGTATCGACCCACCCGCTATCCCGACTGTCGGGATACTGACCTCACTGCGAAAGCGGAGGCAGAAGGTTTGAGGTCACGATTTGCAACCTCAAAAACCGATCGGTCCGTCCACAACTTTCGACAACTCTACTCTGAACTTGGTGAATAGGTGGAGTGGTAAGATAATTCAGGCATCACGCCGCGCTTAATATCGGTGGAGCTGGATGGCAAGCTATGGCAACGGTTACTAACGAACTCCTTTCTAGAATCCAGGAACTGCCTGACGAAGAGAAGTTGCGCCTTGTCGCTGCGATCCTCACCGATCTCGATAAGCGTGATAGCCAATTAGATCACGTGTGGGCTGAGGAGTCTCGTAAGCGATGGGCAGCTTACAAAGCAGGTAAGATTCCCACCGTGTCCTATGAAGAGGTAATGGCCAAGTACCGAAGATGATGGATGTCCGCTTCCTCACATTGGCGGAGACTGAAATCGACAACGCCGTTTCCTGGTATCAGGAACAATCGGAAGATCAAAGTCTCAACTTTCTGGACGAGTTGGATCGTGCTGTTAGGCTTGTCGCTGCGTTTCCTCTGATCGCCGCTGAAATCGAACCAGACATTCGTAGGTTTCTGATAAATCGCTTTCCCTACTCTCTAGTTTACGGAATTGACGGAGACACCATAGTGGTAATAGCCGTGGCTCATTTCCATCGCGAACCGGGTTATTGGGCAGACCGCCGTGAAACGGACGACCAGCGTAAAGCCTGAGGCGTGAGCCCCAGGTCGATGAGCGTTCCGGATTTTGAGTCCGCGAAGTGGGCTCAACAGATTGCCATTTGCCGATTGGCGATTGCCAATTGGGCACGCGCATGGTTGAGTAGCGCACTCCGCTGCCGGTTCTCAGACCTACAGGGTCGAACAGATGGAGGATGAACAGAAATATGTGTACCAACGAGGATTGCGGCAACAAAGACAACCAGAAACAAGGCATGGAACGGCGATCCTTCCTCGGCGCTGCAACAGCAGCCGTTGTGGGTGTCACGCTTCGCTCTGAACTAGTGGCTCAACAACGACAACCGCCAACGAATGCTTTAAATGATCCAAATGTCATCCAGGACATGGTCTCCTTCAAAAGTGGCCAGGACATCATTCAAGGCTACCTCGCTCGGCCGCGCAAAGCTGGTCGCTATCGTGCGGTTGCGGTACTTCACGGAAATCTCCACCTGCCCGAAGATCATCGTTACACTGCAGCACAACTGGCCCAGGAGGGCTTTGTCGGTCTCGCTATCAAACGTTTTTCGAGAACGCCGGAACTGACCACCGCGGAACTTAATAGATCGGACAGAGAAGACCGTCGTTACCTCAGCAACACCTTCAATCAGCAAGAACTGAACGATGCTGGGGCAGCAATCAACTTTCTCAAATCACTCGCATTCGTTAAAGACAAGGAAGTTGGCTTAGTCGGCTTCTGCGGCGGCGGTTATCAAAGTCTGCTGCTCTCGACTAGATCGAAAGATGTTAAAGCTGTAGTTGCGTTCTACGCTCCTCCGGTTTTTTTGGAACAATATCAAACCCCAAATGATCGCAAACCAAACCTCATGGACCTCGTGGCGCAGATTAAGATTCCGATTCAGGGTCACTACGGAATGTCTGATCCGATCATTCCGGTCGAAGACGTGAGGAGGTTTGATCAGGCCTTACGGAAACAGAACACGCCGGCAGAGTTCTTTTTATACGAAGGAGCAGCTCACGCTTTTTGTGATTACACACGCCGAAACTACAACGAAGCAGCCGCGACATTGGCGAAACGTCGCATGTTGGAGTTTTTAAAGCGCACACTGCGCTAGTCGGATCATTTTCCATTGAAGAAAAGAAACCGCCAAGGCGGCAAAGGAGCGCAAAGCACGCCAAGATCTTGGGAAACAATTCAAGGATCCCATATTGAACAGCGGCTTGCCGCCCAACCAGTGCGGTAAGGCTTGCCTGCCGTAGAGCTTCTCTATTTCTTAATCGCGAGGCTGAGCCTCGCGTCGGAATTAATTAATGGTGGCCGGTGAGGCAAGCCAACCGCACGGGGGCGGCAGAGCCGGGATCATTTGTCATTTTCCTCTCTCGATTTGTCATTGGTGCATTCAAGTTAGAAGTGCAACACACAGGCCCGAAGGGCCGACAGTTAGTAGCCACGCCCGTGAGGGCGTGGACAT
>JBAPXA010000029.1:0-5222 GCA_049283975.1 Pyrinomonadaceae bacterium | reverse complement strand
CTCCAGATGTCTCCCGCCCAGGGGAAGTATTGCTGGCAGGCACACCACCAGGTTCGTCCCTGATTACGAAGTTGGAAAAGGGCGAGGGCTAAAACGGCGAGGATGAGAACTGCTGGCAAGAAATGGCCGAGTTTAGCTTTTGAGTCTTTTCCTTCGGGCATTAGCAGTTAGCTGGCCACAGTTTGAAGCGGTTAGAATCTGGAGTCAGGGCACCTTTTTGTGTTGTTTCGTGTTCCTTGTGGTTCGTTTTGTAAACGTTAGGACGAACCACTAAACGACACGAACTAGCACGAACAAAAGCCTAAGCAATTCCATTGAGCTACAGGGATCCGAGTTTGGTCTTCACAGTCTCACTGACAGCGCGACCATCGGCGTTCTTGCCCGCGAGTACTGCTTGCGCGGCTTTCATCACTTTTCCCATGTCCTTCATCGACGTCGCACCGGTTTCAGCAATCGCCGCAGCCACAGCTTTTTCGATTTCGTCCTGGGAAGCTGCCTGGGGCAGGTAAGCCTCAATCACTTCAATCTCCGCCTGCTCTTTCGCGGCTAACTCCGGACGCGCGCCTTTTTCGAATTGTTCGACAGAGTCCTTGCGCTGTTTGACCATCGATCGCAGCAGCTTCGCCAATTCATCGTCATCTAACTCTCCGCCTTTTTCGATCTCGCGGTTTACGATTCCCGCCTTAACCATTCGCAGAGTCGAAGTGCGCGCACTGTCCTGCGCTTTCATTGAAGTTGTCAGGTCAGCAATGATCTGTTGCTTGAGACTCATGAATTACGTCCTCCATTACTATTGCTATTCTCTTGCACCTTAGCAGGCCGACCATTCTGCGCTGCGAGATACTGTCGCAAAAATTTCCCCGTATAGGAGCGCGACATTTTCATGATCTGTTCAGGCGTCCCCGTCCCGACGAGATAGCCACCGGCGTCGCCACCTTCCGGACCAAGGTCGATCACATAGTCAGCAGTCTTAATCACGTCAAGGTTGTGTTCGATTACAAGCAGGGAGCCACCCGCTTCAATCAAAGCACGAAACGCCGCCAGCAGTTTGTTGATGTCATCGAAATGAAGACCTGTGGTCGGCTCATCGAAAATATAGAGCGTCTTGGCGCCGGTGCGCTTTGAGAGATGCGCAGCGAGTTTAATGCGCTGGGCCTCACCGCCGGACAGGGTGGTTGCTGACTGGCCCAATCGCAAATAACCCAGTCCGACTTCGTCCAGCACTCGCAAACGATTCGTGATACGCGGAACCTCGCGAAAGAAGTTTATTGCCTCGCGCACCGTTAGACTCAAGACTTCGTGAATGTTCTTGCCACGATAACGCACGTCGAGGATCTGCTGTTTGAATCGGGTTCCTTTACACTCTTCACATACCAGCTCGACGTCAGCAAGGAACTGCATTTCGACCGTTACGGTGCCATCGCCCTGGCAGACCTCGCAACGACCACCCGGAAGATTGAAAGAGAAGTGGGAAGGATCGAATCCCCGCGCCTGCGCCTCGCGAGTGGTCGCGAAGACTTCACGGATACCATCGTAAATCTTGATGTAAGTCACGGGGTTAGACCGTGGCGTTCGGCCGATGGGCGATTGATCGACGAGGATTACGTCGTCAATCAGTTGGCCGCCCTCCAACTTGTGAAACGCACCGACGTGTCCCTGCCAGTCTCCCTTTTGCTTTTTCAAGCCTGCGTAGATGCAGTCGTGAATCAAAGTCGACTTGCCGGAGCCACTGACGCCGGTTACACAAACCATCATGTCGAGGGGTAGCTCGATGTCGATTGCTTTCAAGTTGTGTTCGGAAGCGCCGGTGAGTACCAGCTTGCGATCGCGAAACAGACGTCGCTGTTTAGGTCCCTTGATCTCGTTCTCGCCGCGCAGGTAACGAGCGGTCAATGAGCCTTCGTTTGTTAGTAGATCAGCAAAGTCGCCCTCGTAAATTATGCGTCCGCCTAACTCGCCGGCCGCCGGTCCAATATCGAGGATATGATCGGCAGCGCGCATCATCTCCGCGTCGTGCTCGACAACAAGCACGGTATTTCCAATGTCGCGGAGGTTGCGCAACAACTTAATCAGCCGTTCATTGTCGCGTGGATGAAGACCGATCGAGGGCTCGTCCAAAACATAAAGCGCGCCGACGAGAGAAGATCCGAGATTCGTTGCTAACTGGATTCGTTGTGCTTCGCCGCCGGAGAGCGTTGAAGCCAAACGATCGAGTGTCAGATAGTCCAAACCAACATCAACCAGAAAGTGAATGCGCTGGCGAATCTCAAAGAGAATTCTTTCGGCGATCGCTGTCTGCTCTGTTGACAGCTCCAGTGAGTCAAAGAACACAGCCGCGTCCTTGATCGAGAGGGCGCAGGCTTCCGGCAAAGAACGTCCGCCGACCTTCACATCGCGCGCCTCACGACGCAGGCGTTCGCCGCCGCAATCGGGACAAATTGTGTAGCCCCGATATTTCGAAAGGAAAACTCGAACGTGTAGTTTGTATTTCTTCGTTTCCAGCCATTCGAAGAAGCCTCGTACACCGCTCCAGTCCTTCTTGCCCTCAACAATCGCCCGCTGCTCCTGGCGTGATAACAGATTAAAGGGAACGTTCAGCGGGATCTTTTCCGACTTACAAAACTGCTTCAGCTCGTCTTGTGCCCATTCATGCTGAGGTTTTGTCCACGGCTCAATTGCACCTTCAGCAAGCGTCAGACCGGGATTAGGAATCACCAACTCGAGATCGAGTCCGATTGTGTTTCCAAAACCCTGACAAGTGGGACAAGCGCCAAACGGATTGTTGAAACTGAAAAGTCGGGGTTCCGGTTGCGCATAGACAGTCCCGTCGTTTTTGCATTCGAAGCGATCGGAAAATCTGAAACGCAGGGGTTCCGCTGGCTTGCTGGCGACAGTTTCAATAACCGCCGCACCATGTCCTTCCTGAAAGCAGATCTCCAAAGAGTCAACCAGGCGCTGACGCATCTCCGGCCCCGCTACCAGGCGGTCAACCATTACGAACACTTCCGCAAAACCTTCGCGGGTGTAGTCGTCTGGGGAACTCAGATCGATGATTTCCCCTCCAGCAAAGAGGCGGGTGAATCCGCGTTGCATCAAACTCATTACGTGAGCTGTGGTGGCGTGACGCGAAGGAGCAGGATGGGTTGCTTTCGTCTTGCCGCGCTTTCTCGAACGCGCGCTCCCTTTTGTCGCGGTTACACCTTCGTCCCCATTGCTGCTCGTCTCGGCCACACCGGCTGCTGCAGGAAATAGAACGTAGAAGCGCGTTCCTGGCTCCAGTTTTTTCAGCACGTCATCCGCAACCGATTCCGGTGAGTCGCGTCCCACTGGGGTTCCGCACACGCGGCAATAAGTAATTCCCACGCGGGCATAAAGCAGGCGCAGGTAGTCGTAAATCTCAGTTTGGGTGCCGACGGTAGAGCGTGGATTGCGCGTAGAGTTTTTTTGGCGAATCGCGATTGCAGGAGCGATGCCGCGTACCTCATCTACATCTGGCTTATCCATGCGCTCGAGGAACTGCCGCGCATAAGCCGAAAGTGATTCGACATAACGGCGCTGTCCCTCGGCATAAATGGTGTCAAAAGCGAGGGACGACTTGCCGGAGCCGCTGACTCCGGTAACAACGGTCATCTGATTAATAGGGATCGAGAAAGAGATGTTCTTGAGGTTGTTAACGCGCGCCCCACGGACTTCGATGGCTTTTTCAGACATGGTGTTGAAACTTCGCGCAACCCCACAGACGCAATTCTGGAGGCCTTTGCAAACTTCAAATAGTAACGCGAAAGTCTTCAAATGACGAAGCCGGGTTCCTCATTCAATCATTGAGCTCTTGAACTTTGTGCTTTGTACTTTGATCTTTGTTTGGTTTCCCAAACTTGAGACGGCCGGCAGAGTAAATGCAATTCACGTCTAGAAGGTTCAACTTACTAACGAACCTCAAAGTACAAAGCACCAAGTACAAAGTTCAAAAACCCAGTTTCTGGATTGACAGCGTCAACGTCGCTAGCTAACAATTCCCTCCTCATGAAAAGTCCAAGATTCCTGCTTCGTGGATTTCGCAGACCCAGTGAACTTGCTTCGCTTGCGCTTGGCCGTCTGGAACGTCAGGTTTTGGAAGAAACCTGGCGGCGTGGCGAAAGCAGTGTGCGCGACCTCGTCAATACCTTTAATGAGCAGGTTGCTTACACGACGGTTATGACTACGCTCGACCGGCTCTATAAGAAGCGGCTATTGAAACGGCGCAAAGATGGCCGGGCTTTTATTTACTCACCGCTCGTGACTCGCGCTGAGTTTGAGCAGGGAATTGCCGAAGATGTCATCGATGGCTTACTCGGTGGCGGGGCTTCCGGTGTTGAACCAGTGCTTGCCTGCATAGTCGATGCGGTTAGCGAACACGACCGCGAATTGCTCGACGAACTCGATCGCCTCATTAAGGAAAAGCGAGCTGAACTCCGGGAGAGCTGAAGGTGTTCTTCGTACTCGGACTCTCAATCGTGCTGGCGGCGCTACTGCTCTGCAATAGCGGCACGTCCTTAATCTCCTCGCTGGCGTGGAGGATCGTAGGTCCGCGCGCAGTCGCACGGCTTTCCGCGGCGAGTTGTGCCAGCATCATTTTCTTGCTGCGCACCTTTCCCATTGTGCTGGGAATCGTTTGCGTTTGCCTGCTGCTGATTCCCGCTTACCTCGAACATGAACCCCGCGACGGTCACGAACCCGTTAGCCTTAAGCTCGCGATTATCGCCTGTGCTTCCGCAATCGGCCTCGCCCTCGCACTGTTTCGGGGACTCGCAGCCTGGCGGGCGACAGCGCGTCTGAACTCTGATTGGCTACGACATGCTGAGGCCATCAGCCTGCCTGGGGTAAAGATTCCCTGCTACCGCATTAAGCACCAGTTTCCTGTGATCGCAATTGTTGGTGTGTTGCGACCGCGACTCTTTATCGCTGAGCAAGTTCTTACTTCCCTCGAGCAAAAAGAACTGATCGCCGCTATTGAGCACGAGGCCGGTCATGTGCTGGCAAACGACAATTTGAGACGAGGGTTGTTGCGAGCCTGCCGCGATGTGCTGGTGATGGTGCCCAGTGGTCGTTTCCTGGATCGTGCCTGGGTAGAAGCGTCCGAGGCTGCTGCTGATGAATACGCTGCTGGACGTGGACGCGGGGTGGCATTGGATCTGGCGTCGGCGTTGGTCAAGATTGCGCGGTTGATTCCGTCCGGGATGAAG
>JBAPXA010000028.1:0-12891 GCA_049283975.1 Pyrinomonadaceae bacterium | reverse complement strand
TTCACCAACACCAAAGTAGCCCTGGTCTACATCGTTGGAGAGCTTGTTTAGCTGGTAGCCAAACTTGAGGGCGTGACGGCCCGCAAGGTCACCCGCCAGGTAACTCGCGTCCGCTTCAAACGTCTTGCGGATCGAAATATCCTTAACCGTCTTGGTAATGTCCGACGTGCTGTTGAACCCGGAAGCGCACGGGTTAGTTGCCGGCACGCCAGCTGGGCTGCCGCCGTTGAGACACCGGATGCGTGGTCCTGCAGGAACGCCGTAAGAGCTATCCTTTTCGTTCAAATAGTTGCGACCGAAGCGCCCACTAATGACAAGTTTTGATGAGGGCGTCCAGACGCCACTACCAGTGACGTTATTTGCCGCAACCCGACCACCCAACTGGCTAAAGTCATTCGACGGAGGTGCCGCAGTTGTGTAGGAAGGAATTTGTCCATGTTCACGCTGCGGGCTGTAAGTGAAAGTGCCGGATAGGCGCAGTTTGTCCGTGACCGACGAGTCGAGACGTGCGAACTCATAATCGTTCCGGAGGTGTCGCTCGTAGTGGACTGTTTGCCCGGTGGGAAAAAGAAAGTCGCGCGTTGTGCTGTAAAACTGTGGGGCCGCGCTAACCAGGAACCACAGCCTGTTCTTTACAATTGGTCCACTGAACGTAACGCTGGGATAGGCGTTGAAAAAAGAGTCGCCCGGTGGATTGATATAACTCAGAACCGACGCGCTGGTTCCCTGAATGAGCGGATTAGCCTGGAACTGTGGATCACTGTTGGCAACTTTCCCTGTCAGGGTTTGGCGCGCGCTGAGATTGCTCGTTTCAAACTGCGCTCCGAATTCCCCGTGAAACTGATTACCGCCGCTCTTGGTGACGACATTGATCACACCGCCTGTAGCGCCGCCAAACTCGGCATCGAAACCGCTCGACTTCACTTGCACTTCCTGTACGAATTGGAAAGGCAGGTTGTTGGTGTCGCGAAGTTGGCCGGTGCGGAAGTTTGTAACTTCAGAACCGTCGATCACGAAGGTATTTTCGGCGCCGCTTGAGCCGTCGATTTGATAGCCACGACTCAGTGGTTCGTTCCTGGTTGCACCAGAGAGTTGCAACACGGAATCAACCCTGGTCCCCTTCGGAGTTGAATTGATGACGTCGGTTGTGATGTTGGTTTGGATCTTATTTGATGAAGTATCGATGGGGGCCACGTCTGCGTCTGTGACGACCACAGCAGCCGAAACGTCACCAGCGTTTAATTTGATCTCTGCGGTGGTAACCCTGCCAAGTGTGACTTGAACGTCCTGGATTTTGTCGCTGGCAAAGTTAGAAGCGCTGGTTGTGATCGAATACGTTCCTGCGGGAACTTGCAATATTCGATAAAAACCGTCGCTATCGGTAGTGACTGTGCGGTTGAAGGCATTGCCTTCAACAAGCACTGTGGCTCCGGCAATTCTGCCGCCTTGAGCGTCAACCACAGTACCTTCAATGGTACCGGTTGTTTCCTGACCAAAAGCAATGCCGGTGAGGCAAAGACAAAGGGCCAGAATGTTCGCAACTCGTTTAAGACTCATTGTACTTTCTCCTTCCGTTCTAAAACGGAACTTTGCTAAGTAGCTCGCTGAACTGGGGAAGTGTCGTCGCTAAACCTTCGCTCCGAAAAATTGGAGTACCGCAAGGCAGCGGTAACAGTGGAGGTGCAATGACTGTGCCCGGTACGGGAGGATCGCCTCAGGCCCGTTCGTCCCTCGTTCAAGCCGACTCGTACTGCAAACCGAAGAAATGGAGTTGCGGAAAATGGATGGACTGCAGGAAGGTTGCAATTAATGGATTAGATATTTCGAGAGCGGATTGGCTTGGCAGCGAGGATTACAGATTTTCGGAGGATCTGTCGCGCTGATCAATTCCACGCGGTGGCGGGTGGGCCCTTTAGATTGGCGATTGCCGATTGCCAATTTACCCGTAACGTAAAGAGCTAATCGCCAATCGAAAATCGCCAATCGGCAATTTAGATCCACTCACTCACGAGCACGAATGGCTAGGCCATACCTAAACCGCCGGCAAGATTTGCGAAAGGCTTCGGATCACTTGAAACTGCTCGGCCGTGGATTGTGGAGGATTTCCTGGTCTGAGACAAAGCAAAGTGGACATGCCGGCATCACGTGCGGCCGCGAGCTCATTTGTCACATCAGAGACAAAGATCACCTCCGCCGGCTGCACTTGAAGTCGCTTGGCAATTTCCTGATAACTCGATGAGCTAACTTTGCTCCCTACCTGAGTGTCGAAGTAGTAGTCGATCAAATCGCAGTGGTCACCCGTGTCGGTGTGGGCAAACAAGAGTTTCTGGGCGAGTACACTGCCGGATGAAAAGATTGATATGCATATTCCCCGCCTGCGCAAGCACACGAGATGCGGGACGACGTCATCAAATAGGGGCGCCTTCAAACTTCCATCACGATAGCCTTGTTGCCAAATCTTTCCCTGCAGCGATTTAAGTGCGGGAGATTTACGGTCGCGGCTGATTAGCCAGTTGATGTAAGTAACGATCGCATCAATTGATGAGGCTACCTTGTCGATTTGTGGCGGCTGTTCACCTCTCTCCCAGTCGAGAGAGTGCTCTCGAAAGAGCGCCGCGATGTCTGCCTGCACTTCAGGAGCTCGGGAATTCTGGTTTAGATAATCCCTCGCGTGATCGCGTGCAAAAGGGAAGAGAATGTCGTGAACGAAAGAGATTGGAGTCGTAGTGCCTTCAATGTCGAGCAGCACCGCACGCGTCTTCGTGGCAACATCTGTCATGTGTGATCTTCTTGCAACGCGTGTGGGGCGCCAAAACAGATCGGCATGTAATTTCGATCTACTTGACTGCCGCTGTAATGCGGTGTCCAGCCTGACTTGTCCTGAAACAAGCGAATGGCACGAATGCGACGCTCCCCGCACAAGTTGAACCAATGCAATGTGCCGCGAGGAACGCGAATTAGATCGCCCGCTTTGACTTCGATGGCGACTACTTCGCCATCCTTGCCATGAATGTGGAAAAGTCCACTTCCGGAGATTATGAACCTAACTTCGTCTTCATCGTGCCAGTGTTCGCGATCAAATTTCGCCAGCATTTCTTCGAGCCCGGGCGTCTGCGGGCTTACGTCGATAACGTCTGCTGTTACGTAACCGCCACTGGCTTTCAGCTTTTCAATTTCTGCGGCATAAGCTTCCAGGATATTTTCCGCAGAGTCGTCAGGTGCCACCCGTTCACTCACCGGCCAGCGCTCATAGTCGATGCCCAACTTGACTAAATAATCGCGAATCTCCTGCTCGTCACTTAATGTTCGATTCTGATCGCAAATCGTGAGTAGAGCCATGATCAGTTGCCTCGTCGTTTAAGCTCCAGGGTGCGACCCCGAGCTTCGATCAAGAATTCCAGGATCTCAATATGTCGTTTGGCCTCGCGCAGACTTTCGCCCCATGAATAAAGGCCGTGTTTATGTAGGAGAAGCCCGTGCGCACTTCGTTGCTCGTCTAACACGGCACTGATCTTCGCGGCAAGTTCACGCATG
Organism: Pyrinomonadaceae bacterium; assembly: GCA_049283975.1. GTDB lineage: Bacteria > Acidobacteriota > Blastocatellia > Pyrinomonadales > Pyrinomonadaceae > PSRF01. The sequence goes on along the minus strand of JBAPXA010000028.1, from coordinate 9,357 downwards.
TCCTGAGAGTTTTCAATAATCGGAAGCCATTCACGATGCTTGTGCGTTTGAACGCCTGCTAATCCTTTCAACATCTCATAGCCTTCAATCGCAACGGCGCCTTGATCAGCAAACAGGTCTGAGATAATGGTATTCCAAACCGAATGGGTATGCAGCACGGCGCCGGCTTGTCGCGCCCTTACGATCTCGATATGAAGCAATGTTTCGTCTGACGGCTTACCACTTCCATTGACGATACGAGCATGTTCATCAACCAACAAGATCTGTTCAGCAAGGAGTTCACCTTTGTCTACGCCACTGGGACTCATGGCGAGCAACAACGGTTCAGGTTGCACCACAGCGCTCAGGTTTCCGCTCGTGCCCAGCAACCAACCGCGCGCGTGCAGAGCCTTCGCAGTTGCAGCCAAATCTGACGCGAGTTCGGTGAACTTTAAGTCCGGAATATGTTCTGGCGCTTGCATTATCAATACTTGTTGTCTTTATCTTCGAACGATTGATTCATTTGATTCAAGTTCATTCCGGCAGATTCAGCCGTTTAATTCAACAACGTTCACCCCGAAATCATCGGGACCCCGCGCTCGTTGTCACCCGCGTCAACTCGTCGAACCAGTTAAGAATAACCCGTGCGACCGGAATGTGAGCGGTGTCTGAGTTGTGCTTGCGCATAATAAAACGCTTTCCGTCTGCTGAGACATCGTAGTCTGCGACCATCCCATAGGCAGGGCCACTGGAATCGTCCAGTTGGAGGCGAGTAAACAAGGCCGCCGGTTTGCCGACAGCCAGGGACGGAGTGAGCCCAACGGCCACCACCATCGTCTGGTCACCATTGCGGAAGAATAGTTCCCGACCGTTTCTGGACCAAACCGGCTGGCTGCCGCCTTCGGCGGAAATCTGAATCCGTGTTCCAGCTTCAGGGTAGGCTCTGACGTAAACTTCATTCCGGCCAGATTCATCTGAAACATACGCTATCCATTTTCCATCAGGCGAAAACCTTCCACCTCCCACGTTGAATGGTCCTTGCAATAAAGTCTGCGGCTTTCGATCGCCATTGATGGGGATTAACCAGACTTCGACGTAACCGCTTTGGCTCCCTGCCGTGATTAGTAGTTGCTTTCCGTCCGGCGACCAGGAAGTGGGGAAATTGAGGCGCTTATCTGAGGTCAACCGCTCCTCGTTGCTGCCATCCACATTAGACATCAATACTCCCGTAACGCCGTCGCGGGTCGCCTGATAGGCGAGGTGGCGGCCGTCGGGCGAGGGGATGGGCCCATAGCTGACTCCGCCTTGAGTCACGCGCGACAGCGTTCCTCTTTCGATGTCGTACGCCCAAATCGCAGCAGCAGGGTCGGCCATCTCGACGAACAGAGTGCGGCCATCGGGAGATAACCTCGGGCCCGAATATTCATGCCGAACATTTATCATCGATTGTGCTCCACCACGACGGTCTACCCACTCGATCAGCTGCCCGACTTCTGCGTTCTGGTTGGATCGTTCCTGAATGTAGGCAAAATCGCCCTTGCTCGAGAAAGAGAATTGTGCCCGGCCGTTGACAACTGTAGTCATCAAGTCTTCCTGAACTGTCACTGGAGCACCGGTGACCTCGAGGCGTTGGGCGTCGAACGGAACTGCAACCAACGCGCCTCGCCGTGCATAGACCAAATGTCCTGTGGGTACGTAGCGTGGGAATGATCCGCCCTTGATTAAAATTTTGTGTTTGCCGGTATTCAAATCCAATACCGCTATGCTCGCGTCATCGAGGGGATTTCCTACTTCATAGGCGACGCTAAACAGGATGGCCTTGCCACCCGGAAGAGCGTCGGGCCATCTGTGACTCCGTTCCTTCGCGGTTGAATCAAGTGAGGAAATCGCATCTGCCTGCCCGCCGCTGGCTGCTACGCGGTACAGTGGTGAGTCAGTGCCAGGTGTAAACACGATTGTATCGTCGTTGATCCACACGCCGCCTCGGGCGTTCTCGGCTTTGCAAATTGTTTCGGGAGTGCCTCCGAACATGGAGATCCTCTTCAACAAGCCGTTCGCAAAGAACGCGAGCCTCTTTCCGTCAGGGGAAAAAAATGGATCATTGGCTCCTTCAGTGCCCTCGAGCGGCTGAGCGGCAGCAGCCGATAGGGGACGATCATACAGTTGCCTTTTTCCACCGACTCGAGTGGAGGAAACCAGGTGAGTGCCGTCAGGGGAGAACAAGATCGAGCCGCCGAAGGTCAGGTCGAGTGGGCCCTCTGCTGGCTGAGCCAGGGTAAATTGCCTGATTCCGTAAGCAGTGCCGTTATTGGAAGTTTGACGGAAGTAAATCGCCAAAGCCGCGATTAGGACTGCAAGTGTGGCGACAGCCCAAGGAAGCACACGCCACCAGTTACGCGATGACGTGTCCCGCTTTGCTGCTTCGGTTTGGGTGAGTGCTGGTCCCGTCGTGCTACTTAGAGCCTCACAGATCTCGAGACGCGCGTCGCCAATGTCCCGTAGCCGTTGCCTGGGGTCTTTGGCAAGACAACGATGCAACAGCATCTGAATCGGTGCCGGAGTTGAAGGCGGCAAACCGGCCCAATTTGGTTCTCCCTTTACTACCTCTGCGAGGATGTCGGTGAGAGATTCCCCAGCGAAGATTTTTTGGCCCGTGAGCATCTCGTAAAAAACGCAGCCAAATGCCCAGACATCTGCACGCTTATCTACAGCTTTGCCTCTGGCTTGCTCGGGAGACATGTAAGCAGCAGTACCAAGGATCATTCCCGCCTGTGTTCCCTTCATCAATGTCGGTGAGTGAGATAGATCAGTCTCGGTCGACTCGTCGTTGAATATCTTGGCCAAGCCGAAGTCAAGAACTTTGACGGAACCGTCTTCACTCACTTTTATGTTGGCTGGTTTGATGTCCCGGTGAATGATGCCTCGTTCATGCGCGACCTCAAGGGCTTCGGCGATCTGGCGCGCTATCACCAACGCATCATTGATCGGGATGGGACCGGCAGCTATGCGATCCGCAAGAGTTGGTCCAGGAACCAGCTCGAGCGCGAGGGCGACAAGCGCGTCGCATTCCTCCAGACCGTAAATTCCCGCAACGTTGGGATGATTTAATAAAGCAAGTACTTGAGCCTCGCGTTTGAAGCGGGCTAGCCGCTCCGCATCGAGTGCAAAGGTTGCCGGCAACACTTTGATGGCAACCTCGCGATTAAGCCGAGTGTCCCTGGCACGCCAAACTTCTCCCATCCCGCCCGCGCCGAGGGGCGAGAGAATTTCGTAATGACCTAAATGAGTTCCGGTAGTTATGGTCATGTAGCAATTCTAAAAGGTTCGCTGATTGTTCTGGAGTGTCTGAGCGTAAGCCTTGATTCGCAGTTGGGCTTCGGATGTCTTTTCTTGATCAGGGTGCTTTGCCAGTTTACCAGCGAAGCTACGGGTTGCCTTGCAGCTCATCCCCCTTTTCGCGTCTCTTTCCTCTAACGGCAGGGAGCCTACAAATTTGCCACCAAACCTTCTTTGGTAATCTCATGGAAAAGCTACTTACTATTTCGCGACACGGAGGGGATGGAAACCGTTAACCACTGAACCACCTATCGAAGATCTCTTTTACGCCGCGTTCGGGCACGCCGACTGGCTTCGCGATCAGGGCCGGCAATTCCTCAATTTGAAATGCTCGATGCGACTGCTGACCCCACTTTACCAACGCCTGGAGTGAGTCGCGCAATCTTTTATTGCCGTTGCTCTGCTCGCGGATCCTCTCGTCCAACTCCGCAGCCATTAAGGCGCCTTTGCAGAACAACGTCCGTCCGGTGCGGAAGTCAGCGCTGTACATCAATGAGGCGACACGGGAAAGTTCCAACAGCGGCATCGAACGGATAAATTCGGGCATCGTCGTCAGCATCTTTCGTAGCGCGTCATATTGTCGTTGGCGAAACTCTAGTCCCTCTTTTTTGGGCATTGCATCCGCCATTGCATCAATGGTTATGAACCTCGCGAATCCTTCATTGAACCAGATGGTGTCGATCTGTGGAGCGAGTTCCCATGTGAAGGGCATGTATCCGGTTCCGTAGACTTGCTTGGGAATCCAGGAATGAGAGACGTGATGGACGAAGTTGTAACGATCGCGCTCAATCTGCTCAGGTGTTGTGCGTGGTGTGATTGCCCGGTCGGTACCTAGAAAGTAGGTGCTGCTGTTTAAATGTTCCATGCTGAAGCCGTACTCATGCCGTGTCGACACGGGCTTCAGGATTTCTATGTAAGCAGTGTAGTTCGCAAACGGAGCATCCCCAAAATAACTCAACACCTTGCGAAACGCATCTGCGAAAATCTCGCCGTGCTTGCTCACATCGGTTTCAGTCTCACTATAGACTAACAGAAAGAGCGGTAGCGGAGATTCCAGGCGCCTCACTTCAAACTTTGGGCCCATCGCAATCTGTGAATCCGCCAATGTATAAAAGTTAGCGGCCTCAGCGATGGCCTTCGTTCTGTCGGCCGGGACTTTTGGTGCGAGCGTGCTAAAAACTGGCCAACCCTGAGGAGCAGTTATCTCGAGACGAATTGCCGTGTTCTCGAGGCCGTCAAGATAACCCAGAACCGAATACCCAAGGATCCCAACATATTCTGAGCGCGCTTTGGAAGTGTCCGAAGCGTCGATGATTTCGCGTTCAAGTCTCAACAAGTCTACTTCGTACTCGACAGTGGCAACGTCAGTGTTGGAAGTTCCCAGACGCCATCTGGGACCATCTTCTCGCTCAGTCGTCAAGACAGTCCCTCCACTCGAGAACGCCCTTACTCCGTCAACGTAGCGATCGTAAAACTGCTGAGCGTAGCCGCTGGGAATTGCCCTCGGTATCACCAGTGTGGCTACTCCTTTGATTGGTTTTGACGGCACTATTAGAACGTGGATACGACCGGTTTTTTCCGTTGAGTAGTCCACACGATAAATCAGCCTCTCCTGAGCCATCGCGGGGATAACAAGCAGGTAAAGGAAAGTGACCAAACATATGGCTGTCTTGATTACCATCAATTTGGATGACCAACGACTAGCATCAAGCTGTAATTGCCTGTCTTTTCTTGCCGTCGAAGGTCGAGGTCACGGGGAAGAAGTTTCAGCGCCACTTTGCGATCAAGCTTTGTATCGTGGGCGAGATAAACCTCACCCGTTACGCCAGCGCCGATCCTGGAGGCGACGCGGTAATGCGACAGAGATGTGTTGGCTGCCAGTTCTTTATTCATCTGATTCGTTTAGACAGGCACCGAGCCAGAGGTAGAAGACGATTCTGACAGTTGCGGTCACAATCCAACACGCTTCGCGAGATCATTGAATCTTGGATCCGAGCGAAGACTATCCATGTTTGGGTCAACTTTCAGATAGGTTATTTCCCAGGAGCGATCCTGAAGGCTCCGTTCCAGCCATTGAAATGATTGATCCTTGTCGCCGAGTGCGGCATAGGCGAAGCCAAAACCATAGGCGGGAACGTAACGTTGCTTGGCAAGTTCATGCATCTGAGTTACTACTTTCATTGCATCTTCTCGCTTGCCTGACTGAGCATACGCACGTGCGAGGTACGACAGCACGGCGGGATCGTCATTCAAGCTTCTGGCCTTCTCACATTCGGCAATGGCTTCAGCAAACTGTCCTTTAGAATCATACGATTGACAGAGAACCATGTGCGCGAGGTACCAGTTCGGATCCATTTCGATTATCTTGTTAAGTTGCCCGATCGCCTGATCGTTTTGCCGTGCATACCAATAGATAGCAGCTAACTCCACATTTGCAATCAACGACAATGGATCAAGTTCGACTGCTCGCCTGCCTTCGGCGATGGCCTGGTCGAATCGCCCGGTGATTGTCAGATTGCTGCCCCCATACCATTGATGTGCGGTCGCATAGTTGGGGTTCAACTCAATTGCACGTTGATACTCTCGATCAGATGCCGGGATGTTTCGCTCGTAGGTAGAGAGAATATTGGCCAACGCAGTGTGCGCCTCGGCGAGTGTGTCATCCAATTCTAACGCCCGCCGCGCCGCCGCTTCGGCTTTAGGCATCGACTCTTCAGGTTTGCCAGCGGAATACTGAGGGTACAAAACGTAAGCTAAAGCCATGCCCGCGTATGCCTGGGCGTAGTTCGGGTCTTTCGCGATTGCCTGATTGAAGTAGTCAACTGATGTCTTGAGTGCTTCGGCGGTGCGCTTGTTCCAGTGATACAGGCCTTTTAAGTAAAGTTGATATGCTTCCGGATTCGCTGTAAATGTCTTGGCGACTCTCTGTTCTTCGGTCCCCGAGAGTTTGGTCCTCAGTTTGGTTGAAACGCTGCGAGCAATCTCACTCTGCAAGGAAACAAGGTCGGCCTGCCGGCGATTGTATTGCTCGCTCCAAATTACGTTTTCGGTCTGCGCATCAACCAGTTCGACTGTCAACGTCAATTGATCCCCACGTTGGGCTATTCGTCCGTTCAAGATCGCCTGTACGTTGAGCTCCGTACCAATTGTTTGCGGATTCGTCTCCTTGCCCTTGTAACGAAAAACTGATGAGCGCGCCTTCACACTCAAATTTGGCAGCTGGGACAAGCTGCTGATGAGCGTATCCGTCATGCCGTCGGACAAATACTCGAGTTCCGCTTTGCCGCCCTCGTTGACGAATGGCATTACGGCTATGGACTTGATGGCGACGTTTGACGTACGACCGCGGAGATAGAACGTGAGCATTGTTATTCCGCCCAAGACGACCAGACCAAGGGCAACCGCTATTAGTTTGTGCTGCTTGATTCCAGAGACCACATACTCAGCGCTCGACGCGCGCGTCTGAAGTGAAGCAGACGGCGAGCTCATTGTCGGGGCCACGCTCTGGCTGAGTGTAGCTTCGGCATCCGCTGTACTCCTGGGTGGTGGTGGCACAGTCGTATCAATGCCTGCGCCGTCCAGTTCTCGCCGAAGCTCTTTCAACTCGATTGCGACATCCTTAATTGACTGGTACCGATCCTCCGGATCTTTGGCGAGACAGCGCCTGATGATCCGTTGTAACTCAGGCGGAGCCGAGGGATTAAGATCAGCGATCAGCGGCGGCTGCTCGTACACGACCATGTGCAACGATTTGATTATTGACTCACCTTCAAATGGTTTCTTGTGGGTGCACGCTTCAAACAGGATGCAGCCGAACGAGAAAACATCGGAACGCTGATCTATATCTTTGGTTTTGCCTTGCGCCTGTTCGGGAGACATGTAGCCGATCGTGCCCATGATGAGACCGGGGGACGTGGCGACGGGGGGAGGGGGAGACGCGGGGGCTGGAGGAAGCGGCGACGCGGCGATCAAAGTATCCCCTTCATTTTCATTTCGGTCTCTCCGTATCTCACCGTCCCCGCGTCTACCCGTCTCCCTTTCTCCCGCTCCTTCGATCAGTTTCGCGAGGCCAAAGTCCAGAATCTTAACGTGGCCGTCCCGCGTGATCATTATGTTGTCAGGCTTGAGATCGCGATGAACAATTCCAGCAGCATGAGCTTTCGCCAGGCCTTCGGCTGTGTATTGCAAGTAGCGCAAGAGTCTGCTCAGGTCAGTTCGCTCGCGATAAATCTTTTCGCGAAGAGTTGCGCCATCGATAAACTCCATCGCAATGAAGTTGGTGCCATTCTCCTCGCCGATCTCGTAGATGTGAGCGATGTTCGGATGATTTAGAGCAGCTGCGGCTTTGGCTTCGCGGACGAACCGTTCCATGCGACCGCGATTCGACGCGACTTCCGCCGGCAAAACCTTCAGCGCAATTTTGCGATCGAGTTTTGTGTCCTGTGCCAGATAAACCTCGCCCATTCCACCGGCACCAAGTTTCGAGACGATGCGGTAGTGCGCGAGCGTTGTATTGGGGGAAATGGTTTGGCTCAAATTGTGTCGCCGGTCCTTTGGAGTGCGGGCCTTTGTCTAATTGAAATCATGCCGGCGAAGTCTGCCGCCACACCGCAGTACTGCAGCTTGTTTTGTAGTGGAAAAGTCTGAGTCGGTGTTGAAATCTCTCGGCCTTCAGGGCATCGTTTTCATAGGGTGACTCTAGTTCGGCAAGCCCATTCGCCGGAATAGATCCTTGAATCGCGGGTCGTTGTGAAGCGACTCAAATGGAATCGTCCATCGCACTTCGGTTAGTCTCCCGTTCTTGTTTTGGAGGTCCTTTTCCAGCCATTCCATCGCCTTGTCTTTGTCGCCTAAACCAGCGTACACCGCTGCGACATACCGGGCGGCAGCTTGCTTTCGAATGTATTGTGTTTCTAGTTCTTTGATAATGGCAAGAGCCTCGGTTCGTTTCCCGGCGACAGCGTATACATAGCCCAAATCAGCGAGAAGCCAGCTTGCACGGTTACCTAAAAGCGCTGCTTTCTCCATCTGTGCTACGGCTTCGTCGTGACGTCCCAACTTTGAATATGAAAAACCTAGATCGCGATAGGATGCGGGGAAAGCTGGGTCGAGTTCTATGAATTTCAGAGAGTTGTCGATGGCGGCCTGGTAGTTGTTTTGTAGCTGATAGATATTTGTAACGGCGTTGCTGATCGCGCCCGACAATGGATCAAGTTCCGATGCACGCTTGATGATGACGGCGGCCTCGTCATATTTTCCAGTGTCGAGTAGGATACTGCCGTACCACTGCAGACCAGTCGGATAATTCGGATTCAGGTCAACCGCGAGCTTGGACTCTTTCTCTGCTTCCGCCCACTGAAACAGCTGCATGTTGATAATCCCCAACGTCGCATGAGGTTCCGCCAGTCGATCATCGATCGCAATTGCCCGCTCGGCAAACGCCTTCGCTTGCGGGGCAGTTTCGCTCACCGGGGTGCCCGCGTAATCAGTTAATAGTGCGTAGCAATCGGCGAGACCGGAGTAAGCGAGTGCGTAATTTGGGTCTCTGTCAGTCGCGGCTTTGAACTGCTCAATCGCTTTCTTAAGGTTTTCCGCCGTTCGTCGGTTCCAGTAATAACGTCCTTTCAAATACGCCTGATATGCGCCGGGGTTTGCCGTTGAGGCCTTTGTTACTTTTGCTTCGTCCACACCCGAAAGTTTTGATTTGAGTTTAGTCGAAACATCCCTGGCGATCTCACTTTGCAGAGAAACAAGGTCGGCTTGTTTGCGGTCGTATTGCTCACTCCAGATCACGTCTTGAGTTTGCGTGTTAACCAGTTCGAGATTCAACTTCAAGTCATCTCCGCGTTGGACAACTCGACCCAACAAAACGGCTTGAACGCTTAGTTCCTCGCCAATTTTCTTCGGCGAAGTTTCCTTGCCCTTGTAATAAAAAACGGTGCTCCTCGATTTGACCGCTAAATTCGGCAATTGCGATATGCTTTTAATGAGCGTCTCGGTCATCCCGTCCGACAGATACTCAACATCTGCATTGCCACTCTC
>JBAPXA010000027.1:0-1587 GCA_049283975.1 Pyrinomonadaceae bacterium | reverse complement strand
ATAGGTGAGATAGAGGATGATGCCGGGGAAGAAGCCCGCTTCCGCCACGCCCAGCAGAAAGCGCATGACGTAGAAGCTGGTCTCGTTGTGGACCAGCGCCATGGCGGAAGCTACCAGCCCCCAACTGATCATGATGCGGGCGATCCAGATGCGCGCGCCGAATCTCTGCAACGCGAGATTGCTCGGAATCTCGAACAGGATATAGCCGACAAAAAAGATGCCGGCCCCGGCGCCGTAGATCGACGGCGTGAAGCCGAGATCCTCGTTCATGGCCAGAGCGGCGAAGCCGACATTCACCCGGTCGAGGAAATTGACGACGTAGCAGAGGCAGAGAAACGGCAACAGCCGGCGGGCAGCCTTGGTTATGGCCGATTGCCTGGCCTGATCCATTTTTGCGTTCCCCGCCCTTATGCAACCTCTACCACGAAGTCTCGAGGCGGAAGGCTGCCCGATGCCCGTCGAGGTTCGATGAATTCCAACGGGTCAAGAAAAATACCTGTACGGAAGGAAGAAAATCCTGGCTACCCGGAGAGAGGGGAGTTTCCTAAAGTCGGCTCCAACGACGGTCGCCACCAAAGACCGCCGGGTTTTTCCATAACGGAAGCAAGAGGGAAGGAGCGCCACTCATGAACCATCGCGCGATACTGCTCGTCGTCTTTGCCGTGAGTCTTTGCATCGCCGGCACGGCCGAGGCCGGCAAACGGAAATGCGCAGAGGACTATCGTAGATTTTGCAGCCAGTGGGGGCTCGAAACCCGAGGCTTGCAAAACGGCATGCGACAGCACGGAGACCGGCTGGCCAAGGCATGCCTCAGAGGATTGATCGCCGCAGGCGCGGTGTCTCAGGCCGAAGTGGACCGCCGCAGAGCAGCCGCCGGCCGCTAAACTAACTGATCAAGGGAGGAAAGGGTCATGAACAGGGTATTGGTTGCTTTAGCAGTGGTTGCCGCTTTTACCGTCGCATCGCCCGGGGCACGCGCGGAAAGCGGGCTGGAAGACTGCTTCGTTGTCAGGGCCACGGCGGATGCCCGCAACCAGCAGGTCTCGAGGGATCGGGCGCAACATAGACTTCGACGCTATATCGCCGATCATCTCAGCAGCCCCGGCGGAAAGTCCGTCGGTCCGACCTCGGTCAATTGCATTCGTAATGCCTGCGAGGCCACGGCCATTGTGTGTCGACACTAGCCGGGTTTAGCCAGGAGCAAACCAGCCATCGCCATCGCCGCTGGCGTTGCCGTGGCATCGCGGGCGCAAGGTATGTGGCTGGCGGTAACGGTTTGGCCTGGGCGCGCGAGAAAAAGCCCGGCATCCCCTTGCTTGGAGTATCCTGGTCGCAGTCAGCCAACTGATTCTCTCTGGGAGGCCACTCAAAATGGCGATGACAATGGCACAGGCATCGGCCGCCATGCGCGAGGCCATGCGCGAGACGGTCAAGCGTTATTCGACCTGGTATCTGCTTGAGGGCGTGTTGCTGGTGATCGCGGGCCTGGTGGCGCTGATCTATCCCCACGTCGCGTCCGTGACCCTGGTGTTTCTGCTCGGTTGGATCCTCATCGCCAGTGGCGTGCTTCAGGGCATCGGCCTGATC
>JBAPXA010000026.1:0-5463 GCA_049283975.1 Pyrinomonadaceae bacterium | reverse complement strand
GGCAAGGAGTTTCGCTGCGCAATCGAAAGCAGCCGGCGTGATACGGCCCTCCTGAACGTGCTCGAAGAAATTAAGCCAGCGAGTCCTGAATCACCTTTCCAAATTACTTTGGCGGTTGCCTTGCTGAAGAGCGACAAGTTTGATCTCGTCGTGCAGAAGGCGACAGAGCTAGGAGTCGTTCGTGTCATTCCCGTGATGACCAGGCTGGCTGACATCAAACTCAAAGATGAGTCAGATGCTAACAAACGGGTGACGCGTTGGCGGCGGATTGCGTTGGAAGCTGCGAAGCAATCAGGACGTGCTTTCGTACCTGAGATTGCTGTGCCGGTTGCGTTTGCTGAGTTGATTAGCGCGCCTAAATCAAACGACCGAAAAGTTCTGTTTTCGGAGCGCCAAGGAGAGTCACTCGACTCAATGGAACACAAGGATGGACCAATGACAGCATTGGTAGGTTCCGAGGGTGGCTGGACGAAGGATGAGCTCGATGCGGCAGAGACAGCTGGATGGAAACTGATCACGTTAGGCGGACGCACACTGCGCGCAGAGACAGCCGCCATCGCTGTCACAACTTTGCTGCAACATCGCTTCGGGGATTTGAATTAACAGGTGCGGTGCGTTTATGCAGTCTGGAAGGCGGGCTTGCCCCCGCTCAGATTGAAATCCACTCAACCAGCGGGGGTAAACCACCCTTCCGGACTGAGCGTTCACACAACCACAGCGACCCACTCGCCATGTTGAGCGATATCCGGGGAACCGATCCCCTGAGCGCCCAAGGCGTCAATAACTTGAGGTAGTTGCTCTTCTAAGATTCCGGAGAGAATTAGTCTTCCGCATGTGGCACCAACCAGTACTGGCAACAACGGCACGATCACGTCGGCCGTGAGGTTGGCGCACACCATAGCCGCCGAAGCCGTCGACTCAGAAACACTGCCCACGCGAAACGAAATACTCTCCGCAACCCCGTTCAAGCGCGCATTCTCGATCGCGATGGCAAGAGCTTCAGCGTCAGTGTCGCAAGCTTCAATTCGTGCATCCGGAAAAAGCTTGGCAGCGGCGATGGCCAGGATTCCCGTTCCGGTACCGACGTCGAGGAAGCTCTCGCCGGCAAAGTGTTTCTCAATTGCCGAAAGACAGAGGCGGGTTGTTTCATGAGTGCCGGTGCCAAACGCCATGCCCGGCTCGATGCGAATTACAATCCTGCCCCGTGGGTCGTCGATCTCACTCCAGGGCGGAGCGATCAGGAAACGCTCGCCCACCACAACCGGCTGCCAGCCCTTCTTCCATTCGCCAAGCCAATCTTCATCCGCCACTTCGCGCAGATTCATGCTTCGCACTGCTGACGATGGCAATTCGTAAATACGTAGCGCCGCCGCCAACTCCGCGCGAACCTGTTCGCGTTCGGGGAGGGATTCGAAATAGCCTGTTGCTAGTTGCAGCGGTGGGTCCGGGTCGTTGATCTCAGTTCCGAGAGCCCCAGCCTCCATTAAGGCGTACTGAACAGCTTCGTTGCCTTGTGGTTCAATGACAAGATCAAGCGCGAACCATTGGGAGTGCTTATTCATAACGCAAGCGGTCCACTTGCTATCCGAAGCGTCGGCGAGTTGAGGCGAGGGCAAGCCCACCTTCCTTACTGCAATTTGGTCGGGGGTGACTATCGCCCCACTAGCCGATTCCCAACTCGTCGAGTAAGTGATCTTTGTTGCGCCACTCCGCTTCGACTTTCACGAAGAGCTCAAGGTGACAACGATGTCCAATCAAACTTTCGATCTCTTGCCGGGCAGCAATTCCGATTTCTTTTAAGTGCGCCGCACCTTTACCAATGATGATCTTCTTCTGCGAGGCTCGCTCGACAAAAATGGCGCAATAGATCCGTGTGAAGTCGGGCCGCTCTTCTTCCCATTTCTCGGTAACCACCGCAGTGACGTAAGGGATCTCGTCAGCGGTGGTCTGCAAAATCTTCTCGCGCACAATCTCGGCCGCAAGGCTGCGCAGCGACTGGTCGGTAAGTTCGTCCGCAGCGAACAACGGCTCGCCCTCTGGCAAGTGCTTGATCATCTGCTCGAGGAGGACATCGATCATTTTTCCTCGTAACGCGGAGATGGGAACAACTTCACGCCAGTCGTACTCACTGCGGTACCACTCGATTAAAGGAAGCAGCTCCGACTTGTCCTTTAGCTTGTCAGTCTTGTTCAGCAGTAAGAGCGCAGGCTTACCTGATCTCTGCAACAACTCCAGAACAAACCGATCGCCATTGCCGGTCGATACCGAAGCGTCGCGAATAAGACAGACCAGATCCACACCCAATAACGCGTCTTGCACGATCGACATCATGCGGCGGTTAAGTTCGTAACCGGGTTTGTGAATCCCGGGAGTATCGACCAGGACGATTTGGCCGGCCGGCTGGCTGATCACACCCTGGATACGGAAGCGGGTGGTTTGTGGCTTATTGGAGACCGCCGCGATCTTTTGCCCGACGAGCCTGTTGAGCAGCGTTGACTTGCCGGCATTTGGGCGTCCAATTAGAGCGACGTACCCGGCGCGATAATTCTGTTGACTGGAATCATCCATTTTGACGGTCAGTTGCAGCGATCCTCCCTTAAGTTCGCGAAGCGGACTTCTATCGCGTTTAAGCCAGCTGGATCTCCGGGTCTACTTTGCTTTCAAACTCTCCCGCCACGCTTCGCCGCGCTCGGTCAATTCATCAAGGGTTGATTGCAAATCATTATTCCTGGCTGCAAGCTCCGCTTCGTCGGCATCTGCTGCCACGTAAATTGGTGGGGCCACCATTACACAGGCGCGGCTGAATGGTTTAGGCACCTGAAAACTGTCCCACGTAGGCGCGATCCAATGTCGTTCGAGCGCCATGGTCACCGGCAGGATCGGATGCCCCGTTTTCTTTGCCAACAGGACAGCGCCCATCTTCGCAACTCTAGGTGGCCCTTTGGGACCATCGATCGTAAAACCCACGCCACAGCCTTGGCGCATCAAGCGAACCAGCTCCACAACTGCACCAACGCCGCCGCGAGTAGATGAGCCGCGCACGGTGCCGTATCCAAAACGCTGAATGAAGCGGGCGATATACTCGCCGTCGAAACTCTTGGAAGTGAGCACAATGAGGCGGCGGTTGCGCCACCAGTAAGTCGTCAGGAAGATGCGCTCGTGCCAGAAAACGTAAATCGGCAAGTGGCCATCGCGCAGACTCTGTTCGTGGTTTTCCCAACCGGTTACTTCAAACTTGATGGTGCGTCCGATCAAGTTAATCAAGGTGTAGAACGCAAGGTCGGCGAGTCGGATCGTCAGACGCTTCTTGAAAGAGTACTCAGACAGATCGGCGAACCGGTAGGCCCGCTCAATATCTCCGGCGCGACTGGAGACTTTGTTAGCAGTTGATTCTGCGGAAACTTGCATAACTTGTCAGTGGTCAGTAGTCAGTTGTCAGGTTACTGCCTTCTCCCTTCTGACTCCTGACTCCTACCTTAGTACAACTCTGGCTCACCCAGCGGGCGCGTTTTCCATCGCTTATGGATCCAGAGCCATTGTTCGGGATATCGTCGCACGAACTTTTCAACGCTCGCCATGATTGCTTCGGTCAGATTATGCACATCCGTGCTGTCGTCTCCGGTCCGCAGGATGGTTATGGGAGGTTCTATCTGCAGGAGAAACTTTTTTCGTTCCTCATCCCAGGGAGAATAAACAGGAATGACCGTAGCGTTCGTGCGCAACGCCAGTTTCGCCATCATTGATGTCGTCGAAGCGGGGGTGCCAAAGAAGTCGACAAACACGCCTTCGCGGGCAAGCATATTGACGTCTGGCAACATTCCGAGTATGCCACCTTGGTTCAACATGCGCAGTGCCTGGCGCGAGACAGCCATCTTGTCGAGCGTTTCATTTCCGAAGCGCCGCCTTACCCTGTCGATCATTTCCTCAATCAAATCGTTGTCGATCCGACGCACCAGGAACGTGAACGGATGCCAACACGCGCCGACCCAAAAACTTGTGAGTTCCCAAAGGCCCAGGTGTGCGGTGTAAAAAATTATTGGCCCACCCTTCGTCTTCGCCGCCTCTAAATGCTCAAGGCCCTCGCTATGGGGAAACTTACACAACTGGTCGCGAGTTATGTATTGAAAGTGGGAGAACTCACCCAGCACCCGGCCCAACGAATCAAAGCAACCCTTTACGATCCGCTCCTTCTCAACTTCACTTAGTTCTGGAAATGCGATGTCGAGATTACGCCTGCCAGTTCGGCGCAGGTCTCCAAATAAGAGATAACCGAGGCGACCCAAACCGCGACCGACTGAGACGGAGACTGAGCGGGGTAACATTCCCAAGCTGGTAAACACCAAACGCGCGAGGGCGTATTCCAGCTTGGTTTGTAGTCGTCCGCGCTTGGCCATTCACGGTCGAGTTTAGCAGGTGGTCATGCCATTAAGTCCAATTTCCAATGTCCAAGGTCCAGAGTCTGGCGGTTAGAGTCTAAGGTTAACTACGCACGGCCCAGGCTCACTGGGCGGGAGATTTGACGTTAGACGTTGGACTTTGGACGTTAGGCTTAGCGGGTGACTTTGGACTTTTGCCGTAACTTTGGACGTTATCCATGGCCGGGTGATATATTCCGAACGCGGTGGCCTCCAAAATCGTACAGCACCTCGTAAGCGACTGCCGCACGCTTTCATCTCTCCTCGGACACTACGATTTGATTGGAGCTTGATGCCGAAACGTAGGATTCTCATCGTCGACAATAGCGATGAACTGCGCGTGTCTCTCGCAGACGTTCTCGGCAAGCTGGGTCATGAGGTGGTTGCTACCGGCGATCGTGCTGACGCCCTCGCCCGGCTGGATCTCGACGAGTTCGATCTGATCATCAGCGACCTCACCGACGACGCCTCGCCGGTCAGTGAGTTGCAGCGCAAACATCTACTCATGTCGTTGCCTCCCGGCACCGTCCAGCCAGATGTAATTAAGGCCTTCAAACTAGGTGCGACAAATTATCTACGAGCGGCTTACAACAACAACGAGCTCCGCGAAATCATCGAACAGACCCTCTCTTATAAACTTCGTTACATCGACGACCCCGCTGTCATTCTTCACTTGCACGAGAAAATTGAATTCGAGTTGCCCAGTGACCTTTCGCTGATGAACGGCGTGTTGCAGTACTTGCTTGAGCGCGTTGCCAAACGAGGATTGATTACGCCCGAGCGTTCGAATCTCTTCATTGCTCTCGATGAGGCCTTTGTTAATGCCGTTAAGCATGGCAACAAAAGCGATCCCAACAAGCTCGTGCGCATCACCGCCGAGCTTTCACCGCGCGAAGCCAGTTTCACGGTTGAAGATGAAGGTGAAGGATTTAATGTGAAGGACATCCCCGACCCGTGCGATCCGGCAAACCTTTTCAAGTCGTCCGGCCGCGGTGTGCTGCTCATCTACAACATCATGGATGAAGTTGAGTACAATGCGCAGGGTAAT
>JBAPXA010000025.1:0-9325 GCA_049283975.1 Pyrinomonadaceae bacterium | reverse complement strand
CTATTCTAAATCTCCCCGTCGATTTCCCCAGATCGCTCCTTTCTTGCAACATGATTTAGAGCCGGGTTGAGAGCGAAGTTACTCTTCCGCGCTCGAATGAGAGGCAGTTGTGCGAGTCTACAAGGTTGGTCTGCTTGCTCTACTAGTGGTTTGCGCAGAGGTCTTTGCGTCCCAATTTGTGTCCGCCAGTCGCAAATCAATAGCGGCAATCAGTTCAGCGCATTCCCAATCGATACACGCCGCCCACGTTACAACGAACATTCTTTCGACTCGGGAATATGTGCTGGACTCGTCTCGAAGCAAATTTATGGCGCGCGCGTTCTCGGGAGGATTGCTTTGGTTTAAAGGCCATGACCACTTCGTGGCAGTACGCGAGTTCACCGGCGAGGCACAGATCACTCCGGATTCGATTACGCCCGCCTCGCTTCGCATCAGTGCGAAGGCCGCATCAATGGTTGAAACCAGGGATGTATTCACAGAGCCGCAAAAGCAGATCATCAATAAAGAGTTGCGGGAGATAGTGCTCCTACCGGAGCAGTACCCCGACATAATTTTCCAGAGCACTAAAATCACTGGCGCTGCGATTGGCAACAACCAATACGACCTAAAAATTATCGGAGCTTTAACACTGCATGGTGTGACACGGTCAATAACCATTCCGACGAAGGTGACTCTCTCGGGTAATGACCTCCGCGCACAGGGAGAATTCTCGATTAATCGCAGCGACTTTAAGGTAAAGGCGACTTCGGCGATGCACGGAATGATTCGCGTGCGCGACAAAATCAAATTTGAGTTCGACATCGTCGGACATCAGCGTTAGCCAACGACTTCAATAGAGCAAGGAATGTTCAAACATGAAAGCAATACAAAGACAAAAGGCTAATGGCCAAGACTTTGTAAAGGGAACTGTTGCGGGTCTGATTGGTGGCCTCGTTGGATCCTGGACAATGAACCAGTTCCAGGCTGCCTGGACCAGAGCCGCGGAAGGTTTTGAAAAACCACACGGAGCGCAGTCCATGCAGCCAAGCGAAGGTTCGCAAGCGGCTGGATCGTCCGCTCAGCAGTCTG
The DNA here is from genome assembly GCA_049283975.1 of Pyrinomonadaceae bacterium. GTDB lineage: Bacteria > Acidobacteriota > Blastocatellia > Pyrinomonadales > Pyrinomonadaceae > PSRF01. The sequence continues at coordinate 8,257 of JBAPXA010000025.1, read as the reverse complement.
CAGATCAAGATGACGCCACCGTCAAAGCTGCCAAGGCAGTTTCAGAGGGTGTCTTCGGACACGAGTTAAAGGAGAGCGAAAAGAAGCCTGCCGGAGCCGTAGTCCATTACGCATTTGGATCGGCTACTGGTGGACTTTACGGTGCCGCTGCTGAAATTGCTCCTCACGTGACCACTGGTTTCGGTCTACCCTTCGGGGCGGCCTTTTGGATGGTAGCCGATGAAGGCGTAGTACCGCTGCTGGGATTGTCAAAAGGACCGACCGAGTATCCAGTCTCAACGCACGCCTACGCTCTGGCATCGCATCTGATCTATGGACTGACCACGGAAATGACACGCCGCGCAGTTCGAAACATTCTCTAGTGAAGAAAAGAATCAGCGGAGGTGAAACACTGAATGAGCAGCATCAGTTTCTTCTGTAATCTGGCAGAAGTAACTACGCCGCTCCCTCATTTTTGGGAACACACCGTCGGCAGCGATCACGCGCCGATGGCGTTGCGTGCTGATTGGCAACAACAATTACAACAGTGCCATAACGATCTGGGTTTCAAGCACGTTCGCTTTCACGGTCTGCTCTCCGACGACATGGGCACGCTCGTGCTGGCGGATAACAAGCTTCTCTATTCCTTCATCAACATTGACCAGGTCTTCGACTTCCTGCTCGCTATCGACGTGAAGCCTTTCGTCGAGTTGAGTTTTATGCCAGAAGCTATCGCCTCGGGAAAGCGGACTGTGTTCAGTTACGAGGCGAATGTCACTCCTCCCCGAGACTACCGGCAATGGGGCACGCTGATAAACCGCCTGGTTTCTCATTGGGTGGAGCGATACGGTCTTGCAGAGGTACGTAAATGGCTTTTCGAAGTTTGGAACGAACCGAACTTGAAAGCATTTTGGACAGGTACACAACGCGATTACTTCAAGCTCTTTCGTTATGCTGCCGAAGCCATCAAGCAGGTGGATTCCTCGCTTCAGGTCGGCGGTCCCGCCACGGCAAGGAGCGAATGGATCGCAGACTTCGTCGATTACTGCGAACGTAACAAAGTACCCGCCGATTTTATTAGCACGCATCATTACCCTACCGATGGTTTCGAAAGCGATATCGAAACCGAGCTTCAACTCTCTAAGAGTCAACGTGGAATCATGCGGGAGGTTGCGCAGAATACGCGTTGTCAAGCACGCGGCCGACCGGTTTACTACACTGAGTGGAACTCCTCGTCCAATGACCGAGACCCCCTGCATGATGAGTCGTACGCGGCGGCTTTCGCTGTCTCGACAGTAATGGAAGCAAAGGGACTGGTGGAGGGATATAGCTTTTGGACGTTCTCCGATATTTTTGAAGAGAGCTACTTTCCCTCAAGACCTTTTCACGGCGGCTTTGGGTTACTCACTTTGCATGGCATTCCCAAACCCACCTATCGTGCCTTCGAACTTCTTCGTCAATTAGGCCGTGAGCAATATCTAGTTGACGGTCTTCACGAAACGGTTGACTGCTCTGTTATGCGTGACGATTTATCGGTGACGATACTACTAACAAATTACACGACGCCCGGTCACGCCATCGAGACTGAGCAGGTTGAAATCCGTCTGGATAACGCTCCCAAGCCAGTCTCGGCAAACATACAGAGAATTGACGCCGAACATGTAAATCCCAAACGGTTATGGTGTGAAATGGGGCAGCCCGAGTACTTGAGTCATAAAGATGTTGAGCGATTGCAAGATGCAACATTACTCGTGAGTGAAAAACAGTCGCTTGAATACAATGAAGGATCAGTTGTTCTCAAAACGAGTCTGCCACCTCAAGCTGTCGCGGCATTAACAATTGAATTTGGTTAGGAGCGTAACTCAGACATGGATGTGTTAGAGCCAACTCTAGCTGACGAAGATCTTGCACAGCTTGAATGTGACACTTTCAGGTACTTCAGCGACGAAATGAATCCCGACAATGGACTGGTGCCGGACAACACCAGGCAAGGAGCCCCCAGCTCGATTGCGGCGGTCGGCTTCGCTCTCACGGCCTATCCCATCGCAGTTGAGCGCGGCTACTTGACCCGGGACGAAGCAATCAAGCGTTGTTTGCTCACGCTACGCTTTTTTTATGACCGCCCTCAGGGTACTGGGCCGGACGATATCGGCTACAAGGGCTTTTACTATCACTTCCTCGACATGAAAACCGGGAAACGGGTGGGGAACTGTGAAATCTCTACGATCGATTCGACCTATCTGATTGCGGGGGCTCTCACGGCTGCGATGTATTTCAACCGTGAAACTGGTGATGAGCAAGAGATTCGCAGGCTTGCGGAGGCCCTTTACGCGCGCGCCGATTGGCATTGGGCACAAAATGGCGCGCACACAGTCACGCATGGCTGGAAGCCTGAGAAAGGATTTATCAAGTACCGCTGGACCGGATACAGCGAAGCCATGATTCTGTATGTTCTGGGGCTTGCCTCACCGACTTTTCCCCTTCCGGAAGAAAGCTATCGCGCCTGGACCCGCACCTACAAATGGAAAGAGCTTTACGGTCACCAGTTTCTTTACGCCGGCCCGTTGTTTATTCATCACCTCTCACACATGTGGATAGATTTTCGCGGCATCCAGGATGAGTACATGAGGGGCAAGGCGATCGATTATTTCGAAAACAGCCGGCGAGCGATCTACGCGCAGCAGGCTTATGCGATGCGTAACCCCAAAAAGTTTGTCGGCTATGATCGCTACTGTTGGGGAATTACGGCGAGTGATGGACCCGGGCCGGCGGTGCGCCGATTCAACGGTAGAACCATACGGTTCTACAATTACATAGCGCGCTCCTTTCCCCATGGTCCCGATGATGGCACCCTCGCGCCCTGGGCCGTCGCAGGATCATTGCCGTTTGCCCCTGAGGTCGTATTGCCTTCACTCAAACGTCTCAACCTGGACTATCCAGAGATGACGAATAAATACGGCTTAAAGTGTAGCTATAACCCAACCTTTACCTCGGGGAAGAAGAAGGGCTGGGTTTCTGAGGGGTACTACGGTCTCGATCAGGGTCCGATTGTAATGATGATCGAAAACTACCGTTCGGGATTTATCTGGCGACTGATGCGTTCCTGTCCCTACATTATTAACGGACTGCGGAGAGCGGGATTCAAGGGTGGTTGGTTGGGGGCTGGTACTTAGAACCTTAACAAGAAAGAAATGTCTCGCTTACCATACGAGCTATTTTTTCTTCCCTTCAGGTTCCGGTTCTTCGGCCCAGAAGATCCAGTTGGCACCGTTGGCGTGCGTCTGACGTGAAACTAATAATCCGCGCTGCTCAAGTTGAGTGCGGGCACCGCGTTGCATATTTGCGTAAAGACACTGTGCCACGTCAGACAACTTCCAACCCTGATTTTTGAGCTCGGTCCTCTCGAAAGCACCCTCCATCTTCGCGTGTTTTTTCTCAAATAGCGCGACCACCTCCTGAGCCATCTCTTCACACAACGTTCGAAACTCCCGGCATTCACCTGCCTTGAATACCGGAAAGTTCGGTTCGTAGTAGCGCTCTGTTGGATGTTTCTTCTCCCACGCTTCCGACTCGCGCAGCAGCTCACTCTTCATCATGTCGTTGATGTGCGTGTGAACGCTTGGCGGTGAAAGCGTAAGAGCCTCTGCTAGTTGCGAGATAGTCTTGGGACCGCGGGCTACAAGATTCAAAATCTCTTCCTTGGTTCCGTCTGGGAGAAGTTTGTTTCTGGTGATTTCAGCCCAGGGATCGCTGTAGCCGCCAGGACCGGAGGATACACATTCACATGGAAATCGTAGGCTTCGAAGGCCGTTAGAATTAGGCATTTTCCCTCTTTACATTTCCTGTTTTAGGGCTTACCCTAAAAGCCGTTCCCCTAAAAATAAGTCACCCCGTCCTCTTAGCTGAGGATTGCACATTACCGCAGTGGATGCGCGCGCAACGCTAGCACCGATTGCGTTTTGTGTGCAAAAGCGCAGATTGCCTTCCCCTTCCCAACGTTCGCTTTCTTGTTCAGCGGCCCCGAGACCTAATGGTTTTTTTCCAATGGGAGTAAGTACCATGGCTCAACAATTCATCACGATGGCAAGACTGCGCAATGTGATTGCCTCAGTATTGACCGTCATCACACTGCTATTAATTGCCACACCCGTAGGCTCTCGGATAGCGAAGCTCCTCAATTTCGATAAACAAGTTGATGACAATGCCCAACGGTTGCTCACGGAAGGAAGACAAACATTTCGCTTCGATACTTTCGGCGACGAAGCGTTTTGGGGTGGCATGCTGCAACTTCACCAGGCGATCGAAGGCAGCCAGTTTGGCGGCGTTGGTGACGGCCTGAGTCCGAGCGAGGCACTGGCGTTAGGTCTTAAAGTCGATGTGGATGCACTACCGCGAGCCCTAGTGAACCAGTTGCGGCAAGGTAGAGTGGACCTGAATGATTCTGCTACCACGCTGGCGCTGCTAAGACACAACGCAGTTTTGGGAGTGAAGGGCACTTTTAACGAGGACGGTAGTTTGAGTTCAGTGGGCATCACTTGCGCACTCTGCCATTCGACTGTTGATGACTCCCTAACTACAGGCATTGGACGCCGATTAGATGGCTGGGCCAATCGCGACCTAAAGGTTGGTGAGATTGTTGCCCTCGCTCCGAATCTGAGTCCTTTCAGTAATCTTTTGGGCGTCAGTCAGACTACGGTACGAACCGTTTTGAGAAGCTGGGGCCCCGGCAAGTTTGATGCTGAACTAATTCTTGACGGTAAGGCCTTCAATCCGCAACAGGTTTCCAATGGTGTCGTGACCGGCACCAATGTACCCGGCGCGACGTTGCTACCACCTGCTTTCGGGCTAGCTGGAATAAACCTGCATACATGGACCGGGTGGGGGTCAGTGACTCACTGGAACGCTTTTGTGGCCAACCTTGAAATGCATGGGAGTGGCACGTTCTTCGATCCGCGATTGAACAATGCGTCGAAGTTTCCGATCGCAGCAGCGAATGGTTTTGGCAGCGTGCGTAATACCCCGGATCTCATCACTCCAAAACTCGCCGCTCTTCACTTTTATCAACTCGCGATTCCAGCGCCTCGGCCGCCGGACGGGAGCCTTGATCTTGTGGTGGTCAATCGGGGACAGGAGCTGTTTAGTGGCAAAGCCCGGTGCGCGACCTGTCATGTGCCACCACTCTTTAGCGAGCCGGGTTGGAATATGCACACTCCCGCGGAGATCTGCATTGATAGTTTTCAAGCGAATCGATCACCGGATGATCGTTACAGGACATCGCCACTCAAGGGACTGTGGACACATCAGAAAGGCGGTTTCTTTCACGATGGCCGGTTTGCCAATTTGCTTGCCGTCGTCAACCACTACAACACATGTTTCGGTCTTGGTTTGACTGATCAGGAGAAGAATGATCTGGTGCAATACCTGCTATCGCTGTAGTCGTAAGGGGTCTATTTGTTTAGGGGGCAGCTATGCGCGTCCTTGAAAAGCGCCATGCGCGACTTACATTGGAAACCAGGAGAAGTCATGAAACTCAAAAAGCATTTTGTGGTGTCGGTAGTAGTTTTGATCAGTCTGGCCGCTTGCTCACTACCCATAGCCGCAGGGAAAAAGCCGACTGCTCAACTCATCAGCAAGAACGAATCGACAAAACAAGCAGCCTTTCAGGACGCAATGCGCAAGCTTTGGGAAGATCACATTACGTGGACACGCGTTTTCATTATCAGCGCTGTTTCAGATCTGCCCGATAAAGCCGTTGCAACTGACCGCTTGCTGCAAAACCAGGTCGACATTGGCAACGCGATTAAGCCTTACTATGGCAACGCAGCCGGCGAGAAGCTAACCACCCTTTTGAAGGAGCACATAACAACAGCTGCGGAAATCGTAGCGGCGGCAAAGGCGGCCGATAAGCCCAAACAAGATGATGCGACAAAACGCTGGTTTGCTAATGCTGATCAGATCGCCATCTTTTTAAGCGACGCCAATACCAAAAATTGGCCTCGTGCAGAAATGCAAAAAATGATGCACGACCACTTGGACCTAACGACGCAAGAAGTGGTTGCGCGCTTACAGGGCAATTGGGTCGCAGACATTGCAGCTTACGACAAGGTGCACGAGCAGATTTACAGATGGCCGATATGTTGAGCGCTGGCATCGTTAACCAACACTCCGCGAAGTTCAAATAAGAGAAAGGCGGAATCGAGCGGTTAGGGCTGTCTTTTACAGTTTTGGCTCAACCGAATTCCCCCCGATAACCCTCCCAACGATTTTTCATCTCGGCCATGAATTGCACGAATGCCGGATCTTTTCGGATGGGATCGAGAAAGGGGTCACGCGCAAAAAGCGTGTAGCAGGGGAAGCCTTCTTTCGCCGTGATGCGCAGCCACTTTAAGGCATCAGCACTCTTCCCATTCAGCGCGTAGACGCGAGCGTTATTGTACGTGTAGTGATGGTAGGCCTTGTCTCGGCGAACTTTTTCCATAACCCAGGGAACTGCAGCCTGAGCCTCCCGGTGCTTACCCTGTAGAGCCAGAAACAGAACCTGGTCGCGGCGTTGTCGAGGATCGTCGGGGTTCTTATCGTATTTCTCGATGAGCGGGGCCGCTTCTGGAAGCATCCTTTTCTCCAGATAGTAGTGAACGTCCGGTCCGCGATTGAATAACCTCTGATTCAAAGTCAACGAATCATCCGGTCTGGCCAACTGCGAAGGCATAAACGAATATCCGCGTTTGGTGGTGTCGCTTGTCGGATCGCGTTGCAGCGCTAACTCAAACTCCGCTATCGACTGCTCTTCGAGGCCGATATGGTAATAGATCGCTGCTAAGACATGATTCGTGTTACTTGGATCGAGCTCTTTCGCAAGGCGCGCTTCGCGGATCGCAGCATCAGTTTGCCAGTTCTCGAAATGGCTCCACAGGATGAAACAACGAGCGACGTGGACTTCGGCGAGTTGGGGATCGAGGCGCTCCGCGATTTTTAGCTCTTCTTTAGCGCTCGCGATCAAACCAAGTCCACCTTGCTTGAAGTCTGCCATCCAGGCGTACGCATATCCGAGTTGCGCGTGAGCAAGGGCATAGTTCGAATCAAGCGCGATGGCTTTTCGCAACAGCTCAATCGCCGTCTCTGTTTCGTCTTGTGCGTCGCCGGAAAATCCGCGGTCACTGAAGTAATACATCGCTTTGGTGTAATAGGTGTATGCGTCAGAGTTGCCCGTGTGGCGTTTGATGAATCGCGCTTGTTCCGTGGGAGTTAGCTTAAGCTGGAGACGCGCCGCCACTTCTTTCGACACTTCATCCTGAATCTCGAAAATGTCGGTGAAGCCCATGTCGAAGCTTTCGGCCCAGAGCGACACGCCATCTCGCACGCGCAGCAGGTTTACGCTCACGCGCAGCCGGTCGCCCTCGTGCACGAAAGTGCCGTCGAGCACTGCATCAGTCTGCAACTGCCTGGCGGCCTCCAGCGAATCAATCTGCTGATCAGCGTACTTGCGCACAGCGCTAGTGGGTCGCACCGTAAGCCCGCCGGCTTGGCTGACTTTCGTAATAATAGTGTCGGCAATCCCTAACCCCAGGTAGCCGTCGCTGGCTTCGCGATTGAGCGATTTCAGCGGCAGCACCGCCAGCGACTTAATTTCGGTTTGCGCTGGCGGGGCGGAGTTTTGGCTACGGAATAATGCATAGACTATCCCAGCGATAATTAATGTAACGATGAGTCCCCCAAGGAATAGGCGCTTCCGCAATACTAACGGCAGAGAAAATTGTGAAGTAACCGCTTGGCGGTTGCTCGCTGTATCTACCGGTCCCAGATCCAACTGACGGCGCAGGCTCTTCAAATCTTTCAGAAGGTCATCCGCCGTCTGATACCGCTGCGAGCGATCTTTAGCCAAAGCTTTCGTTATTACTCGTTCTAAAGCGGCATGAACTTGCGGCGTAGATGTGGTGATGAGGGCCGGCTCTCTTTCCGCTATTGAGATGACCACGTCAGTGGGAGTCACTCCCTCAAAAGGCCGTTTGCCCGCCAACATTTCGTAGAGAACGACTCCCAAACTCCAGAGGTCGGTACGCGCATCAACGGTCAGACCGCGCGCCTGTTCCGGCGACATGTAGGCAACCGTGCCGATCACAACACCGGGGGAAGTCTTCAGCGCTATTTTGCTGGTCGCGGATTCCACGTCGAGTCGCGGCGTCTCCCGGTCGGTAAGCTTCGCCAGGCCGAAGTCGAGGATCTTCACGTACCCATCACGCCGCAGCATGATGTTCTCCGGCTTGATGTCGCGGTGCAC
>JBAPXA010000024.1:0-1805 GCA_049283975.1 Pyrinomonadaceae bacterium | reverse complement strand
GGCGATGTACGTTAGATTATATCAGGGTCAAATAGGGGCGTCAAGGCAAGAATTTTTGCCGGGTCCGTTTCACAATGGGGGCAGGTTTTTAGCGGCAGCCCAAGTAGCGTCGAAGCGGTGACTCATGACGGCAGTGCGAATGGGCAGGAGGTGCTCGGCGCCCTTTCGACTCCAGCGCATGCCGGGGCCACAAAAGCGAGCCTTGATCTGCTTGGCCCCACTTTCGACCACACCCGAGCCGATGAGCCAGCCGTTTTCACGCAGTTCCAGGTAGTTCATGCGGCGCTGATGAGTACGGAAGTAGGCCGCCTCACGTGCCAAGCCCTCGCTGCCTGGGCGGGTGGCGGCTTGGTCCAGTGCGTCGGCAATGCGTGCGGCCTGCCCTTGATAGAGCAGCGTCTCACTGCGGGTGCGCCAGCGGGTAAAGGCAGGCGTGCCCTCCCCTTTGAGCAGCCGTGCGGCCTCCGTCAGGTGCTGCAGGGCATGATACCAGTCCACCGTCTGCTGGCTGGTACCGAAATGCAGGGCCGCCTGCTGCCAAATCCAGACCGCGCCATCACCCAGTACTTGGCTGTCTTGCGCCTGCTCCCAGCCCCGCCGCCGGGCTTCGGCCCAGGCTAGTTCCCCCAGCGTCTCTGGTCCGCCTAGGTGGGCGACATAGCTGGTGTGGACCGCCTGCGCCCGCTCCACCGCTTCCTGGGTCTGTGGTTTTGGAGTAGAGGTCAGGACAAGGTCAAAGACGGTGGCGAGCTTCACTTCCTTCCAACCTTCTGTGCGCAGGTTGACCAGCACCCCATCCAACGCCACCCCCATGCGCTGGTCACTCACTTCCGCTCGACTAGGTGGCGTCCACTGCGCCGGCAGTGCATTGGCTCGCACCCGCTCGACCGCCTCCAGCGCTTGGAACTGTTGGCCTGCGGCTTGCGTTACTCGCCAGATGCTGGCACAGGAGAGCGAGACCTGCCCGACCTGCGCCAGCACCTCCTCCACCAGTGCAAACGAACTGACCGCACCACTCAACCAGACGGCCAGCCGCTCCACCCCCTCACTCCAGACGCGTGCACTGACCGCCAGTTGCTCATCGAGGGGGAAAAAGCCCACGCTCACAGTGGGCACAATAATAGTAGTCGCGGTTCAACTGCACTGCGCCTAGACGACTCTCCACCGCTTTACGCTTGTGTCCCTTGGCGCGCATCCCCTCATCGCAGGTAGGACATCGCGGTGTCTCGACAGGCTGCTGTGCTGCTTGGCCCGCAATCACGGCACTGACCAACTCCTGGCCAAACCGCTGGCGCAAGACCAGCACTTCGTCTTCGATCTGCGTCAGGTTCGGCGCCTGGTTCTCATCCTCCCACTCCAGCAAGCGTTCAATCAGTTCCTCGGCCGCCTGCACCAGCTTGGCCTTCTTCTGGGCGCGTGTCAGTTTCATCTCTTCACCTCCTTGCGCCCGATCTTACTCCCTTTGCCCCGAATCTGAAATGCACCCCAAAACCACGTATGGCGAGCGTCCTTGCTCCGGAACAATTCCTAGGGTGTGACCGTCCCCAGAATGGACCCAACGATTCGGGGCAAGAAAATTCACAGTGGGTTTGCGCAGTAGCATGCGTAATAAGGGGGATGGCTATGCGATTTGGAATGAGATGGGGGACGGGGCAGCTCTTACTGCTGGTCGTATTGACGGTAATGGGGATATGGCCGGCTGCCGTTGTGCGCGGCCAGGGGATCATTATCGAGCCGGGCCCGGTCATTGAACCAAGACCACCGGTCGGCGGTCCGATCAACATCGACCTGCACCAGATCGACGC
>JBAPXA010000023.1:0-4354 GCA_049283975.1 Pyrinomonadaceae bacterium | reverse complement strand
AGGTAACTGCAATGCAAGGCCCAATATGAATTCCCGCTTTCAGTGTTAACGGAGCTGTCCCTTGCGGCGGCGCGGCAAGCTCTTCCTGTGCCTGTAACATCGCAGCGAGCGCCGACGCCGGATTACGAAATACCCCCATCACGGCATCGCCAATCGTCTTCACCAGGGCGCCATCGGCCTGGGCAATGGCGCGCTTCAAGACGTCGAAGTGATTCATCACCCGACCAAAGGCTGTAGCGTCGCCGATGTCGCGATAGAGACGCGTCGAATTTCTCAAGTCAGTGAAGAGTACCGTCAAGGTTCCTACGGAGATTTGATCGCCCGGGCGTAACGCTTCGCTGGAAAATAGATCGCGGAAGATCTGAAGCGCAGTTACTTCGGCCGCAGTAGCTGCTTGATCGCTCCAGGAGAGCCGCTCGAGGATGAATAGATGTTCCGCGTCATTGCTGTTTTCCAGATTCAGGCTGGCCGGCGAAGCAAGATGTAGCTCCGGCCCGGAAATATCGGTTGTGATGTGCACTGTCGCGGATTGCGCGCCACTCGCATCGATAGTCAACAAACGCTCGCCTGACAACTCCAGCGCTCGCAACCGGTACCGTCCTTCTTCGAGTGGTAACACGACCGTGCGGTCGGTATGCGCTGCCAATAATTGTTGGGCGACGACGTGCGGTGTTCTTTGCGGACTGCCGACGCAGTAGTTTTTCACATCCACGGCGCGCACGGACGCATTGGGGCGAAATGTGATCTCGACAAAGCGATCGAAGTTAACGGTGAAGTCGATGCGACATGTTTCACAGTGCACCTTTGAACTAACTTCGCTGAGCGAACTCTCACTCTCCTGTGGTCCGCGGCAAAGGGGACATAGCAGGTCCCAGCGCAGGTCCAGCAAGCCGGCGCGGGTGGCGCGCAAGCATGCTTCCAGCACTGCGCGGCGCGGCACGCCCCAATTATCCGCCAGCACATAAGGACTGATGCGCGCCAAGGAGAAATCAGCTCCGTGTTCCACAAAATCCGTCAGGCTCCGCGCGATATCCTGCGCAACCCCTTCCGTGACTAAACGCGACTCAATCGCTCCGATTCGATCACGAACAACGGCTGAAAGCTCGGGTGCGGCTTCGTCAGCATTGGCAACAATCTCAGTCGCGACCGCTTGATCATAGCGCCGAAACGCTGCGGCAAACTTGCGCGCACTAATCTGGCCAATCTGCAAAGGAATCACTAGGAAGCCCAGCAACGATTTCGGCCGCGCCCAAACCTGATAGCTTAATTGCGTGCCGCCGCCCGTTTGCGCCGTCAATTCCGCGAGCACTCGCAATTCAGCAACTGGACCCTTGATGTATTTTCGTGTAACTCCAAAGCGCGCGGGCCGTATCCATTCGAAGGGCTGTTCCTCCCATTCGACTGGCAAACCTAAAAATGAAAGCCGCAGTCGGCGTCGGGCGTTTCGCAGTCGTTGCCGCGTCTCGCCTTCAGCGATCGACGGCACGCCAGTGTCACGATTAAAGCGATTGGTGTCCGCGACGAATGACCAGAGACGCTCCGGCTCCGACTTGAGCCGGTATTCCCAGCGGTAATGGAATTCGCGGTAGGGCATCGGTATCGCAACAGGTAAAACAAAAAGGCAAAAGCAAGGCGCGCAGCCCGGCTTTCACCCTTCACTTCTGTATCTCCGAGCTAGACCTCTTTGTATTCGGAATCTACATCTTCAGTAGACGAGGCAACGCGGTAGTTTTTTGACTGCACCTGTTTGGTGATTAGCAGATCGTCTTTCGTCTTTAAGAGGTCGGCGCGGTTGTAGACTGACAATTCGAAGTTGTAGCCGTGCGTGATGGCGTCTTTGGGACAAGCTTCGACGCAATAACCGCAAAAGATGCAGCGACCGTAGTCGATGTTGTAAACCTCGGCATATCGTTCGTCGACACCGACACGCTCCTCAGCAGGCCGGGGATCATCCCGGGCGACGATGTAGATACAATCTGAAGGACAAGCAGCCGCACAGAGGAAACAGGCAACGCACTTCTCTCTTCCCAACTCATCGACATGCAGCAGGTGCTGACCACGATAACGCGGCTGCATCGTTACCGGATCTTCGGGATACTGCACCGTCCACTTCCGTTTGGGAATGTACGAGAGAGTTACACCCATGCCTTGAATGATTGCTTTAGTAGATTCGATTGCGTCGCCAATGATGGACATGATGATGATTTTGGTCTTTGGTCTTTGATCTGAGGTCTTTTTGGTTTGTACTTTGAACTTTGTGACTTTGTTCTTTGTTCTTCGCGACTACGTGAAACTCGAAACCTGAAACTTGAAACTCGAAACTTATTCCGCTTGCGCTACTTCCGAACCCACCGCTTGCCAGCGCCCGTCGCGCCAGACAAACTTATCAACGAAACTGTAAACGACTTCCTGACCTTTAACCTGAATTCTAATCCGGCCCGTCAGTGTTGCGCGATCACCCCGCAGTGCCACTTTCAAATCCTCGAAATTCCATTTTTCGATCGTAGTATCGCGCTCGATCGTCTGCAAGTATTCGGCCTTCCCCTGACTCTTGCCGTCGCTCGCCGTTCCGACGTAGTCATCGGCGAGGATGTAATTCAACTTGCGCTTGTCGGCGTTGATGTTGGCGACTGTCCACTCATGTTCGATATTTGTAAGGTCTGATAATACCTCACCTGAATCGGTTGGTGGCGCTCCGTCATCAATTACACCGGCGTTCTCATTCGCCGAAGAATTGCTGTTCAGGTTCGAGTTCGGCGTCGCGGTGTTGGCATTTGAATTCGCCTGGGAATTCGCATTGAGATTTGGCTGCTGGCTGATTCCCACATTAGCGTTGTTGGCATTCGCATTCCTGCGCGCCATCTTTGGCACCAGCAGCGCGAGCGCGATTCCCAAGCCAATTACACCAATCAATAGCGCCCCCGCGATTCCCACGACCCACGGCCAAACTCGGCGTTTCTCGCCCGGCGGTTCGAATGATCCCGGCGGTTGGTAATCCCTTTGCCAATCGCGCGGCACATACGGCTCAGTCTCAGCATTGGCATTCGCTTTCGGCGGGTGGGGGGAAACAACTGTGGTTTCATCTGCCTCAGTGATTGGAGCCAAAGGCGTGCCGTCTTCAATGCAGAAACTCAGATTCTGATCCGTGAAGGTCTTATTACATGTCGGACAGCGTTTCATAGCAATTCCAGAATCCCGCCAAAACCCGAGCTATTACGAAACGGCACCAGCAAACATCATGATGATCCAGATTGCCACAAACACGACATAGATCGCTAACACTACCGCGCCCAGGATCGATCCAATCAAAGCCATTGGCTTACCACCGTAACGCACGGGATCTTTTTTGATTTGGAACAAAGCAACGATTCCCATGACTAAAGCAAAGAACGCGAAGAACGGTCCGCCACAGATCCAGCCAAAGGTAATGCCGATAAGTCCCAGGATCAGCGAGGCAACGGCGAGACTCTGCTGCTGCGTGGCCGGACCACGGATCGCGGGCGGTGGTGGCGGTGTCCATTGAACTGGGTTGTCGTTTGCCCAGCCATATGGTTGAGGCGGGGCTGGCAAATTTGACGCGGGCGCAGCAGCAGGATCAGGCTCTCGTGCCGTCGACATCAACACCGTGTGCGCCTCCTCGGGGCTCATGCGCAAGAGCGGCGTGCCGTCGTTGGGACAGAAACTGAGGTAAGGGTCGTCGAAGGTAGTGTTACAAACAGGGCATCGCTTCATGCCGGGGGCTCCTGTTTAGACAATTTCGATCTGACTAAAGAAGTAGGCGATTTCAATCGCAGCATTCTCGTCGGAGTCGGAACCATGCGTGGCGTTTTCGCCCACGGACGAGCCGAACTCTTTGCGAATTGTGCCTGCATCTGCTTTGGCAGGATCGGTGGCACCCATCAGATCTCGCCAGACCTTCACCGCCCCCTCCTTCTGTAAAACCAGTACGACGCACGGTCCGCTGGACATGAACTCTGTCAGGCCGGCAAAGAAAGGGCGCTCGCGATGGACTGCGTAGAAGCCCTCAGCCTCCTTCAAAGTCATATGCAACATCTTGAGGGCTCGAATCTGAAATCCGCCGTCGATTATCCGTTGAATGATTGATCCTGTGTCCCCACCGCGCACCGCGTCGGGCTTAATGATTGCGAATGTAAGATTACCTGCCTGTTCCGACATCAGTCTCCTTTGTTTGACTTAACACTTGGCGATCGCGAATGTACCCAATCGTCCAATAGCTAACCCTTAGACCAATCATAAGTGTTAGGGAAATGAATTCGAGTCTTGAATACAAATTTCTAACCTGTAGCCAGTATGCTTTTGCCACCGGATCGTTTACGACCGTATCAACCTGGCC
>JBAPXA010000022.1:0-11373 GCA_049283975.1 Pyrinomonadaceae bacterium | reverse complement strand
GAGGTGCACCGAGAAACTGTTCAATAGTTCTCTGGTCTCGGGGTGATGGATGTGTATGCAGGCCGATGATACAACGAAGTCATCATACGATCCGAATTTGCGGAGCGTCAACGTTTTTTTCGTTCAATAATGAAAGGAAACTTGCTGGGTGGCCAAATGGGATCAATTGCACCAAAAAGAAAGGAAAGGCGGCTCGCCTTTCCTTTCGAGGTTCACGCTAACACTTTCTGTCACTCACGAGTTTGCGTCTCAATGTTTCTTCAAACTTGAGACTCACACTCGCATCTACTTCTAAGGTAGCGCCTCCACATTAACGAAGAAGCGGAAAGTGCCTCCCTGCGCCACGCCCAGTAGATACCTAACATTGACCGAGGCGCCCGGAGCGAGGAATCCGCCAGGAATCGCAACCACAACACTGGCATTTGAGCCACCGCCGGCAACTGCATCTGAAGGGCTCTCAAGCGCAGTCCCCCTTATCGTGATCGTGCCGCCATTTGCAGTCGTATCTCCGGAGGTTAGGATGCGCAAGTCGGCCAGTGGTCCTCCCGGAGTGTTGGTGGTGGTGATGTCGACAGCTCGAAAACGCAAGCGTGTAATGATCACCCCAGTGTTATTCGTGAACTTGCGACGAATATCGAGCGTGCCCAGGGCGGTGGCTCCCGTTCCCGGCGTCGCATCCCGCACGCGGTTGGGAGGAACGTTCGACGGTTGCGTCGGATCGATCAACCCAGCCTTTACTGTTGCATTGCGTTGCAGGGGACTCGCGAGATTCTCCGGACCAGGTGCACCGCGCACGGAGAGAACGCCGAAAGTACCTGCCGTCGTTGAGACGAAATCAAAGTCTGCCGCATTGTCGCCCGTATCTCTAGGAAGTCCAGTGTTCAGCTTACGAACGAATGCGTACTCTCCACCACCCGTGATCGGCGCGAGGCGCGTACCTTCGGTGAAGAGCGGAGATTGCGCGCCGTTCTGAGAGGTGAAGTTAACCGTGTCGATCCTTGTAGCCGCTGATAGGTTCGCGACGTTTGCTGTATTGAACAAAGCCACGCCGGTGTTGTCCGCAATGTCTGCCGTGTAAGTGGCATCAGGCGTGGCGTTGCCCGCGCCGCCATAATTCGCCAGGCTGTACCCTACCGCAGCGGTGTTGTTGGCAATCAGGTAATGACCTCGCGCCGGTATCATTGTTCCGTTAGGAATCGTGGCGACAATTGAGGCGACAGTGCCCGCCGCGTCTAATGCCGCGACTGACCAGCCTGCGGAAGCATCGCCGGCGTTAACGGTGAACGGCGACCCGCTCATATTGACGATTTCAATGTATTCATCGAGTGCGCCAAGTGCACCGCGAAGCCTGAATTCGTTAATTGCCAGCGTCGTTGAGGCGAGCGGTGGAGTGCCGGCAATGCTGCAACAGACGAATTGGGTCCGTGAGAGCTCCAGAGTTACGCAACCAACCGTGCCGGTGTCTAGCATTGCGGTGTCCGAGAACCTCA
The DNA here is from genome assembly GCA_049283975.1 of Pyrinomonadaceae bacterium. Classification (GTDB taxonomy): domain Bacteria; phylum Acidobacteriota; class Blastocatellia; order Pyrinomonadales; family Pyrinomonadaceae; genus PSRF01. The sequence goes on along the minus strand of JBAPXA010000022.1, from coordinate 9,883 downwards.
CCTTCCACGTTCCGTTGGTCAGCTTGCCATCAAGAGCTGAGAGCATTTGATCTGGCCTGAACGAGCCGGCGAATGGCGCCGATCCGCTCGCAATGGTGGTCCCTGCCTCGTCATCGAAAATAGTCGGTGTGCCGGAGCAGTCGCTAGTGCCGGTGCCAAAATTGTTACCTGAGCCTCCGCGGTTGTCTGAGAGTAAGACCACGGTCCCATCCGGGTGGACCAGGCTGATTTCGAGGTCGCCGTCGAAGGTGTGGTTGAGCCGCACGCGAACGTTGACATCGTTGACCGCGCCGACATCCGGCACATTAATCGGGACATCAACCGACGCTACGTCGGGAATCGGCACGGCTATGTTGCCTGAACTGTAGTTTGCTGAAACCGTGCCGCCGGTAAGCGCACCGACCTGCAGGGTGAAGGTGACTGTGCCAAGGCCAGTAGCTCCATCTTGAAGTTGGAAGGTGGCTGTCACTTGGCTGCCGCACGCGGCACTTGGATCGACGGTGAAGGTGAACGGGCGGGAAACGACTGTAGTATTGTCGGGTGGAATCGCACCATAGTTCTGCGACCCGCTCGGGCTGGTGACGCCTCCAGTTGCTTGGAGCGTGGCGACGAGGTTCGTCGTCGCGGCAGTACCGCTGTTCTTCAGACCGAAGTCGACGGTGACAATTTCTCCTGTGCTGAGGGCGTTGTCGGCTGGGACACAACTCTCCGCTGTGAGGGCAGACCCACCGGGAGTGATGGCAGGCGCGCCGGTCAGGCAGGTGTTAAATGTGGTCGTGTTGCCGTTGGTGATGATCTGGTTGGCCGGAGCTGCAGCGAGATAAAGGGGATGCGAAACCAGCACTGAGTAGCTGCCTGGAGACAATTTGCTCACGCTCTGGCCGTTCGCCTCGGTCGAGTCGTAAATGTTGCTGTCGACGCTGACTGTAGCACCCTGAACTGGAAGACCAGTGCCGCAGTTTGTGACATTGACTTGCAAAGTGCCTTGCGCGGGAGCTGTGCACGTCGCATTGACCTTGAAGCTGCCGATGCGGGTGTGCCACTCGGAGATATTCATGGGTACGTCATTAAGGTAGTACTCCTGCGTATACCAGAAGGTACAATCGTCGACAGGGTCTACGTTCATTGAACTGTAGTCGCCCCACCGGGAGGAAGTATGCGTTTGCACGAAGCCACCGACTTGCAGAGTTGCCTCGCCTTGGAAAAGCCCGTTTGGTGGATCACCCGCTAGCCGCCCGGCGTAGCGGATACCCGGGAAGACGGTGGTGGCGTCTGAGACGCTGTAACCGACTGCGAGGTTACCTTGGTTATCCATGGCCGCCGAAGCCATCCAGCGGTTAACCGCGTCAGGCGCGAAGCTAGCCTGTTCGTTAACGCTATAGGCGCCGCCAGAACGGCGCAGCTCGTAATAGCGCACACCCGCTTGGTGTAATGCCAGAGTAGTTCCGGTGCCGACGTTAACGGTGTGATTGGTAATGAGCGACTCATGAGTACCGAAGTGGCGGTATTGCAGCCGGTGCATTAAGCGGTCGCCGATGGCGTCGAGGGCTGCGGTGGCATTATTGGCCGGCGGAGGTTGCTCGATATTGTCCCGGCCTGCCGGCGTACTGGGGTCGAAGGCGGCCACGGCGATGGGACTCTCGGCGCGCTCGACGAAGGTGGAGTTTGCCGGAACTGCGAAGTCCGCGTGGAAGTTGAAGAGGCGGAGACCGTCGGAAGCGTCGCCGAATTCAGTTGCGATGAAGTATGCAAAGACGTTGGGGGCGCCCGCAGGCGGCGGCGTCAGCCCATCAGCGTCAGCGGGAAGCATGCCGCCGATAGTGGGATCCAATGTAAAGAGGTCGAAGTATATGAAGGTAGCGGTCGGATCGCCTGCGAGCATCTTGGCGCGGTCGAAGGCGAACACTCCACCACCGAGAAATGCAGTTCCTGCCTGGTTAAACTGGTTGTCGGTCATGTAATAACCGTCGGGCCAGACACCAAACTTCGGATAATCATTGAACTTGTTGTTCGGCATCATGAAGTCATACAGATAATAAGCGCCCGTCGGATCGCCAGTCTGGGAGATGGCAATCAGTTGGTGGTTGTTCGGGTTCGCGACTGTGCAGAACTGGCTTAGAAGCCAGCGGTCCGCAAGTGAATCGTAGAGCACGATGGGATCGCCATCTTCGCTGGTCGCACACTGGCCTGGAATGGTTGCCCAGATATCGGCGAGCGAACGAATCGGGGCCACCGGCGTGCCCGTTTTGTCCCAAATGCGGAAAGTACTGTTAACCATCTGCACGTAGTGATTAGGACCAACATCACCGACGGTATCCGGTGGAAGAAAGCCTTGTCCGAGAGCGATCGTATCCAAAATCGATTGACCTTCGAAGGAGACTATCGGGCTGGAAATCCTTGGAGAAGGTACGGATGTTTGCAGGGCGGCGTCTTTCGACGCTACGCTCGCATCGTTGGCCTCGCGCCCGATACTCTTCCTTGGTCTTCCTTTGACTTCAAACGGGGCCTTCGGATCGCGCATTAATCTACTCCGTTCGGGAAGGTCGCGGAGAGCCGGACTAATGGCGAAGGACACGGCCTTCGCCGAAACAGGAGTCAACGCGGCCTTTCCAGTACCCTTTCTACCGGCTTTATCCTTCTGCGACTTACCAGCCGCGTCATCTCCCACGCGTTCAGCGCCATTTGATCCCGCCCGGCGCTGAGCTGAGCCCACAGGAAGGACAATGAGAACAGCAAAGAGAACCGGTATAAGCATGACAAGCACGTTGAACTTCCTTTTCATATTCCCTCCAGGGACAGGACCTTCCGAGAGCAAGCAGGCATTCACTGCTAGTTACTAGTAAGTAAGGGCGCAACACTCTAAGTGTTCATCGTTTAGAATTCAGAGAAGCAGGAGCAATGATGAGCCAGCGGCCCCAGATAGACTAGATTATTCAAGTCCACCTGGACTGACATGGTGGTGCTGGCTTCGAGAGCGTAGGGTTCACCCACGTGAGCATTCCTTGTAGCTGATCGGAAGATCCAATTACGATCTAACTGCTACTAATCTGGGCAAAACTGAGCGCATGAAGCAAAACATTTTGGCGCAAAAGGCCTGTTCAAGTCGAACGGCGAGAGAATAAACGCTCGCATGGAAGCTGTCAATTGACACATAAGTCTTCTATCGCGAAGACTACTCATGGTGGAAAAGCAGTCTTGCATAGAAAGGCGGGTCAATGATGTGACTTTAATACCATGTATCTTCGCAGTTTTTTTGACAATCGTCTTTACCCTTCCCACAAACTCATGCGAGAAAGAAAGAGTGAAGGACAACAGTAAGAGTGGAAAGTCGCAAAGTCAGACCTTACCGGTCGTGATAAATTCGTCAGTTGCTGATCAACGCGTTCCCGAAGGCAAGTGGGGCGGACAACACGTGCGCCTGGAAGTCACGGCCGAAGGAGCCGAGTTTGAGTTTGATTGCGCACATGGACGCCTAAAGGGACCGTTGCTATTGCAGAACGGCCGCTTTGCTGCCACTGGAACTTATGTGCGTGAGCGGGGGCCTGTGCGCCTGGACGAAGCGGAACAAGGTCAGCGCGTTTTCTTTAAAGGCGAAGTCGAGGGTTCGCGTATGACACTTACTCTCTCCTTCTCCGAAGACGGCAGCGAAGCGGAGACGTTTACGCTGACCCATGGCGCTGAAGCACGATTATTCAAGTGCAAGTAGTTGGACGGTGATTAATGGCAGTTGGCAGTGCCACGCGCCGCCAGTAATGAAGACCTGATAGCTTGCCGCAAGCGTCGTGGCTTACTAACGTGGCCGTAACAGGCCGGGAAAAAATGGCGCCTGGTTCCCTGCTACTGGAGGACATAGAGGAAGTAGTTGGTAGTGCCGAGGCGTTGCCATCCTTCGCTGATCGCCCAACTCGGTGCATTTTCCGCAACAACAACGCGTGCGTTGGTACCGGCGATGGCAGCGAGCGTCTGGGCTCTAACTTGTGCATCAACAGTCCAAAATCTTTTCGCCTCGTCACCGGGCGTCTCTGGTACCTCTGCTACGACGCGCACGCGTGCCAACCTGGGCCAGGATGCAAACATCGTGTTACCCACCGACGCAACGCGATCATTTGTCTGCAGGCCCTGCTGTTGTAATCCCTGTGCGACCTGCCACTGAACATCACGCGCCGCTGAATGCCCTGACGAAAAGTCGCGCAATGCGGAATACGCCGAGCGCGTAGTTTCAGGAACGATTGAGACAGCAAAAACAAGCACAAGTCCCAGACTCACCCCGGAAATCAGGCGCCGAGTTTCAGGCGTTGCCGCAAGCTGCACTGCGGCCAGGCAACTCAATGCTAGTACCGCCACAAACGGCGCGAAATAACGCGGCTCAATATTGATCGGCAAATAAATCGCCATGGCAGTCAGCGCTGGAACAATTAGAAACCAATAAGCACCCAGGTTTCGCAACAGCAGCCGGCGACTACCACTCTGGTAGAGCAAGACAAAGAGAGAGAAGGTCAACGCGCCCAGAAAAAACCGATAAAAAAGAAAGTCGTAAAACCAGGTTAGATTACGCGCGCAGGCGGCCAACTGTTGGCGCAAATTGAAGTGCGGCGTTACGCCATCGTACCAGTAAGAAGGGTCGTACCAGGGTGGGTAACTGATGCCGGGCGGGGCGCTAAATTCGTAGACTGCGGGAGCGCTGGAGATCTTTCGCGTGGGATGCACCGGCGTGCCGCTGCCGGATGGTTTACCCTGCCAATGAGTAAACCGGGTCGCTCTGTTGACGTACCAGGCGTAGTTCAAGCGCGCACTATCGCCAATGGTGAATCGCTGTTTGGCGTTTGACAGAACAATCACGAATGGAGTTGCCAACGTCAAAAACACTAACAGCGCGGTTGCGGCGCGCAACAACGCCGGCCTGAATCCAATCGAGCTTCGCGCCAGCAAATAAGCGCTGACAATAAAAACAAAAGCCAGCGGGAACATTACGGTTTTCGTCAAGTATCCTGCGCCCATCACAATCCCGAGGGCTGCGAAAAATTGCCAGCGGGCTGCTGCCGCTCGTATTCGCAACAGGAGTCCGCAAGCTAGAAAGATTAATGCAGCAATAAGTAGATCAGGACTGGTGCGCGAGACACGATTCATGAACAGTGAGGTCCAGATGAAGATCGTGTAGCCAAAGACTAACCAGCTCCAGTCCGGGAGCGCATTGCCAGTGACAGAGTGTTGCCCGTCGCGGCGCAGCGCGCGCAGAAAGTAAGTGAAGCTAAACAAGGCGAGAATGTAGATAAGAAAGTTCAGCAGTCGCACAAAGGTGAATTCCCAGAATGACGACGGCTTGAACAGATGTAGCCAGAGACCGGCGAGCCAGGAATAGAGAGGACTCCACATCGCATTTAGAGCGATGTACCAATCGCCGCGCATGTAGGCGTCGCCGATGTCGAGATAAGAGATGCCATCGGGGCCCATGTAAGCGAGTCCGTCGCCACTTTCGTGACGGCGGCCCCAGGCCTGGAGGAAACCCAACAGCAGCGCAGTTAAACAGAAGAGCCGCTCGCAGCGAGTTGGATCATAGTTTCGTCCGGGGTCAGCAAACGGTTCAGATGAAGCAAGTGGTTCGGGGGAAGGGTCAAGCACGAGGCGCATCTTCACTCTGGGTCAACCGCTTGTCAACGAGAAGAAGCGAAGGGAGGAACCGGGGAACGGGGGAAATGGGGAAAGAGATGTGATCAGATTGTTACGCCCACACTTCAATTTTCCCCTTTTCCCCTTTTCCCCTTTTCAACCCTTCACCTTTCCCGTTCTCCTTTCCCGCTTTCGCCTTCCCCTCTTATACTCGCCGCGCACAATGCAGACGATCACCAAGATCCGCTGGCGTTGGGGCGTGATTGCAGCCGTGGCCATCACGCTGCTTTCGCTCTTTCCACAGTTCTACTTGTGGGCCCAACGAGGGCGGCAGTGGAATGGCAACCAGGCTTTTTTTTATACCGATGAACCTGCATATGCTGCCTACGTCAACGCCTTGATCTCTGGCCGTCCGCGACGCAATGATCCCTACACTGGAAGAGACGATGCTGCGGACGCGCCCCTACCGGAATCGCTTTTTTCGATTCAGTTTCTTCCTGCTTATTTCATAGCACTACCGGCAAGAGTGCTGGGCCTCTCAACCGCAACCGCATTCATTCTTGTAACGCCCATTGTGGCTTTCACCACCGCGCTAACTTTGTTTTGGTTACTGGCTTTGATCACTGACGACGCTCGTGCTGCCGCCGCATTTGTGCCACTTGTCCTTTGTGTCGGATTGCTCGTAGCCGGTAATGGAGTGGTGCGCCCGCTTTTCGGTCAGCAAGCAACTCTTGTGTATCTGCCTTTCCTGCGACGCTATAGTCCCGCTGTCGCCTTTCCGTATTTCCTGATTTTTTTTGCGTTTGTTTGGCGACTCTTGTCGACCACTTTGAGTCAGCGGCGGCTGCTTTACGTACTCGGTGCGGCTGCGGCTTTTACGGTTTGTCTTTACGGTTACTTCTATCTTTGGACCGCCGCCTTGGCGTGGCTCGCGCTCGTTGCGTGTTTATGGTTCGCGGCACGCCCTGATGATTGGCGCGCTGGCTTGCGGAGCATCGCGTTACTAACCGCCTCAATCTCGGCCGCATCCGTGCCTTACTTAATCCTCCTCTTCCGGCGTGCCCCGACCATGGATGTAGCGCAGGCACTAGTTCGCACGTACTCGCCTGATGTCTGGCGTTCAATCGAAGCGTTGGCGCTAATCATTGTTATAGTCGTTGTTGTCGCGATTTTTGCTAACCGCATTTCACGGCGAGATCCACGAATCCTGTTTACGTTAGCGTTCGCATTGCTGCCGTTCGTGGTGTTCAATCAACAGATCATCACGGGGCGATCGTTGCAGCCAATGCATTACGAGCAATTTGTCGTGACCTACACAACGCTGATGGCATTGGCGTTGGGAATTGTTTTGCTGCGACGCGGTAGGGTTGAGCACAGACCGTTCGCAGGGCTTTTGCTGCTGACGATTGGTTTGCTTGGCTATGGTTGGGGAATGGGCGAAACCTGGATTGCCACTCGCCGGTTTGCTTATGTCAATTCTTTGCGCGACGAGGTGCGCCCTGTCGGTCTGCGATTACGCGAGCTGGCCAAACCACCAGTCATCGGGCAACAGAATTCACTTGAAGTTGTGTTTGCGCCCAACCTCGGCCGGAGCGACAACCTGCCGACCACCGCGCCGCAAGCTGTCCTTTGGGCACCACACATGTTTGTTTTCTCCGGTGTTTCCGTAGCAGAAAACAAGGAACGGTTCTTTCAGTTTCTTTACTTCTCGGGAGTAGGCGTCGAAGAGTTTTCCCACTATGAAAACGGTTTTGTGAAGTACGCCATTTTTGGTTGGGAACGAGCCAATGAGAAGCTAACAGCCACCTTCAGACCGATCACTGCCGAAGAAATCGCTAATGAAGCGAAGAACTATGCCGACTTCATTGCGAACTTTGACTCAACGCGCGCCAGGCGACCAACTCTCGCGTACCTTTTGCTTGACGCGAATCAGCCTATAAATCTGAGCAACCTCGAGCGTTGGTACACGCGCGACAACGGCGAGCGAATTGGTCGATATCTCCTTTATCGATTAACACCGCGTACTGCAACATGAGTCAATCTGTCGCGCCGGGCCTTTACATCGAATGGCGACTAGGACTCATTGCCGCGATCGCAATGAGCGTTCTCGCCTTGGTGCCCCAGTTTCATCTTTGGGCCGTACGTTCCAGCGACTGGCAAGGCACATACGTGACCTTTGATTTTGACGAGGTCGCTTACGCCTCATACTTGAACGCTCTGATTGATGGACGTCCGCGCCGTAACGATCCCTACACCGGACGAGACGTTACAGCCCGGCAACCGCTGCCTGAATCCTTACACTCAATTCAATTTGTGGCTGCTTACGCCTTAGCATTACCGGCCCGAGCTTTGGGTTTGTCTACGGGCGCGACTTTTGTGCTTGTCCGCGCTCTTGCGGCCTTCGCTTCAACTCTCGCTCTTTTTTGGTTACTGGTTTTGCTCACCAGTGATAGCCGTGTTGCCGCGGCCGGGACAATCGTTGTGTTGTGTCTCGGCGGCCTCGCCGGTGAACCTTACGATGCCTGGCGCATCATCTCGTTGCGAGGGAGGGGTGAGACCTTGCCCTTCCTGCGACGCTATGTCCCCGCCCTGGTTTTTCCCTTGTTCTTCATCTTCGTTGGCCTTGTTTGGCAGGCATTGCGTAATGAAAAAAAGCAGTCCCGGGTGCGAAGTGCCGCGCTCGCGGGTTTCGTCATCGGCCTGTTGATCTTTTCTTACTTCTTTCTGTGGACTGCAGCGATCGCCTGGCTCTTCGTTGTCGCAGTGCTTTGGACAAGCTCAAGCGGTCTAAGAGATCGAAACGCAATTTTGGTTTTGGCGATTCCCGCTGCTTGTGCGGCGTTGGCCCTCGTGCCTTACGGTCTTTTGCTAAACCAACGGGCACCCACCGTTGATGCAGCACAGTTGCTGACTCATTCGCGTGCTCCCGTAGTGAGTTTGCCGGTGGTTATTGGTTTGCTGGTTTTGCTCGCTTTAGTGATTGCAGTCCGGTCACGCCGGCTACAGTGGCACCAGCCCGCGTTAATCTTTACGGCGTCGTTTGCTTTGTTACCGGCAATAACATTCAACCAACAAATTGTTACCGGCTTACTATTACAACCAGTGCACTACAGCCGCTATATCGCGAACTACGCGAGTGTGCTTGCCGCTTTTCTGGCGATTGTAATGATTTTACGCGGCAATCAAGAACGGCAGACAGCCCCGAGCCTCCGGCATCGAGTGCTCTTTCTCATAGTTCTAACAATCTTTGGTTGGGCCATCGTTGAAAGCGGCGTACGAAGTGCAAGATTGGGCAACCACAACGGAGCGCGCGATGAGGCGCAACGAGTTGCCTGGCGTTTGCGCGAATTGGCAGCAGCAGAAACAACAAAGCCCAATTCCGCTGCGCCGGTGGTGTTCTGCAGCGACCTTCGGTTAGCGGATGCATTGCCAAACACGGCGCCCCAGCCCATCCTCTGGGCGTCGCATCTGTTCGTTTTCTCAGGCTCGTCCGCTTTGGAAAATCGCGAGCGGCTTTACCAGCAACTCTATTATTCGGGTGTTAATGAAAAGGAATTTGCAGCGCAGGCCGGCAGAGATAGCTTCCTGCAGCTGGCACTCTTCGGTTGGGAGCGCATGATGCAGCAGACGCATACGCGGGCCATTAGGGAAGAAGATGTGCGGCGAGAAACCTTGCTCTATGCTGAATACATTGCGGCCTTCAATGCAGCGCGGGCCGCGGCGCCAACTGTTGGTTACCTAGTAACGCCCGCGGTGGGTGGACCGTCACTTGCGAACTTTGATCGTTGGTATGAGCGAGTTTCCGGTGAGCGGGTTGGAGACTACATGCTTTATAGAACACGGCAGAGGTAGTCGGCAGTGGGCTTGGCGCAGGCAAGGCAAGGCAATTGATCATTTCTCATTTGCCATTGGTGAATTCAAGTTAGAAGCGCAACACACAGGCCCGCAGGGCCGGCAGTTAGTAGCCACGCCCGTGAGGGCGTGGACAGCGGTCGCAATAAAACAAAAGCGCCGAAGGTGCGACAGTGATTTAGCTAATCAATCGACTGTCGGTCCTTCGGACCTGGGGTCAGTTTAATTGCCTGTGCCACGCCCTCACGGGCGTGGCTATTAACTTCCGGCCCTTCGGGCCAGCGTTGCACTTCCAAGTTGAATTCACCAATGGCAAATGAGAAATGATTAATTTCTTTGCCCTGCCTTCTGCCATCTGCCTTCTGTTTTTAAGGTAGACCTTCCACGTTAAAGAACGCCCGGAAGGTTCCGCCCTGCTGCACAC
>JBAPXA010000021.1:0-11232 GCA_049283975.1 Pyrinomonadaceae bacterium | reverse complement strand
GACTGAAGGCAGAGTCCCAAGCAGATCTCGCAGGGCTGCCGTAGACCCAACTAGACCACGCGCTCGAGTGGTCTTTCCCTTTGCGAGATGGCTTTCAAGGCCTCGCTTGATTGATTGCAACGCTTCAGGCCCAGCAGCGCCGCGCCGAGCGCACAGACATACTCGCAATCGGGTGGCACGGTCACTGGTTGCTGCAAATGGTCTTCCAGCGCTTTTACCATTCCACGTTGAGTCGCCACGCCGCCGATGAAGACCAATGGGCCACCGGGTCCGACGCGCTTTAACAACAATGCAGCGCGATCGGCGAGCGAATCGTAAATACCACGCATGATGTCCTCGACGCTCAGACCGGTGCTCACAAGATTGATGATTTCACTCTCCGCCAGGACGGCACAGACACTACTAATTGGTTGGGGACTTGTGGCCCGCATGGCCAGCTCACCAACGTCTTCAATGCGTACCTCCAGATACTTTGCTGCTCTCTGAATAAAGCTGCCAGAGCCCGCTGCACATTTATCGTTCGACTTAAAAGCCTTTACCTTGCCGTTCTCTGTGAGGCTCATCGCCCGAGTGGATTGACTGCCGATATCCAGCACCAGGTGCGTCTGCGGAATTAAGAAGTGCGCGCCGCGCGCGCCACTTGTGATTTCGGTGATCTGTATGTCGCGAAAGCCAATACCGTAGCGACCGAACCCTGTCGTCGCCACATAGGAAACGTGTTCGCGCTGCAAGCCTGCGTCGCCAAGCGCCGCTTCCAAAGCAGCACTCGCCGCTGCTTCCATGTTCACGCCAGTTTTGGTTTTGCCGCGGCCAAGCACCTCCGGTTGGCTGTTTGCTCCAAACTCGGAGATGATTACGGCTTTGGTAAGTCCCGAACCGCAGTCGATGCCTGCTACGTTTCGCATGTTGCTTGTCTCCACACCGCCGACTCGAAGCTCTCGTCCTCTTTTTCGAGAGCAAACAAGGCCGCCCCTATTGCGCCTATGAAGTGAGCATCCGGACTAATTTGCAATTTGGTATCGAGCACTTCCTCGAGCGCTTTCACCATGCCAAGGTTGCGAGCCACGCCCCCCGTCATTGTGACGTCGGGCTCGATGGACACGCGCCGGGCTAGTGAGATTGTTCGTTTCGCTATTGCCAGATGAACGCCGCGCAGGATATCCGCTGGCTTTTTTCCCATCGAGAGGTACGAGAGAATGTCTGACTCAACAAAGACGGTACACACAGTTGTTAGTTTGACGGGGCGCGTACCCGCAAGTGAGAGCGGACCAACTTCATCAAGACTGATGCCCATTACATCAGCAGCGTTCGCCAGAAAGCGACCGGTGCCGGCGGCGCATTTGTCGTTCATAACAAAGTCGAGCACCTGCCCATCTGATCCAATGCTGATCGCTTTCGCGTCCTGACCACCCATGTCGATCACCGTGCGCGTCGAGGGAAAGATGTAGCTGGCGCCGCGCGCATGACAACTTATCTCGGTCATTTGCGCGTTCCCGAAGGTGATCTTGTAACGACCGTAACCAGTGCCGACAACGAAACCGACGTCGCGCGGTTCGATCTGCGCCTCGCGGCAGGCCAGCTGAAAGGAATTCTCGGCAGCCCTGACAACATTGGCTCCGGTATCAACTAGCGCGCGGGCGACGATACCGGCGCTTTCTTCCATCACGACGGCCTTTGTCTGCGTCGAACCGACATCAACTCCGGCTGCGAATCTCATTGCGGTTCTCCAAACTCAGCTACAGACGATCCACGAAATAACACGAACCTGCACGAACAAATGCCAGGGTCTTTTTCCACGCAGTTCTTTCAGAGACTAAAGGAACTGTTTCGCTCTGCGTTCTGCATTCTGCCTACTGCCTTCTGCTTTGCTCGTCACCATGCCTCCATGGGCCTTCTGGTGTTCCAGCGCTTCAAAATAAGCGTCAATGCGATTCCGCAGCTGCGCTTCAGAAAAGTAACGCGGGTCCTCCAGATCCGATTCGATGTACAGCGTGGGCACACCCAACACTTTCGTAAAATAATCGCGCATGTCTCCCTGCCCTGCTGAGAACAAACGGCAGCTCTTTACGAAATGAATGATTACTCCGTCCGCGCCCCACTCTTCGACATACCGTTTGATCTGTTCGTAACGTTGCAGATAGTTCCTATTCGTAACATTGTGGGCCAGCATGTGCAGGGCGACTGATTCGAAAGGCTTGTCCGGGTCATGCCTGGCGCCAAACTCCCATAAGCCGCCCACCGTGGAATAAGTCGAAGCGACCGCGCAGGCTTTCCACTTCGCGAACATGTCGCGGAAGGTACGGAAATGCGGATAGGGCGGGGGTCCCTCGATCACCACGCGAAACTTTTCTTGATCATTGACGCCTTCATGGCGCGCGACCTTGTCTTCCAGCTCCCGCAAAGCAAGTTCGAAGAACTCCACGCCTTCCGGTTTAGCGCGATAGACATACAGCGGGCCCATAAAGGTGATCGCATCAAAATAGGCGTCGAAAGGCGAGGGCACGGTGCGCGCCAGGTGCTTGATGTTTGACCACAGTTCTTCCACGCGCGCCGCACAGCGCACACCTTGCTTGAACCGGTCGTAATCAAACTTGCGACCGGTCAATTGTTCGAGGAGCTTAATCAGTTCCTTCAATTGACTAACAACGTACTTGATGTCGGCTGCCGAAGGATCGTCTGCGCGCATGAAAGGCACATCGAGCGTGTAGAGTGGCGCGCCCGTGAATTCCGCGACATGTTCAAACCACTTGAGATAGGTGTTGCAACCAACAAAGTTGCAGAGCACCAGCGTGGGCTTCGGTAGTTTGCCTCCCGTCGGCGTGATTCCTTTCAGGTACGCACCGATATCGGCTTTTACATAAGCACAATTGTCGGCCGCGTAACCCATTTCCTCCGCGAAAAGGATGGGATCGAGCGACTGATGGCGGATGGCCAGTTGCAGCGCATTTACTTCCGGATAGATCGGCACGGCGCCGAAGCCCTCGAGCAATTCGACGCAATTGCCGGAGACCATCATTGAGACTGAAGGGGGACTGCCCGTCTCGGCCGCTGCATTTAGACGTTCATACCATTTGACCATCAACTCTTTTTGTCGCTGGTGCAGTTCACTGCGATATTCAGTTTGCCTTGACATAGTTTTCGCACCCTCAATCAAACAGCAACGACTCAACAAAGGTCTCCACTTCAGTTCGCAGCCGCTCGAAAGTAAACATCTTCTCTTCAAACTCCATCAGCAGATGCGGAATGCCCTCCTTCTCCAATTCTTCTTTGAAGAGCACGTAATCAAAGAGTGCGGGCTCGCAGAATTTAGCGATTAGCAGAATCACCGCATCCGCCTTTCGGCGACGGACCTTTTCAATAAGTTCTTTATGGCGCGGCTTGCGGGAATCGTGTCGCACAGATGAATACACCGCTCGCTCGGAATAACTTTCAGCCAGCGCTCTCAGGGGATCACCGTTAACAGGCACATCTTCCAGAAACCAGCGCGGCCCGAGGACAAAATCATCATCGACGATGTAGCAACCTGCTTCTTCGAGAATCTTGATCAGATCGAGCGGCGGCTGCTCACAGAACGAACCTTCCACGATGATGCGGATGGAGTCTCGCTGTTTGCCGACACGTGTCGGCAAATCAGAAATAGTCCGCTGCAGTAATTCAGTGTGCTGTGCAACCGGGAGGAAGTTCCCGACCCGTACCAACGCGTACAACTCACTGGTGCGAAGCAGTTGGGGCTGGCGAGCCCGTTCGTCGTAAAGCTGGCGCGTCAGCGCGCGATTAGCGTTATAAAGGGTGATAGCTTCGTTCAAATTCTCATCGCTGACCTGGCGGCCATTCAATGCCTCCAATTGCTCCAACAAACGGCGATACTCAGTCCCCAGAAAATCGGTGCTGGATCTTGATTTTGGATTGTGCGGGAGATGAAGAAAGTCAATGTACTTGTCCGGAAAGTTGCGCTTCATGACGAAGCAGAGATTCCGCGCTGAATCGCAAATGGAAGAAAAGAGTACGCCGTCAAATGGCGCCAGGTGATTTGTGAGTCCCAGCTCGAGAGTTGTTTTAACGATTGAGCAGATGAAGGAACCGAAGCGAGCGTCGGCGTACTGGATGTCGAGCTGGTCGCCCGCTCCACTCAGGCCAACCGGCAACATCGCGGCAGCGTGAATGAGTTCGACGGGAGCATAAACGGGAAAGTAAGCGATGGCCTTATCGCCCGGATGTTGCTCCTTCCACTCGCGCACGGTGGAGAAATTCACATCAGAAATGATGTCTTCGCAGTCACTTGAACTAGTAATCATGTTTGCCAATCTATTGGGCCCCGCCCTGGTAAGTTGTTCCCCGCTTCACCCAACCATGTTTAGTCCGCCGTTGACGCTAATTACCTGTCCCGTGATGTAACTCGCCGCGTCAGAAGCAAGAAACACTACCAAAGGTGCGATCTCCTCGGGTCTGCCCAGACGCTTTAACGGAATAAAGTTGACTATCGATCCGAGTATCTTCCCAGTGAACTGATCCTGCCGCATCTCGTCGATCAACGGTGTCTCACAGAGTCCGGGGGAGACGACGTTAACCCGTATGTTGTCGCGCGCGTGTTCGCGCGCCAGCGTTTTCGAGAATGCGTTGATCGCCGCCTTTGAACTTGCGTAGATCGCCTCGCCGAACGAACCAACGCGGCCAGTGTCTGAGCTGATGTTGACGATCACCCCTTGTTTGCGCTCGGCCATGTGCGGCAAAACGACGTGACACAGATTGACGAGGCCAAGAAAATTTATCTCAAGAATTTTTTGCCAGAGATCGGGAGTGGTCTTGGTGAAAGGAAGTAACCGATCCCAACCCGCACAATTCACCAGTACATCTACCTTCCCAAACAATCTTTGGGCTTCCTTGTTCAATCTTTCCACGGCTCCGCGATCTGTTACATCCGTTTCCACGGCCACAACACGCCGGTGAGAAAGTTGGCTGATGCTTTCAGCCGTATCCTGCGCATTCTCAAAACGAAGATCCCCGATGATCACGTCCGCACCGGCCTGAGCGAAGGCCGACACGATCGCTCGTCCGATGCCGCGCGCACCTCCGGTCACTAGTACCGACTTGCCAGTGAAATCAAGCAGGCTGCTAAGCGGTTTCTCCTGGGTGCCAATGTCATCGTCTACTGTTGTAAGTGTCTCGGTACTCATGACAGCGCTGTCTCCAGATGGGCCGGCCTGGTTAGTGGAATTGTCTCAACGACATTGGGCTGTTTCTCTGTTTCGGCAAGTTTGAACAACTCCATCGCATTCTCTCGCAGCACTTTTCTTTCCACTTCTGGTTTCAAACCGAGCTCGCAAAGTTGTTTCAGACTCTCCTTCCAGGGCAAACCATTTGTGCCCCAGAGGCAACGATCACTGCCCAGCCTGCTATTCATGAACTGAACGACCTGTGGTGAAAGATACTTTGGAAGCCAGGCATCAATGCCAAACCAGATTTTCTCCCACTTGTAACAGACAGAAATCAGCTCATCGACCCAGGGCCACCCGGTATGGGCTCCAATCATTTTCAAATCAGGAAAGTCGCAGGCAATACGGTCAAGAAACATTGGGCGCGCGCCGTCACTTGGCATCGCTTCAAGAACGTGACCGACCTGCATGGAAACAGGCACATCCAGCTCGGTGCACTTGGCAAAGAGGGGATACATCTTTGCGTCGTTGAGTGGGATATCGAACCCGTAGATGTGCACATAGACGCCCTTGAAATCGTATTTCGTGACAGCGAGCTCAATTTCCGCCAGGCTCTCCTTGATCCGAAACGGGTTGTAGCCAGCCAAGCCCACAAAACGATTGGGATAGCGCTGCGTGTACTGAAGAACGTCCTCGAGTTGGGTGTCCATGTACATCCACTTGCGCCAGTAAGACCACATCTTGCATTGGGTGATGAAGACTTTCTCCACCCCGGCTTCATCCATCTGTCGCATCATCTCCTCAATGGAAACGAAGCGTGGCAATCCCCCAATCGCCTTTTCCATGCGGCAGATCAGTTCGCCTTCCTTCGCTCGGTCCCACTGCTCCATGAACTTGCTAGTGGCAACGTAGTACATGAAATCGACGGCTTTTATTTTTTCCCTCATCTCGCCCTCCTAACCTGTACCAAAAACAGCAACTTGCATACCTCGGCCTGCGTTGCCACCTGAGGTCATCTTCACGGAGCGAATTTCGCGAAATACTGGGTAAAAGACGGGAAGCTCATGCTCGGGTGGAAGGTGAGAAGCGTTAGCGGGGCGGACAACTGCGAATTTATTCGGCGGCTGAGGAAAAAACCCCCTCATTGGGCTGCCACTGCTTGATGAGCACCTGACTAGTATGGGTGGGACCGAGAGGTCGGAGGTTCGAATCCTCTCGCCCCGACCATTCATATCAACGAATTACGGCTGCCAACACAGGGCCGTATCTCTTTTGAGCGACCTCTCCTGTTAGTTGAATGCTCATTTCAAACGAAAACTTCGGGCGATAGAATCCATTTGATCCCGAAGCCCCTGAAGTTTTTCACTGGCGACGGTGAAATGGAGGGCATAGAAGGTACGGTTATCTAATTGAAGATAATAGATGCGGCCGTCCATGTTCACCCCTTTGTTGACGTACCCGTAAGCGAACACTCTTCCTCTCAAACGTCCGTAGAACTCGTTACCCGTGCCGTTGCTGCAAGCAACGTAACCAGGCAATCTCTGTAATTCCCACTTCTCATCTTCACGAAAGATGTCCTCGGGCACTGTACCCGCTCCTACGAGTCTCTTGCGTAGGCGCAGATATCCATTGCTGTAATCCTCGCCGTTTATGAATTCAAAATGCTCATGCACATCGACCCGTGAGACGGCCTTCCATACAGATGTCGGAAGATCTAGTGCATAGTCGAGACCATCTCTGGTGAAAGTCTGGGATTGAGCAGCCGTAGTCGTGCTCCAGATCATAATGAAAAAAAGCGTTAGAAGAGTTTTTCGCATTGCACTAACTCCTTAAGCGCCTGGAATCACGCTGTCACTTTCAGATTCGAAGCGCATGATTGTGACGGCTCCCTCTTTATCCTCCAACTCAAGCCCTTCATCCGGGCCATTGGCCTTATCCATCGCCAATCGTTTCATTCCGGCGATCGTGTGCGTCATGTGAACATTTTCTCTTTTTTCAAACAGCATTGGTGACCTTTTGCCTAAAGCAATGGTCGTGCCTTTTGGCCCACAACCCCATCAACCATTTCCGGCAACATCGCTGAGCGAAATCGTACCAGCGCCGTGATTCCTTCCTCTGACTTAATCGCAAGGGCGACATCAGCGCCTTCGTCTGTTTGCTCCAGACTTACCTCCGTGGGACGACTAATAGCGTGTGTTATGTGATCGTCCGGCTTAGCGCCCATCATAAGTACGATCTGATTACCCTTGACCTCATCCCACTCGTCTACTATGCCCTCAAAGGCCAGGTCGCGTTCCTCAACTTGAGCACCGACATCAGACCCGAGGATTTCGAGTGTCACTAACCAGCCGGCGTGTTGACGGCTGAAGCTATCAAAGAACTTCGGCCATTCGTTTTTTCGAATCTCTTTCGTTTTCATAATTCAACTCTCCTTACTTAGATTCCGGTGGGAAATGTTTCAGGCACTTCGCCGGCTTCCCATTCCGAGGTGCGCTCCAAAGGCTCCACTGCACGCGTTTCGTCGCAGTGCAGTACTGCGTCGAATTGCGCCGATAGGTGAGCTTGAAAGTAGTGGCTGGCACGCTCAGTTTCCGGCCGATAGATCACGCCGATAGCGCGCTCAAGCATTGGCTCGCGAAGCGCCGCAGTGGCATGATCTGTTCCGCCAAATGTGAGCAGGAACCGTGGGATGTCGACGTCGTGGAAGAGTGCTTCATAGCTATCTTCCAGCGCCGGTCGAACTCGCTTGCGTTCCGCCGGCGCATCCCAATTGGAAGCCGCGGTGACGGTTCCTTGATAGGTTGTGAATCCGATAAGTTTCGCATCACCCGGGTGCCGTTCCCGCACAAGTTGTCCGACGTTCCACTCTCCCTCCTGACCCATGCGCGTAGCCCGCGCGTCGCCGAGGTGCGAGTTGTGCTCCCAAACCACGATCCTGGAATGCGAATTTTGAGCGCGAAGAAACACCAGCAAAGACTCAAGGGTCTCGGCCATGTGTGAATCGCGCAGATTCCATGAAGAAACGCGTCCGCGAAACATCGAGCGGTAGTAACGCTCAGCGTGCACGACCAGGCGAGCGTTCTGCGTAGCATAGAAATGTTCGTCGGCCGCAACGCGACCATCTCGCCACGCATATTCAGCCGCGTTCTGGTAAATCTCGAGAAGTTGGCTGACGACTTCGTCTTCACAGGATTGGGAAATGCCTAAGCCTGTCGCATATCCGTAAGCTTGTTCGTCCTTACCAAAGTGATCGAAGCAAGCGTAACGGGCGCGGGCTCGCTGAGCCGCAGCCGGATCGATACGTTCAAGATAATCAAGTACAGCCTCGATTGAGGTATGCAGGCTGTATAGATCCAAACCGTAAAAGCCAACCTTGGGCCCAGTTGGGGGCAGGTCGTCGTTATGAGTGCGCAGCCAGCCAACAAAGTCGAGCACGTCAGCATTCCGCCACATCCATGAAGGAAAGCGCTTGAAACCCGATAACGCCTCAACAGCGTCCGAGTCTTTACCCATGCCACGCACGTAGCGATTGACGCGATAAGCATCGGGCCAGTCAGCTTCAACGGCAACCGCGGTAAAACCTTTTTCCTTTATTAGTCTCTTTGTGATTTGAGCGCGCTCGCGATAGAACTCGTGTGTGCCATGCGACGCTTCGCCAATCAGAACCAGCGAGGCATTCCCAACTAGTTTCATCAGAGGATCGTAGTCGTCGACTTCCCCGATGAGCGGGTGCGCCGCTTCGTGTACCACGTCCGTCAATAAGATAGTGCTGTCGTTAAGCATCACCGAATCCCTCTCTACTAATACGAATCAGGCAACATGTTTTCGTTGATTCTCTGTGGCATGCTGCAGCAAAGCGCACACTTCTGCATCGGTCGTTTGTGAAAAATCCCGGTACCACTTACCAACTCCTTCAAACGGAACCGGGCT
Organism: Pyrinomonadaceae bacterium; assembly: GCA_049283975.1. GTDB lineage: Bacteria > Acidobacteriota > Blastocatellia > Pyrinomonadales > Pyrinomonadaceae > PSRF01. Next base: position 2,149 of record JBAPXA010000021.1, on the reverse strand, counting down.
CATGTAGCAAACACAGGTTGACTGCATATCGGCCTTGAAAGATTCACAAGTTTCGCGCGCTGCCACGGGAGCCGCGACCACAATCCGGTCGGGTCCTAAACTCTTAAGAGCGTTTACAGCGGCCCGCATGGTGGATCCGGTAGCTAAACCATCGTCCACAACAATGACAGTGCGACCTTTGACATTGAGGGGTGGGGCTGCGCCGCGATAAAGTTTTTCGCGGCGCTCGAGTTCGCGTTGTTCCCGTGCAGCAACTTGATCAATCCATTGACCGGGAATTCCCAACTCTTTTATGAGATCTTCACTCAGGACGCGCACATTCCCTGTAGCAATGGCCCCCATTGCCAGCTCCTCATATCCGGGCACCCCGAGTTTTCGCACTACAAAGACGTCTAGCGGAACATTTAAGGCATGCGCCACTTCATACGCGACCGGCACACCGCCGCGTGGCAGACCAAGAACAATGACGTCGGAACGGGCGGCGTAGATCTCAAGCTTGCTGGCGAGTAACCGGCCGGCATTGATTCTGTTTGCGAATTGCATAACTAACTCCGTGGTTATGTGGCCCGCATCAAGCCTGTGCTCGGCATTCCGGATGTCCACAAGCACAATCGGTATCTGAATGAGTGTGTTTGCACGCTTCACTGCAATAATCACTGTCCTCGCGCGCGGGACACCCGCAAGCTACATGTGCCATTCCTTCTCGTTTACTCCAACTGACATATCAATGCTCCGTTCCGACGTATCGTCATCAACGTAGGTATTTCATAAACCATGTCGCCGCAAGATTAGCGACGGTTTCCAACTTACCGGCCTCCTCAAATAAGTGCGTTGCTCCAGGTATGATTTTCAACTCCTTCTCGCAGCGAAGTTGGGCATAAGCGTTCTGGTTCATTCGGATAACTGGTTCATCAAGACCGCCGACTATCAAGAGAGTCGGAGCTTTGACATGGCCCAGGGCCTTACCTGCGAGATCTGGTCGACCCCCTCGAGAGACGATCGCTCCGATCTGCTCCCCCAACTCAGCAGCGGCAACCAATGCGGCGCCGCCTCCGGTACTGGATCCAAAGAAACCCGGACGCAAGTGACTGGTCGTTGTTTCTCTAGCTAACCATCCGGTCACAGCCACCAGCCTGCGCGCAAGCAGGTTGATGTCAAAACGAAATTCGCGCGTGTAGTTGTCGATTACCTCCTCTTCGCGCGTAAGCAGATCGAAAAGCAAAGTGCCAACGCCGGCGTCGCGAATTACCCGGGCCACAAATTGATTGCGAGGACTATGACGACTGCTGCTACTGCCATGGGCGAACGACACAATTCCCGTCGCTTTGTCGGGCACCTTCAATTCACCGTTCAGCAAAACTGATCCGGCATTGATTTGGATTTCATTTGCCCTCATTGACGTTCTTGCCGGTGTTGGTTCCGTCATTTGTTCACCTCCGAGCATCGCCTGAGCTTTCGCTAATTCATTCTCGCTGCCATGTGACGCGCGCCAGTTTATTCTCATGTGAAAAATCGTAATCAACATGGCCGCCGAATGCCTTTTCAAGGGCGTGCCCCAGCCGTTGCGCCAAATGTTCTGTCGTGGTGGTTACAGTTAGCTTATGCCCTTCACCGCGTCTCCATTCCATGATGCGAGCCAGCGGATTATCGGCAGCAGCTCGTTCGCTTTCATTGAGAAGAAGCCATTGGATCTCTTGATCGTGAGATTCGAAAAATGCTCCATCAAGGTAGACAAATCCCCGAGGTTCGCCCGTGCGAATCTGCGCGCAAGCGGGGCAAACCGTGATCTGTGCTGGACGCCAATGTTCGTGCTGTTCAACAACCGAACCCGAACTTCTCTCAGTCCAGCGTCGCTTGGCGTATTCAGCCCCACAGTCTTCACAAACAGCCGGCTCGCTCATTGCCCGCGAAGGACGATGACGGCCAGCTTCATGATCGACTCGTTTGGTAAATGTGGCGTTTGAATATTTTCTTTTGGTAGGCATAGGAGTGTTCCTTTCTAACGTTTGAACAGGCAACGTTTGTGCCTGCACGCCAGAAAGCCGCTACTGCATTCGAAGGCAAATCTCGAGGGAAATCGCGGGTTGTTTTCAGCAAACCTGAGGGAGTTTTCGTGAGGTCTGAAGGTCAGCGGGCTTTACCGCAATAC
>JBAPXA010000020.1:0-6528 GCA_049283975.1 Pyrinomonadaceae bacterium | reverse complement strand
GAATGGCACTAATGCCTCGCATGGTCGTCAGTTCGATGCTAAGGAGTTCGGATTCTAGCCCAAGGTCGAGTAGTAGCGCGTCGGCCCACCGGCTACCGCCTGGTGGTACTGACCTCATGGCTCCGTTCGTGGATTGTCAAACTGCAGCAGTACCCATAGATTGAACTCGAAACTCGGAACCCGAAACTTAATTATGTCCGAACAGGCCATCCAGGAATTTCGCGTTGTCTCAGAACCCTTCTACCTCGCGGTAGGCAGGGAAGTAGATCTTTTCGAAGCCGCACACTCGGCACGCTTGCCCGTAATTCTTAAGGGTCCCACCGGCTGCGGCAAAACGCGTTTTGTCGAACACATGGCCTGGCGACTGGAGCGGCCGCTAATCACGGTCGCTTGCCATGAAGATCTGTCGGCTACCGATCTGGTCGGACGTTTTCTTTTGGAAGGCGAAGAAACGGTCTGGCATGACGGGCCCTTAACGTCCGCGGTCCGGAACGGCGCGATCTGTTATCTCGACGAAGTGGTAGAAGCGCGCAAAGACACGGTAGTGATTATTCACCCACTCACCGATCACCGGCGACGTTTGCCGATCGAAAAGCGCGGGACAATTCTCGACGCGCCCTCCGACTTTATGCTCGTCGTTTCCTACAATCCCGGTTACCAGTCAATTTTGAAGGACCTGAAGCAATCGACGCGGCAACGTTTTGTTGCCATCGATTTCGATTACCCGCCCCCTGAGCTGGAAACGGAGATCGTTGCGCATGAAGGTGGAGTCGATGAAGGTACGGCGCGGGATCTTGTTCTCATCGGCCAGAAAGTTCGCAATCTGCGCGGACACGGTCTGGAGGAAGGCGTCTCGACTCGCTTGTTGATCTACGCTGCGCAACTGATCGCGCTTGGCATTCCGCCCGTCACCGCTGCCGACGTGGCTATGTGTTCGCCAATCACCGACGATCGCGAGTTACAAACAAGCATCCGCGAAATCGTGACCACTGTGATGTGAGTCCTTAGTCTCAGGTCTCAGGTTTCAGGTCTCAGGTCTCAAGTCTCAAGTTCTACTATCCAGGTTTGGTTCTGATCTGAAGCTTGAGCTCAATGACCGGAAGTCAGCACTGACTCTTAAGACCTGAGACCTGAGACCTGAGACCTGAGACTTGAGACCATGAACTCCGACGATTCCTTCAAGCAGGATCTCGAAAAGCAATTCCCTTCAGCTCGCAGCGCCGCTGAACGCCAATCAGTTTTGGAGCTAACGCGCGGTCTCACCCGCCTCCCGCTAAACATCGCCACTGCTATTCTGGAAACCTCCGCATCGATTGGCGGAATTTCCCTGCGCGCCGCGATTGAGTTTCTCCGCGCTGCGCCAGCGGCAGCCGAAGGTCTGGCAGTTGCAGAGTTGCAAGCCTGGGGTGAGATGGGCCGCCGTCTGGCCATGGGCGACGTTGAAAACTCGGTTTCCTTTTTTATTGCCGGCGTCGACGATCTCAAGGACGTCCCGCAGGGCGCGCTTCAGCTTTTGTTTCAGGTCTGCGCACGGCAGATGACGCTTTCGGCGACGAATGCTACTGATACCCTCCGGCGCGCGCCAGAGTTATCAACCTCACTCAATGATCCTGAAGTTTTTATTAAAACGCTCGAGATTGCCGCCGAAATCGCGCGACGCTCAGCGAAACACAGTTCAGACTTTCTCAGCGCGACGCCCGACGTGGTCGCAACCTTACGGAGATATGCGGACCCGACAGTATTAGCAGACTCGTTTCGCTTAGCTTCGGCATTCGCCTTCCGGGCTGGTGGCATGGCAGCGGATGCCTGGTCAGCCATCCCTACAGCACTGGAACATTTGAGTGCGAGCGATGCTTTGAGATTAATCGCCAGCACGGATGAGTTTCTCGAGAGAGGTGGCGGCGGTGCTCTGAATCTGATGCTGGCGGGTGGCAAGTTGCTGCGAATGGCACCCGACGTGTTTGGCGACTGGATCGAGCTGCTAAGAGTTGTAGCCCAACACGGGAACGCCAGCCTCGTCGCTTTTGTACGCGCCAGTCCGCGGTTTGTGCTCGGGTTTTTCAGTGATCAAAGGTCTGCGGATTCAATCGCGCTAATGAAGCGCGTGATTGCATTGACCCAGGAAATCGCCCGTGTGGATGGTGAAGCCGCACTTGCTTGTTTTCGTTCCAGCCCGGGCGTACTACGCACCGTTGCGATCGAACAATTTGCTGAGTGGGCACAAAACGGTCTGGCTGCCACCAGGACTGACGCGCGTGCACGCCGTAGTTACTTCGCCCTCGAAACACGCAGTAGCTACGCGGTGTTGCACAGCGGCAGCGCTGGTCTGGCGCTCGACGCCGTCAAAGACGTGCTGCGCCTCTACGTTGAAGCTCTCACCGGTCAGCAGATCGAGATCGCACCGATCGCTGCCGTACCGATCGAAACGAGGATTGGTGATGGCAAAACCATTCACCTGCCCTCGCTAGTGGCGGAGTTTGGCGATGCCGATCTCGATTTCCGCCTGTACAAAGTTCTAGCCGCACACGCAGCCGGGCAAATTGAATTTGAAACTTACAAGCGCAGCACAAGTGATCTCACCGCGGCGTTTGCAAGCATCTCTGATACCTACGATCCCGAGCACGCTGCAGAGCGTGATGCTTTCGCACTTAATGGTTACCTCGCTGACATTCCGGCGACCGCAACTTCAGGTGCCGTGTCCGTCGCAACGCCCAGCGATTTTGATTACTCCGCCGTGCTCCATCTCTTTCCTGAACCGCCTTTGGCTCAACGCATCTTCGGAACTCTTGAAAACGGCCGCATCGATTCGCGGTTACGTTACAAGTACCGCGGCCTCGCACGCGATCTCGACCTCGTTCGCGAACACCTGCGTCCAACTCGTCCCAAGATCACCGATCTGCCGGCGACCCTGCTCCCTTTTGAGATCCTGTTTCAAATTACGATGCTGGGTGGTGCGCTTGCAGATGCGCGACAGTTTTATGGCCAAATTGTTTCTGAGCTGGAAACTATCTTTGCGGAATATCTGACCAGTCCGACGGCGACGGTAGCCGACACCCTCATGGCTACGAAACGCGCGTATGGGCTGTTCCAGTCTGTCGTTCCTACCGATGACTCTGTACAACAACTCGAAGTGGAAAAAGAACCATCAGAGAGCGACAGCGAGAGTTCGATGATAAGTGAGACGCTGCGCAACCGCCGCGACGATCGACAACCGCAACGGCGCGATGCGCGCGACCTTTTCAACGCCTGGAACGATCCTAATGCGGAAGGCGATCCTGACAATCTCGAAGGTGGTGAGGCCTGGATCGAAGGTGAAAGTGCTGAGCTCGAGCTACAGGAAGGTGAAGTTGCTTATAACTATGACGAGTGGGATCGCGAGTTAACCGATCACCGGCTCGGCTGGTGCCGCGTCATCGAGAAACAGGTAAAACACGGCGATCGCAGCTTTGTCGACGAGACGCGCGAACGGCACCGGGGCGTGATTTCATCCATTCGCTACCAGTTCCAACTGCTGAAACCTGAAGAGTTGACGCGCGTCGCAAATGAAATTGATGGCGAGGAATACGATCTGAATGCGGTAGTTGATTACGTGCTCGATCGCCGCGCAGCCAAGGTTGGTGGCGGCCATCAATCTGAACGCCTGTACACCAAGCGTCTGCGACGCCGGCGAGATGTTGCCGTTTCTTTTTTGCTGGATCAATCTTCGTCAACGGCACGGACGATTGGGCGCCATCCCCTTCAGCCTTACACGCATCCCGGCCGGCGCATTATCGAGATCGAAAAAGAGGGGTTGGTATTAATGAGTGAAGCCCTCGAAGCGGTCGGCGATGTTTACGCCATCCACGGCTTCACTTCGGAAGGACGACGCAATGTGAAGTTTTACATCGTCAAGGATTTCTCGGAACGCTATTCCGATGAAGTAAAGCAGCGAATCGGCGGCATCACCTATCAAAACAATACTCGTTTGGGAGCAGCGATCCGGCATGCGACTGCGAAGCTCGCAAATCAGCAGGCGCGCACGCGATTATTGATTGTGCTCTCGGACGGCCGTCCTTACGATCACGACTACGGCGACGCGCGTTATGCGCGTGAAGATACGCGCGAGGCGTTAAGACAAGCGAAGATTCAGGGTATTACTCCGTTTTGCATCACCATCGACCGCGAATCAGAGTCGGAGTTAAAGGATCTCTACGGCGAAATTGGGTACACAATTATCGATGACGTGCTTTCACTTCCAGAAAGACTGCCGGGAATCTATCGAAGGCTGACGACCTAAAACGCTGAAACTGAAACCGCCAAGTCGCCAAGGTTCGCAGAGTTCGCCAAGAGAATAAAACGAACTTAGTGCTTTGTGCGTTGTACTTTGAACTTGGTGCTTTGGGCTTAGTTCTTTGAACTTTGTTCGCAAGTGAAACTTGAACGGCAGATGTTAAAGCTGAGCTTCTCAAACAAAGCACTAAGCACAAAGTACTAAGTTCGTTTTATTCTCTTGGCGAACTCTGCGAACCTTGGCGACTTGGCGGTTTCAGTTCTCTTCAAATGGAAAATGAGAAATGATAAATGACATATGGAAAATGTTCAGCCTTCTGCTTTTCCAAGTCCACCGCCACCGGGCGTTTCAATTCTGACGCGATCGCCGGCCTTTAATTCCCAGCTTCCCTTCGATCCGATCGAGCGAGATCGTTCACCACTTACAATCTCAGCCTTGCCTACTGCGCCAGCCTCGCCGCCGTGCAAACCATAAGGCGCGCTCTTTCTTCTGTCAGCCAACAAAGACATCCGCGCCGGCACAAGTGTTTCAATCTCGCGCACCACGCCGTCCCCGCCATTATGTTTTCCCTTGCCACCCGAGCCTTTGCGAATGCGGTACTCGCGCACTCGCAAAGGATACGCATACTCGAGTGCCTCGACCGGCGTGTTCAAACTATTCGTCATATGCGTATGAACGGCGCTGATGCCGTCGCGTTGCGGCCGCGCTCCCATCCCGCCTGCAACAGTTTCGTAGTATGAGAATTCTTTGCCGCTGCGCGCGTCGATCCCGCCGATCGTCAGGTTGTTCATTGTTCCCTGGCTGGCAGCGGGAATGCGGGCCGGAATCGCTTGCGACAGCGCCCTGAAGAGCACATCCACAATACGTTGCGACGTCTCGACATTCCCACCCGCGACTGCCGCCGGATGAACCGCATTCACCACTGTGCCAGCAGGCGCCACCACTGTTATCGGGTCCATTAGGCCAGCGCTGGCCGGCATATCTCCTTTAAGCAAACAACGGAATACATAAGAGACGGCAGAAACAGTGATAGCGGCAACGGCATTGATCGGACCTGCAACTTGAGGCGCGCTGCCATTGAAATCAACTGTTGCCCGTTCGCCTTTGATGGTGACTCGCACGCGAATATTCACCGGCTCGTTGCTGATGCCATCATCATCAAGCATATCCTCGGCAAGGTAGGCGCCATCGGGTATTTCCTTTATCGCATGACGCATCACTCTCGCTGAATAGGCGATCAGATGGGCCGCGTACTCGCTGGCCTCTTTCGCACCCCGTCGCTCCACAATCTCCAGCAAGCGGCGCGCGCCTGTTTTTAAAGAACCGATCTGCGCCTGAAAGTCGCCCTGACGCTCATGCTGTCCGCGGACGTTGGCCAAGACCAATCGCATCGTGTCCGGATCAAGCTCTCCATTTCGCACCAGACGAATCGGCGGAATGCGCAGGCCTTCGCCATAGATGTCGGCAGCCACTCCCATCGAGCCCGGCGTAGCGCCGCCAATGTCCGCATGGTGAGCGCGATTGGCAACGAAGAAGAGGGGACGGGGAGACCCGGAGACGCGGGGACGCGGTGACGCGGCGTTCCTCATGAAGGCTCCAGGTGCCGCTCTGTCTCGCTGTTTCCAAGTCGGGCTGTCTCCGTGTCGCCGCGTCTCCGTGTCGCCGCGTCCCCGCGTCTCCGTGTCTCCGTGTCTCCGCGTCGCCGCGTCCCCGCGTCCGGCCCAGACTCCACACACCAAGGTTACATCCGGCAGATGTGTGCCACCGGCATAAGGATCGTTAAGCGCGACCACGTCACCAGGCTGTAGTTCGATTTCTCGGAGGGCCGCAGCGACTGCCATCGGCATCGATCCGAGATGTACCGGCATATGATCACCCTGTGCAATCACACGACCAGCGCGATCGAACACGGCACAGGAATAATCGCGACGCTCTTTGATGTTCGGTGAGAACGCCGTCCGGCGTAAGGCGATGCCCATCTCCTCCGCCACCGAAGTGTAGAGCGCGCGATAAATCTCCAATGTAGTCGGATCAAAGTGCTTCATGATGGTCATGCTCAGTCAGGAAGGTGGGCTTGCCCCCGCTGGTTATTTGAAACTCATCTTTAGAGATTACTATTTTCTATTTAGTGTTCAGCCTGTCTCCACGGTACTGATGCAGTTTGGACTTATTGGCTGACGATCATTGGATGAGTGTCTGGTTCGGACCCATGAGGTCAGTACCACCAGGCGGTAGCCGGTGGGCCGACAGAATGGCAC
>JBAPXA010000019.1:0-41344 GCA_049283975.1 Pyrinomonadaceae bacterium | reverse complement strand
CGGTAGAGGGGCGGGTTGGGACGGTGCGGGTATTTGGATCGGAACTTTGCGCCGGCCTTGTGAGCAGGAACCGAAACAGGTCTTCCATGGAGGTCTCCTTTGTTACTCGGTTGATTGAGGAACCAAGATAAAACGTAAGACGTCTGAATCGAGGTTGTTGACGATTTCAATTCGGCTGGTGGTCTGAGAATGCTAGGTGCGCAGGCTCAGAGGACCAACCTGTTTTCGGTAAGGGCAAATTACCTAAATTGTGGTAGTGGCCTATTAGTGTGTTGGTAAAAGATGCTTCGGCAACAAACATATTTCGCCAACCAAAAGGGTTGTGTTTATTTGCCTTTGCTTAGTCGCCTCTGGTTGACTGTTCAAGGGGAGCTTCAAATAAGTTCATCTGTTCTCCGCGACCGTTTCAAGCAATGGCTGCCCTTCGCTTATGTATGACCAATACGAACCAAACATTTCTACCAACACGCTAACAAGAGCACTAGCGCAGGATGCGGGGTTCTCCACGGCGTTCTCTGGCTTGTATTAAGTTTTTAGCAGAGTCGAAGCTGCGCCAGGAATGCAACATCGGCGGGAGGCCATTTTCAACGGGACTACCCGGGCCCCTGGCGCTGTTCTTATTCGCAATAGATGTGATCCGGCGCTGGGCCCTTATATTCGATCATGATCTTGGTAAATCATGTGATTGGAAGGAGACTGTAAGGTGCTTTGGCAGTGTTGACTCAGTTTGTGAAGTAGACAGGCATCAACCTTAGCCTCCGCATTGCGGGTTTTAGTCCTTGACCGGTCTTTGGCCCACTGAACTAAACCCTGAGTGAATGGCACTGAAATGCGAGTCTCTGACCTCCGCGTTGCGAGTTTTGGGTCTGTTTATTTTCTCCCAACCGACTTAAGACAGGTTGCAGAGACTACGATTCTCCTAGAGGACTTTGACGTGCTTGCACGCCCGCGTCGAACGTTCGAGCCCAGATTTCTTATAGCCACGTCACAACGGCGTCACAAGACAAAAAAGCTAGAATCAAATCTGTTGCTGTAAGTAATTGAGCAAGGAGGGCTTATTGGTGGAGCAGAGGGGGGTCGAACCCCTGACCTCCGCATTGCGAACGCGGCGCTCTGCCAAACTGAGCTACTGCCCCACTACTGCTGCATCTTAGGAATCTCGACAGGGAAGTGTCAAATCAGGATATGCGAAGATCAGTTTAGAGCCCGGCGAGCTGAAAAATTTCCGTATCTCATTTCTCATTTCTCACTTTCCATTTGAGGGTTTTGTGATTTTTCATTTTCGTGTTGATTAGTGTGAGTTCGTGGTTTGTAAGAAACATTAGAAAAGAACCACTAAATGACACAAAGGCACACGAACCACTACTAAGTCCGCGCTGACTGAACTCAAGACTTCCAACGCTCCAATCTGAATTCGCGAATGACAAATGGAAAATGAATTTAATTACTCTTTTTGAGAGCTTTCAACACCTGCGCAAAAGCCTCCTCTAGCTTCGAGACATTCTTTCCGCCGCCCTGCGCCAGATCCGCTTTGCCACCGCCGCGCCCTTCCAGCAGCACACACGCTTCGCGCATGAGCGTGTTCATATCACCGGCAGCGTCGGCTGAGCGGGCAAACACGAGTCGCGCAGCTTCTTTGTCTCGCGAAGCAAGGAGCGCGATGACGTTGGTATGAGCTATCAACGCCAGCGCGAGGTGCTTTAGAGATTCGGCATCGCGCTGGTCGAAGATTTTAGTGATGAGACGAGTTTGGGCGTGTTTGACGCTTTGAGGTTTGGAAAGATCGTCAGGCTCGAATTCGGGCGTGTCACGTTGCTCGCCTTGTGCTGGCGGGACGCCCGCGATCCCAAGTGCGCGTTGCGCGGTCAACCAACGGCTGTTATCGGCCACCGCTGCGCGCGTTGAGTCGCTATCGCGTTGGGCACTCAACCTCCGGCTATTCATGTCGGCGGCGCGGTTCGGGTCTTCACTATCTCGCAGCAATTCCTCCGCTTCCACTCTCGCGGCATCTTCTTCCAAAACACGCAGCCGTCGATGCAAGTCCTTGTTCTCTTCAGCCATGCGTACTGCGAGGGCCGGCGCATCGTCACGCGCCGCGCTGAAGAGCGCAGCAGTGTTGCGCGCAGTTGCATTCGCTCGCCGGTAATCTGCCAGGGCACGATTGCCTGCGAGAAACTCAATTCGCGTCAAACCCTTCGCGCGTTCCCAGTGGCGCACCACAATGATGCCCACTTCTCCGGTGCGATAAGCGTGGGTGCCGCCGCAGGGGGTCAGATCAAAACCTTCAATTTCAATTAAACGGAGATCGCCGGGGCGCGCTGGTTCTTTTCGCAAGGGAAGCTGGGATGCGTCGCTTGAGCTCACCTCCTTGATCGTAATCGCGCGATCCTCCCAGATGACGTTATTCGCCAAACCGACCGCCCGTTCAATCACTTCGGTGGTGGGGTTGTTTAGCTCGACATCTATTTCGCAAGACTCTTCCAGCACTCGGAAGCTGCGTGTGGGGGCACTAAAAAGAGTGATTAGTGCCTGGGAGAGAATGTGCTGCCCGGTGTGTTGCTGCATGTGATCCAGGCGCCGCGGCCAATCGACGCGTCCTTGCACCGTGGAACCGACGGCGGGAGCGCGTCCTTGAATTACGTGCAAGATGCCGTTCGCTTCGTCGTCAATACACTCGACAACGCGGACCCCGTCGATAGTCCCGGTATCGCTGGGCTGCCCACCGCCGGTGGGATAGAACGCGGTGCGATCGAGTGTAATCGCTGTCCAGCCGCTGACACGCTCGCTCTGATCGACGACTCGTGCTTCGAATTCGATTAGATGGGAGTCGTTGTAGTAGAGACGTTCGGTAGCCATTGGTATGTGGACTTAAGGATCTTGGGTTGATCAACTTAATAGTCGAACTGACGGGGACATGCAAGTAAGCGTAGGGCAAAAGAATCGGACGAACCCCTAAGGAGCACTAATCAACCCGAATATTAGAGTCGGTTCGTGTGTTTTTGTGGTTCGTTTGCCTTATTTTGGATCGAAGGAGACCAGCCTGCGCCGCTTTGGAGGGAGAGTTGAGCGATGTCATAATCCGACGCTGTCTCCCGGCAATCAAATCAGATCCCTTAAAGCTAAATGAAAAATTCTCATCTAAGACTTGGCTTTCGTCTGTTGTCGGCAATACTGCTACTGACGACCTTTTCTACTGCCGTCGCCCAACAAGCTCCGCTGCGCTCGATCAACTATCGACTCTCGATGTCGCGTCCGGTGTCGCACCTCTTCGAAGTGACGATCGAAGTTGAACTGCCTGATCAGGCAGTTCCCCAATCACTAGATTTTCAGATGGCGCGTTGGTCCCCGGGACGTTATGCGGTTTTTGATTTCGCGAAGAACGTGCAGGAAGTTTATGCCGCATCAGGCATCTGCCCGCCCCGCTCCGAAACGCAGGCTGTTTGCCGCCCCGTTCCGCTTCCTTTAAGTCGCATAGACAATCAGACCTGGCGAGTCGAGACGAAAGGAAACAGCTCCCTCACACTCAGTTACAAGGTTTTCGGCAACGATCTTTCCGGGACTTTTTCACAACTAGACACAAGACATGCAAACTACAATGGTCATTCGATCTACATGTACGTCGTCGATCACAAAGCCGATCCGGTGAAATTGACCATTACCCCGCCGAACAGCTGGCGAATCATTAACGGGCGCACGGAGCGTGCAGATCAACGCGAGTGGCAGTTTCCTAACTGGGACATTATGACGGATACGCCGACTGAGATTGCGCCTGACTGGACGGAAGATATTTTCCAGGTAGATGGGAAACAATATCACGTGATGGTGCACTCGTTTGGAGAGGAGGGCGGCAAACGCGCCGCTCTGGTACGCGACATCGAGAAAATCGTTCGCGCGGAAACGGCGATGTGGGGCGAGCCGGAGTTTGCTGCTTACACCTTTCTGATTCACTTTGCTGCCGACGATCGCTCTGGCGACGGCATGGAGCACCTGACCTCGACTCAGATCATTGAACCCGGCGCGCTCTCTGATCCCGAAATATATGAAAGCACGTTGGGCACAGTGGCCCATGAGTTCTTTCATGTTTGGAATGTGAAACGCTTGCGTCCGGCAGAGTTTGGGCCGTGGGATTTTACCCGTCCCGCAAATACGCGCGGTTTGTGGGTAGCAGAGGGACTGACTAACTACTACGGTCACCTAATGCTGCACCGGTCGGGGATTTGGAATGAATCACAGTTCCTCCGGCGAGAGTCCGACACCATTACAGGAATCGAGAGTTCGCTCGGCAGTCGCTTAATGAGTGCGGAAGAGTCGTCGCAATCAGCACCGTTCATGGACGATGCAGCCCATTCGCAACGAACAAACCTACAGAACACGTCAATTAGCTACTATCCGAAAGGTGAACTCATTGGGTTAGTCCTGGACCTACTCATTCGCGGTCGCAGTAACGGCAGGGCCTCGCTTGACCAGGTAATGCGGCGGATGTACGACGAACTTTATTTGCAGAGTCCGAACGCGAGTTACTACTTGCGTGGTCGAGGTTACACGCCCGACGATGTGCAACTAGTCGCCAGCGAAGTCGCCGGTTTTGACCTCAGTGATTTTTTCGCACGCCATGTCCGCAAGCCGGAAGTGTTGCCTTACGAGGAGGCTTTCAGGTACGTGGGTTTGCGTTTGGTTAAGGAAGTTAAGCCGCAGCCCTTCAATGCTGGGCTCGCGATCAATAACAATGAGGGTCGCCCGGTAATCGGGAATGTGCGCAATGGTTCTCCGGCAGAGGACGCTGGACTGCAAGCCGATGACGAGCTGGTCTCGCTCGGCGGAAACAAGGTGACGCCCGATAATTGGCTGCGAGTGTTTGCGCGTTACAAGCAGGGAGGTCGGGTTCCAGTCGTTGTTACGCGGGATCGAAAAACGATCTCGGCTACGATCACACTGCGCGAGCCCGATCGTTTTGACTACCGCATTGAAGAGCGAAAAGATGCGACGAGGGAACAGAAGGCGCTCAGAGCAGCTTGGTTGAAAGGCTCCTAATTCAAAATCACAAACAAACATTTTCCATATGTCATTTTTCAATTCTCATTTTTCATTGAGGTAAGGCAAGCATTCAGCACGCTCGGCTGCAAGCTATCCTTCGAGTTTCTGTTTTGAAGAACTCACTTTAGTTAGTGTCGTTTAGTGTGAATTCGTGGTTCGTCGCTGCGGGAAGATTAGAAGAACCATGAAGATCACGAACCGCCACCAAATCCTTTCCCCAGCCGATATCTCATCCCTTAATAACGACACCAATCCATCTTCGAGATAGCGACTCTCTACTCAACGCGGTAGTTGGGCGCTTCTTTGGTGATGATCACGTCATGCACGTGCGATTCGCGCAAGCCCGCGGAAGTGATTCGAATAAACTGACACTTCTCCTGAAACTCCTTGATGGTGCGACAGCCCGTGTAGCCCATGCCGGATCGGAGTCCACCCACTAACTGCGTCGTCATTTCGGCAATCGTGCCTTTGTAAGCAACGCGGCCTTCGATTCCTTCCGGAACGAGTTTCGACTCGCTTTCTGCCATCTCTTGCGCATATCGATCACGTGAGCCTTCGCGCATCGCACCAATCGAACCCATCCCACGATAAGTCTTGAAGGAACGACCTTGAAAGAGAATCACTTCACCCGGAGCTTCTTCGGTGCCGGCGAAGAGTGAACCAATCATGACTGTGTCCGCACCCGAAGCGATCGCCTTAGCGACGTCACCGGAAAATTTTACGCCGCCATCAGAGATGACCGGAATGCTGCTACCTCGAGCAGCCTGCACACAGGATTGAATCGCCGTAATCTGCGGCACGCCGGCGCCGGTTACCACGCGTGTGGTGCAAATCGAACCGGGTCCGATACCAACCTTGATGGCATCCACACCGGCGGCGATTAGTTCTTTCGCTCCTTCGCCTGTGCCAACGTTGCCGGCAATCAAGTCGGTCTCCGGATGTCGTTTCTTTATTTCGCCGACGGCTTCAATGACGCGCGACGAGTGGCCATGCGCCGTATCAATCACCAGACAATCGACACGCGCTTTGACTAACTCATCCGCACGTTCGCGAAAGTCGCCAGTCGCTCCGATCGCCGCCGCCACCCGTAAACGGCCGAGGTTATCTTTGGCCGCGGTGGGATACTTGATTGCCTTCTGAATGTCTTTGACAGTAATCAAACCCTTGATCCGTTTATCGCTATCTACGACGAGCAACTTTTCGATGCGATGCTTTTGCAGCACCGCCTTCGCCTGTTCCAGGGTCGTGCCAACTGGGACGGTCACCAGCGGTTGTTTCGTCATCACTTCCGACACCGGAATGTCGAAACGGGTTTCAAAGCGAAGATCGCGATTAGTAATAATGCCAACGAGATGACCGTCTTCGTCGACCACAGGGACGCCGCTGATGTGATAGTTCTCCATCACCAGCAACGCTTCGCGTACCGGTCGGTCCGGACGAATGGTGACGGGATCAACAATCATTCCCGATTCCGATCGTTTTACTTTGTCGACTTCTTCGGCCTGCCGCGAAACGCTCAGGTTTTTATGAATCACGCCGATGCCACCCTGTTGGGCGAGGGCGATCGCGAGTGCCGCTTCAGTCACGGTATCCATCGCTGCCGAGCAAAGTGGAATTTGCAAACGGATATTCCGAGTAAATTGAGTCGATGTGTCAGTTTCTGACGGCAGCACGTCAGAACGCGCCGGCACAAGTAGCACATCATCGAATGTAAGACCTTCAGGAATATTAGTCGGAACCATGATGTTGATGATTACTCCGTAGCTAAATGATTTGAGATTGAGACATCCCGAAAACAGTTCTGCCCGCTTCCGAGAGCGGGCAGGTTCTTCCAAAACAAGTTGCGCGCAGCCATCTCGGCTGCGCCGTCAGGCGCAAGCCAGTGGTCAACACCGAAACTATTGCTGAACTGCTTCGTTGCCAGTTTTCCTTGGCTCAAGATACGCACCAACAACAACTGAGTCGTACGCCCTCTGCTGCTGCAGCGCCAACACCGAAGCTGGTAGCTGATCGAGTTGAGCTGAGCGACGTTGGAACCAGTGTAACGCGGCAAGCGCACCAAGAGTTAATAGAGCCAGAATAATAATCGCCAGCGCGACCGTTAATACCGGCGAACGGGTGGCGGGAACATCTGTGTAAACCTTCGATTGATAGGGCGTAGTGGCAACTTCGTCCGTGCCCTCGCTCGAATCCAGCATAGATCGAGAGTAAGCCTCAACCGCCTTCTTTTCATCATAGCCAATGCAACGGGCATAGGCTTTAACGAAACTGCGGTTGAAAATTCCACCCGGCAGTCGTTTGAAATCGCCTGCTTCGATTGCTTCGAGATAACGGATTGAGATGCGGGTTTCGTCAGAAATCTCTCGGAGAGGAATACCCCGCTCCTCGCGTGCGAGTCGCAACTGTTCGCCGATAGCAGCCGCCATACCAATCCGCGTCAGTCCCTGCGATAGTTTGTTTGGTCTGCAAACTAGCAGAGCCCGTTGAAATTAGACTTCACCCTAATTCCTGCGAATGCAGGTCGTCAATTAAACCTCGAATGACCTTATCTCTAAGAGTGACTTACCCTTGGGGGCAATATAGCTTGCGATGCTAAACGGTGTCAAACTTCGTAATTGTAAATGGTGACTCGTTAATCGGGAATCGTGAATCGGGAGTTCCCTTGAATCTCACCTTATCTAACGACAATAGGAAGCGTGCCATCAGGAGCCGGCAATTTTCACCTACAATTCACGATTAACGATTAACGATTCACGATTATCGATTTACGTGGGGTGATCTTGATTCTTCGTGCCTGCGGTGTTACGTTGGCGCCAGCTACCCGAACAATCGGCTTTAATTTCTACAATTGAAAAAGTGAGGAGACGAGAGATGCCCTTAGAAGCACTCGGAATGGTCGAAACCAAAGGTTTCGTCGGAGCCGTTGAGGCTGCGGATGCGATGGTCAAAGCTGCAAATGTGCAACTCCTGGGAAAGGAGTATATCGGCGCCGGCTACGTCACGATCTTTGTGCGCGGCGATGTGGGTGCGGTTAAGGCTGCCACGGACGCCGGTGCGGCCGCAGCTCGTCGAGTAGGCGAATTGATCAGCGTCCACGTTATTCCCCGACCACATGCGGAAGTTGAACGAGTTCTCCCCGTTGACGGTCAGACAGGTTTGAGTCCCGATGAGCGTTCATTGCAAGGTGGATCGCGCGGCCAACTGGGACAGGGCGACCGCTCGCTACCGGCGGGTGCGCGTGAAGCGAATAAGGAAAGAGCCAGATAATTTTCGCAATTCCCCGGGGGGTTGGCGATGTCGGTAGACAAAGATCTCGTATCAGTGCAACAAGCGCGCGATCTTATAGAAGCCGCTCATAAGGCGCAGGCTGAAGTTGTTCGTTTTGACCAGGCTAAGATAGATCGCATCTGCGAGGCGATGGCAAAAGCAGCAATGCGCGAAGCAGCGCGCCTCGGTGCGCTGGCCGTTGAGGAAACCGGTTATGGTGTTCCCGCGGACAAGCAGGAAAAGAATCGCTTCGCGGCTGAGGATGTTTGGAATTACTTTCGCGGCCTGCGTACGGTTGGAGTTGTCTCTGAATCCAAAGATGTTGTTGAGATCGCCAGCCCGCGCGGCGTTGTTGCCGGGATTATTCCTTCAACAAATCCTACCTCCACAGCTATTTTCAAAATTCTGATCGCTATCAAATCGCGAAACGGGATCGTACTTTCGCCGCACCCATCAGCCGCGCGTTGTATTAATGAGACGGTTCGCGTGATGCGTGAAGTCGGAATCCAGGAAGGACTGCCTGCAGATGCAATTGGCTGCATGGCCACCGCTACGATTGAGGGGACTGAAACCCTCATGAAGCACCGGCAGACTGCTGTGATCCTGGCGACAGGTGGGATTGGTCTGGTGCGCGCCGCTTACTCGTCAGGCAAACCTGCCTTCGGCGTCGGACCCGGTAACGTTCCGTCATTCATTGAGCGAACCGCGGACGTGCCGAAAGCCGTCCAGGATATTTTGACTGGAAAGTGTTTCGACAACGGAACGATCTGCGCCTCTGAGCAGGCCGTAATCTGCGACGCGCCCGTCGAGAAGGCGGTTCGCGAACAGTTCAAAGCACAAGGTGCGCATTTTCTTTCCGCTGCCGAGGCTGATCAATTAGGGAAAATTGTGGCGACGCCGCAACGTTCGCTCAACCCGGCGATCGTCGGTCGCTCGGTCGAAGTAATTGCTAAGATGGCAGGACTCAGTGTGCCGCCGGGCACTCGCTGTTTAATGGCCGACGTGGGTGGAGTTGGTCGGGATTTTCCCTTGTCGATGGAAAAGCTGTCGCCAATTCTCGCGTTCTATGTCGTCGATGGCGTGGAACAAGGGGCGGCGCGCAGCCGTGAAGTGCTTGGCTATGGAGGCATGGGCCATACTGCCGGAATGCATACGCGGTCGCGCGAGGCAGCAGTTCGAGTTGGTGCAGAACTACCGGCGTCGCGAATAACAATCAATACGCCGACAACGCACGGCGCGATTGGATTCTCCACGGCCTTGCCGCCCTCGATGACATTGGGTTGTGGTTCGTGGGGCGGAAACGTGACCTCAGATAACGTTTCACCGCTTCATCTGATGGATATCAAGCGGATCGCCTTTGAAACGAGGCCCGTCAAAAGTGCGCGTCCGGCTGCGACGAGAACGGCAGAAAGTAGTCCGATGCCAGTTGCCGCACCACAGCCGAAACAGCCTGCAGTCGCTGTCGCGGGTGGGAAGATCAACCGCGAAGAAATAGCCGCCATCGTTGATAAGTTCTTAGCGGGCAGGGCACCGGCCGCGGTGGAAGCTCCGCCTCCGGCTGCATCCCAAGCAGTCGAAGTCGAAGCGGGAAGTATGTATTCGGGACCGCCGGCAAGTGGAAGAACGAGTGTGCCAGCTCCGGCCCCGGCTGCTGCCGACAAAACTTCAAGCAACGGGCGTCAGGCAGTTGACTTTGTAAGTGAAGACGACGTGCGCCGCGCGCTGCAAAAGGGCGAGAAGATTTACATCAACGCGAAAACGATTATCACCCCTGCGGCCCGCGACATCGGCGAGCCCAAGGAAGTGTTTGCAAAGACCTAGGGTGTCGGGTAGCAGGTGTCAGGTGCCCGCAGAGTTGTTATACCGACACCCGAAACCCGACACCCGATCACCGATACCCCAATATGTTTCTAGCTAAAGTTGTTGGCACAGTCTGGTCGACCAAGAAAACACCGGATCTCGAGGGCATCAGGTTCCTGGTTGTGCATCCGTACGATCTGGATAAGGAACCAACGCGCAATATTGTAGTGGTCGCCGATCGACTCGGAGCTGGGGCTGGCGAGATGGTGATGTGCGCGTTTGGCAAAGCCGCGCGCTCCGCCATCGGCAATCAGGACATGTCGATCGAGGCGGCGGTCGTCGGGATCGTCGACCGTGTGGACTTGCAAGAATCAGTTTCTGAAGAAATGCGTGATGCCGCTCGCGAGTTGATTCGCGATAACGGAAGAGCCTGAGGGGGATTGGCGATTGCTGATTGCCAATTGCTGATTGCAGGACAAAAGAAGTGCGCGTGTTACCTTTGCGGAGGCAGCAATTGGAATCAATAATCGAGCCAATTGGCAATCGGCAATCGGCGCCAATGTAACTAATGGCTAATGAGGATCTGATTTATCGCATCACCCGGACGGTATATGACCGGCTGGGAGCGGCTGCGGAAGAACAAGCGGTTGAGCAGCTCGTAACAGAAATCTACCGCCAGGTCGAACCTTTCCTGACCACGAACGGCACCTCATATTCAAGCAGACAGAACTTGCCAGCCTCTGGAAGCGTGTTGTCGGAATCACGTGAGGGGTCTCCGGATCGCCTCGTCATTTCGGTGTTTGGCGTTGATCATCCCGGAATTGTCGCGGGGGTGGCGCAGATACTGGCTGAAGCTGATTGCAGCATCGTTGATATCAATCAAACCGTGGTGCAGGGAAAATTTGCGATGGTTATCATCGGCGACGCTACGCGCGCGCGCCAAAGCACGAATGAGTTGAAAGAGCGGCTCCGTCAGGAAGGCGAACAGCTTGGAGTTCGCATTTACGCGCAACGCGAAGACCTTTTCAACGCGATGCACCGCATATAATATTTCCGATTGCCGATTGCCGATTGCCGATTGAAGAGACGGTCATTAAATCCGCAGACCCTCTTATACTGCTATTCACCAAGCTATACTTCTTGATGGTCGAAATTCGGCAATCGCAAGTTAGCAATCGGTAATGACAATTCATTCCATGGCAGATCCAGAAATTGCTCGTCGTTGTCGTTGGTGCGGAGCGTCGATCCGTGTACGCGGCTTGTTCTGTCCCCAGTGTGGGAAACCCACTTCTGCGCCGGCGCCCGATGCCTCCAGCCCCGAGCCGGCAATAGAAACTGAAGAGGTTTTTCTTGCGCCGGACACAGTTTCAGTAGATTTGCCAAGCCTGCCTACATCCGATCTAGCGGACGACGCTTTTCGAGCTGCGGAGACCGTACCGTTGCAGCCACTCGTAAGCGATGTTGAAAATGTAGGGATGCGGCCACCGGAACTCGCCACGACCCGCTTTCCGGTTAACAAGAATTATTCTCCGGCGAGGGGATCCAGGGAAGAGAAAGTTCGGCAGCGTTCTGGACGTGAAACGCCTGGTGGAGACGTGAAGAAAGGGTTTGGTAAGGTCCGAGAGATTTCGAATGTAATGTTAGAAGAAGCTTCGTACGATCCCAGCGCTCGCTTTGTCCTGGTAGCTGCAGTGCTGTTCGTTTTGTTTCTTGTGATTCTGCTGTTGAGTGAAATGATGAGATGAGGAAGGTTTCGATTTTTGAGACTAGTAGCGGCTCTGCCGCCTCCCGTGCGGTAAGCCTAGGGCTTACCGTCCAGGTTCTTTATTTTTCAGTCGCGAGGCTTAGCCTCGCGACCTTTCTTCAAAGGCTGAGGGCCCGGTAAGGCAAGCCTGACCGCCCGGAAAGCGGCAAGCCGCAAACCGCGAACTGATACGTGACACCGGACACCTGACACCCGGAACCCGAAACTCTTCTTATGGAGTACTCACAAGCCGAAATTCTCCAGACTGTGGCCATGACCGAGATGGAACATCTCGATGTGCGTACAGTCACGCTCAGTCTCAGCTTGAGGGATTGTGCGGCGGAGACAATCGCGCGCACGGCGGAACGCGCGTACGAGAAGATCATGCGCTTGGGCGAGCGCCTCGTTCCCACAGTCGATCAGATCGGCGATGAATTCGGAATCCGCGTTGCCAATAAGCGAATCGCCGTAACGCCGGTGTCCATGATTACGGAAGGCGCCTCAGGTGATCCCGTTGAACTAGCGCGAACGATTGATGCGGCGGCAAAGTCTGTCGGCGTCGATTTCATCGGGGGCTACTCGGCGTTAGTCCACAAAGGCGCTACTGATTCAGAGAACCAGTTTCTCAACTCAATTCCCGAAGCGCTCGCAACAACAGAACGGCTTTGTTCCTCGGTCAATGTTGCCACCACGCGCGCGGGTATCAACATGAATGCGGTGCGCCAGGTTGGCGAATTGATCAAAGACGCTGCCGAGCGCACTCGTGATGTCGGTGGCATTGCCTGCGCTAAGTTTGTTTGTTTTGCCAATGCCGTTGAAGACAATCCCTTTATGGCTGGGGCCTTTCATGGCGTAGGCGAGCCGGAAGCAGTAATCAACGTCGGTGTATCCGGACCGGGCGTAGTCAACTATGCCTTGCGCAGTGCAGCTGCCGATTTGCCTTTGGAACAGCTGGCAGAAATTATCAAGAAACTTTCTTTCAAACTCTCGCGTGCAGGCGAGCTGATCGGACGCGAAGCGGCGCGCCGCCTTGGCTTACCCTTCGGGATCATCGATCTTTCCCTCGCGCCCACACCTGTGCCGGGCGATTCCGTTGCCAATATCATCGAGGCCATGGGTTTCGAACGCGCGGGCACGCATGGAACCACCGCCGCACTTGCTTTGCTGACGGATGCGGTCAAGAAAGGCGGCGCGATGGCGAGTGGAGCCGTCGGCGGGATGAGCGGCGCTTTCATTCCGGTTTCAGAAGATGCAGGAATGATTGAGGCAGCCCAAGTGGGCGCGCTCTCGCTTGATAAACTCGAAGCCTGGACCAGTGTATGCTCGGTGGGAATTGATATGGTGGCAGTGCCCGGCTCAACTTCCGCGGAAACGATTGCGGCAATCATTGCTGATGAAATGGCCGTGGGTGTAATGAATAATAAAACAACGGCCGTGCGCATCATCCCCGTGCCCGGAAGAGGTGTCGGCGACCTAGTTGAGTTTGGCGGTTTACTTGGAAGTGCTCCAATCATGGCGGTCAATGCATTTTCCTCGGCAGGATTCATTCGGCGCGGCGGACGCATACCCGCTCCGATTCATTCTTTGAGAAACTGACTGTTCAGTCTGAAGCTCCCAAGGGAGTGCGTGGAGGAGAGAGAAAAATGCCCGAAGCTCTCGGCATGGTTGAATGCATGGGTCTCGTCGCGATGATCGAAGCGGCGGATGCGATGGTGAAGTCGGCGAACGTGAAACTCGTCGGCTGGGAAAAGATTGATGCCGGGTTGGTCACCGCGATTGTGCGCGGCGATGTTGCGGCCGTGCGCAGTGCAGTTGACGCTGGCGCCGCCGCCGCAAACAAAGTCGGAAAGGTGGTTGCGACACATGTGATTCCCCAACCTCATGAAGATGTAGACATTGGATTGCCGGTTCTGAAAACCGGCAAGACTACGAGGAAAAAAATCAGTGGCTCTGTGCGCCGAAGAGAGTAAGAGTAAGCCCGAGCCACCAGTTCCCAACAGTGATCGATTCAAGCCACGAAGGATCGCAGGTTAGGAAGGGGGCCTGCCCCCGCTCTCTAAAGTTGCAGCATCTCAAGTTTTAATGGCGCCTTGATTAAGAATTGGCGGGGGGCAGGCCCCCCTCCCCACCTGCCATCTACTTCCGTTGTTCGACAAAGACCAGAGTGATGCTGATCGCGTATTCTGCGGATAAAGAGTAGAATCCCTGTCGATCCCTCAGGCCAGATCCAATCCCCCAAATTAGCTGTCGCATTCTCTTCGCCTGGAAGCGAAAGAAATAGCGTCATGCTCAAAATATGCTCTAAGAAACTTATTTTGAACCGGAGGTTAGACAATGCAAGTTAAAGATGTGATGACAGCCGATCCTGCGTGTTGTACTTCTGAGAGTAGTCTGCAAGAAGTAGCTAAGCTGATGGTCAATCACGATTGCGGAGAAATTCCGGTCGTAGCGAGCAAGGAAACAAGAAAACCGATAGGCGTGATCACCGATCGCGATATCGTCGTGCGCAGTGTCGCCAAAGGAGAAAACCCTCTCGACCTAACCGCGGCTGATTGTATGACTGAGCCCTGCGTTACGGTAACGCCCGAGATGTCAATCGAGGAATGTGGCACCATTCTGGAGTCGAACAAGATTCGTCGCGTTCCGGTAGTTGATGAAGCAGGCGCTTGCTGTGGCATCGTTGCCCTCGCTGACATTGCCTTGCGCGCTGGTGGTAAGGTCAGTAGCGAAGTAGTTAAGGAAGTCTCGGAGCCGGGCGCGGCCGCTTCAGCCGCTGCAAAATGACTCTCCGCAATTATGTGGAATCAGCTTGAGATGCTCTGGGGCTCGATAGCTCCAGAGCAGATTCCGCTGTGGCTCAAGGTTGGATACACAGCCTTCGTGTGTGTATTGGTTCCGATCTATTGGAGGCACTACGGGCCAGGCAATTTCCTTTGGTTTTCCGATGCTTGCCTGCTGATTGCCGTAGTTGCGATCTGGCTGGAGAGTTCGCTTTTAACCAGCATTATTGCGCTGGCGATCTTGTTGCTGGATCTCGCCTGGAACCTCGACTTCTTCGCAAAACTGATAACGAACACTTCGATCACCGGACTCAGCGCTTACATGTTTACGCGCGAAACCAGTTTACTGATTCGCGCACTTTCCATTTTTCATGTCTTCTTTCCTGTCCTAATAATCTGGATGCTTTCCCGGCTGGGCTACGATCCTCGTGCTCTCATAATCCAAACTTTGCTTGCCTGGATCCTTTTGCCGCTTTCGTATTTCTTCACGCGCAGATCAGAAAATGTTAATTGGGTGCACGGCTTCGGAAACAAGCCGCAGCGTTGGCTGGCCCCACCGCTTCACGTACTGCTCCTGATGGTACTGTTTCCGCTCGTCATCTATCTCCCAACGCACTTTGTCCTGCAAAAACTCTTTTCAGTTTTGTAAAACGATAAAAAGAATCTTGTTGACAGAGAACCGTGTGCCTTTTTGTTTTCGGGAAACGCTCAATGACTTCTACAATGGACGCGTGACACTAACTATTCATTTGCTTCGTCACGGGCAGACCGCGTTAAGTCGTGAAGATGTTTTCTGCGGTTCTGGTCTGGATCCCGAACTCACCGCTGAAGGTCTGCAGATGGCCCACGCCTTTACAGCCGCGGCCCGTGCGCTGCCGTGGGCAGGGATTTATTGCAGCAGCTTGCGTCGCGGCATTGCGACGGCCGAGCCGCTCTGCAAGGAATTGGGTCTGGAACTGCAGGTTCGCGACGAACTGAACGAGATCGCTTACGGCAAATGGGAAGGGCTGAAAAAAGAAAGAGTGGAACGCGAGTATCACGACGACTACATCAGTTGGCTCGCGGATCCCGCCTGGCATCCGCCAACTGCGGGTGAAGCAGCCGTGGTGATCGCGCGGCGCGGCTTGCGGATTATCGAAGAGATAAAAAGTCGATGTCCCGCGGGCAACGTCTTGATTGTGTCGCACAAAGCCACGATTAGGATCATTCTTTGCAGCTTATTGGGTATAGACGTCGGCCGTTTTCGCTACCGGCTCGTTTGTCCGGTGGGCTCGGTAAGCAGGGTGGAGTTTACCTTGCACGGACCATTACTCAAGGCCCTCGCCGACCGAACACATTTGAGTGAGGAGCTCAGATCTCTTCCAGGCACCTAGACTCCTTCATGGTTTGATACGTTTTTGGTGCTTGGCTATTTGGGAGGCAATATGGCGCGGAAGAAAAGAAATAAAATTAGTCAGACACTCGAGCTATTCTCGCTAAAGGCTACCAAAGCGACTGGAACCTCAAAGGCTTTCATTATCGCGCTAACAGTAATTGTGGTCTGGGGATTCACCGGACCCATCTTCAATTTTTCTGATACCTGGCAATTAGTGATTAATACCGGAACGACGATCATTACGTTTCTGATGGTCTTCCTGATTCAGAGAACGCAGAACAAAGACGCGCTGGCGATTCACATGAAGCTCAACGAGATCGTCGCCGCGCTCGAAGGTGCCAGCAACCGGCTGATCGATGTTGAGGATTTGACCGAGGATGAAATTGAAACCCTACACAAGCACTACCGCCGGCTCGTCGTCATGGCCAAGAAGGATTTGGCGCTGACTCAAAGCCACTCGATAGAAGAAGCTGAAGCGCGGCATCACATCAAACACCGCGCTCACCGGCATCCGGGTACCTAATCAGTATGTAAACGCAGAGGCGCAAAGGCGCAGAACCGCAAAGACTGACAATCAGTCAAAAGAATTGTTGTGACTAAGAATTGCGACTCTGCGCCTTATGCCTCTCTGTGCGTTTGTGTCTCCGCGACAACTTCTGATGACTACCGATTAAGGATCTCGCTGTTTTTTTCCAGCTTTTCGAAGCGGGCCATCATGTTCTCGTAAAGGCGATCAGTCTTTTCGTGCAGATGAGCGATTTCCAGTTCGGCTTTGATGTTTACCTCATACTCAATATCCGACCGCACCCGATCTTTTTCTGCCTGCCGATTCTGACTAACCAGTACGAAGCAGGAGAGAAAGATAGCCTCCAGGGAGACGATCATTGTCAGCAGCCCGAAAGGATACGGATCGAAGGCGGCGGCGCTACCGAGGATGAGAGTGTTGACGACGATCCAGACGATAAACCAGCCGCCATTGATCATCAGGAACGGCATGCTGCCGCTGAACCATGCGATCCAATCGGCGACTCGCTGGAGCGGAGTCGAATGAACCTCCATCTCTTCGTTAGCGTTGCGCGAAACG
The DNA here is from genome assembly GCA_049283975.1 of Pyrinomonadaceae bacterium. GTDB lineage: Bacteria > Acidobacteriota > Blastocatellia > Pyrinomonadales > Pyrinomonadaceae > PSRF01. The sequence goes on along the minus strand of JBAPXA010000019.1, from coordinate 24,260 downwards.
CGCGTCCTCAACAACTCATCCGCTTTTCTTGTCAAACCGCTTAAAGCTGCCAGCATGTGGAGGGCCGCTTCAGGCTTACGTTTGAAGAGCAGCACAAGATCGTCGCGATCCAGGACAAGTACCTCGCTCTCAATTAGCGCCAGGGCCGTCGCGGTTCGCGGACCTGAATCGAGCATCGCGAGTTCGCCAAACATGTCGCCGCTTTCTGCCAGCGTGAGCACGATTTTTTGCCCGACGGTATCTTTGATGAACAGTTCGATGGAGCCTTCACGCACGATAAAGAGCGAATCGCCGGGATCGCCTGCCTGAAACAGCGTGTGGCCGGCCGGCACCGTCAATTCATCGACGACCTGGGCCAGCGCCTGTCTGTCGTCCTCGTTTAGAAGTTCAAACATTCTGATATTTGCAAGAAAATCGGGATTGCAGGGCATGATCACAAGCTCCTTGACTGGTGCCGTATCTCACTCATTCACGGGTGTACGGCTGTAGACCTTCGCGATAATAGCGCGCACGGGCAGTGCCGCAAACTTTCGCGACGATTCTGTGCGACACCTTTACTTGATAACTGTGCAACCTTAAACGCGCAGAGGCTAACGACAGTTTTTGCTGCTCCTGTCTATGGAGTTCTCGAAACTATGGTGATGCTTTCGCAACTGCTCCGCTTCACAATCAATGACGAGCAAGGTCGGCAAGCTAGGCTGACCGATTTGAGCGTCGCCCTCCTCGAGAGTGACCATCCTCGGGTCACGTGTCTTTATTTCACCGACGAAAATCGCCGGAAACGTTCTATTGCCTGGGAGGAAGTCCGCGCCATAGATTGGGAAGAGCGCGTGATTAAGGTCGACGATCTCGGTGAGGCAGATAAAGAATCAAAGGAGTCAATGGCTAAAGCCGTCCTTCTCAGCGCGGGAATTCTCGACGCCCTGGTTCTCGATCTGCAAAACCGTCGCGCTACACGGGCGAATGATTTGCTACTGGAAGAGCAGGATCACAAACTTTTGCTGAGAGCCGCTGATACTGGCTTGGGAGCGATCGCGCGCCGGCTGACGCGAGGGCTTTTTGGTCCGGTGGCTGAGAGTGCTCTCCTTGATTGGAAGTACGTGGAGTTCCTGCGTGGCGATCCCGGGGCAGTCGGGAGTGAAGCTGGCCAGCACCTGCGCATTAGTCGCTTACCGCCTGGGGAAATTGCTCGACTTACGGATGCCTTGCCTTACTTGCATGCTGCTGAGTTGCTCACGCTGATCGCCGATCCGAAAGCGGCTGACACTTTGGAAAAAATGTCTCCGGAAAGGCAACTCCAGGTATTTGAAGAACTCGATGAGAAACAGGCCGTTCGCTTACTCGAACTAATGGCACCAGATATTGCTACCGATCTGCTGGCGCGTTTGCACCCGCAGACGATGCGCCGTTACGTCGAACGGTTACCAGCAATGCAAGCGGAGCGGATTCTCGAACTACTGCGGTACCCGGAGGACACGGTGGGAGCCATCATGACCAACGAGGTGGTCTACATTTGCGGAGATCTCACCGTGGCTACGGCGCGTAGCAAGTTGCGGGGGCAATTGAAAAGCCCGGACTTCGTTTACTTCGTTTACATTGTCGACGATGAAGAATCGCGGCGGCTGCGGGGCGCGATCTCGATCCGGGATCTGATCACGGCGCCGGATGAGAAAAAGTTGGAAGAGATCATGGATCCTTATTTGATCACGCTTCAGCCCCTGGAGCCTGCGGATGCAAGCGCCCATCGCGTGCTTGATAGTCACCTCGCGGCTCTGCCCGTCGTGGGCAATGACAAGCGACTAGTCGGAGTAGTCACGGTTGACGCTGCGGTGTCCCAAGTGGCGCCGCGGAGTTGGAGCGCACAAGCTCCCAGGATCTTCTCATGAATAATTCGGGTCAGCCGCAGGGGCTCGAGGCGCTCGATACAGTCGCTGCCGCCGATTTGCCGACAACTTCACGCCCCATCAAACCGGGGTTGCGGATAAATGTACGCGGGCGCAGCGTCAACCTGCGGGGCATGCGGCGTAATCCGACTGGCTTGTTGCGTTGGCTTGCCATTCTTGGCCCGGGATTGATTGCCACTTCCGCCGGTAACGATGCCGGCGGCATCGCCACGTATAGCCAGGCGGGCGCAAAATTTGGTTACCAACTCATCTGGGTGATGGTAATCCTGACGGTTTCCTTCGGCGTAGTGCAGGAAATGTGTGCCCGCCTCGGGGCTGCGACTGGCAGGGGCTTGCTTGATCTTATTCGCGAACGGTTCGGCATCGGCTGGGCTTTGTTCGCAGTCGTAGTCATCTTGATCGCGAACGGCGGTGTGACTGTAAGCGAGTTTGTTGGCATTGGCGCCGCCATGGAACTGCTTGGAGTGAGCAAGTATGTGGCAGTCCCGCTCGGAGCAGTCTTGATCTGGTACCTGGTGATCTTCGGTTCCTACGCGAAGGTCGAAAAGATTCTGCTGCTGATGACCCTCGTCTTCTTTGCTTATCCGATCGCAGCGTTCATGGCTAAGCCAAACTGGGGCGAAGTGGCGCGCGGCGCCTTTATACCCACTTTCAATTCCGATCCGGCTTACCTGTTTCTGGTAGTTGGTTTGCTCGGTACTACTGTCACTCCTTACATTCAAATCTTTCAGCAGAGCTCCCTCGTAGAAAAGGGCGTGGCGCGCAGTCATTACGGACCGGAACGAATCGACGCGTACTTCGGCGCCGTGTTTTCAAACCTGATGTCGGTTTCCATGATCATCGCGACGGCCGCCACGTTGTACGTTGTCGGTCAGCGTGAAATTGGTTCAGCGGCGGACGCTGCTCGCGCGCTCGAGCCGGTGGTGGGAAGCGCAGCCCGCATACTTTTCGGGATTGGACTATTGGGAGCGACGTTGCTGGCCGGCGCCGTCCTGCCACTCGCAACTGCCTATGCAGTTAGCGAGGCGTTCGGTATGCCTAAGGGAGTAAATCTTGATTTCCGTCGTGGCCGGATCTTCTTCAGTCTCTTCACGGCCCTGATTGTGGTGGGCGTAGTCCTCGCGCTCGTTCCGAGCATTCCAGTGATGCAGTTGTTGGTTGGAGTTCAAGTACTGAACGGTTTGCTTTTGCCGATTATCCTCGTCTTCATTCTCTTACTTATTAACGACAAACACCTGACGAGGGAACTGAAGAATACGGGGCTTAACAACGTGCTGGGAATTGGCACGTTGATCCTAATTACGACTGCTGTGGTCGTAATGCTGGGCGGACAGCTAATTGAGTGGCTGGGGCGCTGATTGCAAAAGCAACCAGTGGAGCCATGGTCGGGTTAGATGCTCAGTCCGGAAGGTGGGCTTGCCCCCGCTTTCCGGCCGTAGATGTGAAATTCGAATAGCTGCCACTCCCATGATCCGAAAACCCAATTTCGTTCAGTATGACGATCGGCAAGACAGCGGCGGCAAGCCCGACTTCCGGACTGCACGTTCCATCGCTTGTCGCCCTCGGGGACAGCCTTCTAGTTTCGTGCAATGTACGGCCGGGCCTGAACAATGTAGAGCTGGCCACGGAGGTAGAGCCATTCAATATCCTGATCCTTACCACCGAACAGCCGCTTAATCCGCTGCGCTGCGAGCGCAAGACGACGCGCCATAGCGTCCGTCAACACCGCCCGCTCGCCACTGATCGGAACTTCTTTCACCCCACCCTTCTCGTCAAAAGTGAGCAGACTGTCCTCCGCCGATCTCGTCAGCACGCGAATCGCGTTCGACTCGGGTCGAAAGAGTATTTGCTCCGCGATCCGCTTGCCATCCACTACTTTGATCCCCAGACCGCGCTTCGCACTGATATAGATCGCTCCCTTGCTTTCGGGATTGTAAGGATCGGCGGTAATCATCACTCCGGCGCTATCGGCGTTGATGCCTTCCTGAATCAACACGGCCATGTAAACCTTCGCATGATCGATGCCGGCGCGTTCCCGCGCTTCGTAAGCCTCAAAGTTCCAGAGTGACGCCCAGACGGTCTTGAGCGCTTCCAGCAATTGGGTATCGCCTTTCACATTCGGTACGCTCGAGTGCAGGCCGGCGCCGCTAAAGTTTGGTAGATCCTCTGCGTTTGATGAGCTGCGTGCAAACAAGCCTTTGCCAGGATATCGAGTGTGCGCTAACCGCAATACCTGGTCCCGCAGCGCGTCGTTAATCTTGCCCTTCTGAATGCGATCGCGTAGCTCGGTAAGACGTCCGCGCCGGTAGGCAGGATCGTGAACAAACTTTTGGTCGTTCATCATCTCGAAGATCAAATCGTCCAGCTCGTTTTCGTTGACGAACTGATCGTAATAAAAGAAGGGAACCGTAAAACCATCGGGAATGATCAGACCCGGCAGGCGCGCGTTCATTAGTTCACCGAGATTGGCAGACTTGCCGCCATAAGCCACCACATCGCGCGCGCGTTGCTGACCTAACGTCTTGATGCGTGTTGTCGCCAGGTCCGAGCGGGGTTGGATTACGTCGAGCCGTTGTGACATGCGCCTCTGGTATTCACGCAGCTGATCCATGTCCGCCGGCTTGATGGTGTAGGTGTCGCGCTTGGTTTCAAAAGAAACCCAACGACCGTCGTATTGCTTCAGTAGTTCGTGTGCGTTCTTGATGTAGGCGTTGGGTACGCCCCAACCCTTAACCAGAAGATTGATGTGTGAAAGCGGCGTCGAAGGCTTGCTGACAATCACCCCCGCGACAGGGGGAAGCTGGATCGGTACTTCATTCAGCACCAGAATTTCATTGAAGCCAATCTCAACGTGTTCGTCGAGCTCTTCGATGATGTGAATGCGACCGAGTCCTCGTGCCAGATTGAGTGGTTCATATTCCTGGCCCTGCGAGATATCGCTTTGCAGAACACGTTCAAGACCGGTTATCGCCGCTGAAGCTTCTTCCTGTCGCGAAGAGTTTGGCTTATAGGCCACGGTCGTGAAGAAACTTTTGTTGATAATCTCGCCAGTCGTTTTAATCAGCTCGCCGGTTATTTGATCGCCTTCCCAAAATTCAAAGGTCCAACGCTGCACCGGAGTTTGGTAGGCGAGGGTGCCAAGAATGAAACGTCGATTTGGTTTTAGATAATTGTTCTCGAAGAAATCCTGGCCCCGCTCCAGCGACAGGTAGGTGCCGTTAACGAAATCTTTATGAAAGGCATAACGTCGAGAGTTGACGTAGTAGATCTTATTGCCGTCGCGACGATCAATTACAAAAAGCACGTGCGAGAGCGGATAGGAACTATCGGAATAAATACGCGCGAGTGAATCAAATTCAGCGCGGGAGGCAATGGCGGGAAGGGAACGAACGTCGTTCGAAGCTGGCTGACCGACCATGCTAATGCCGCAAAGCAATAGTGCGAACGCTATTGTCAGTCTGATTTGACGCATCGTGAGACAACGAGGAACTGAAAGTCAAAATCTGGGCAGCGTGTAATCCGAAAAACAAAGAACCACAAATTCACACTAAGCAACACTAAACATCTTTCGTGTAATTTCGTGGGACTTGGTGGTTCGTTTTGAAGTATGCACTGAGGGAACCTAGCTTGAAGTGTCTTTACAAATCATCTCGCCCTCCTGCTCTTATGGTCTAGCAGCAGGCAGCCGAGTCCGGGGTGGTGGTGGCGTAGCGCGGGTTGTTGGCGCTGGTCCACGAGGGGCGTTACGACCGCTACGAGTAAGTGCGATGCGTTTGTCGCGACCCGGCGCATCGGTGACGGCAACCTTGATTGTGCGAAAAGAGCCGTCGCGCGCTTTGTTAGTGGGATTGTAGGCGAGAACATATTGCGTTCGCAGATCGCGTACGATCTCGTTGGCAATCTGTGGCAACTCGGAGAGCGATTGCGGAAAGAAAGCGCGGCCGCCAGTCTCAGATGCCATCTTGTTGATCAGATTTACGGAGCGTTCCCGCGGGCTCTTGCGAATAAAGCCGCCTTCCTTGTCTAGCTCATTAACAAATCCGATCACATAAATCTGCACATCCTGCTCGCGCAAACGCGCGAACAGTTGCTCCTGCTTGTAGAAGCTGACGCGATCCTCACCGTCAGTCACGACAATCAAAGCGCGGCGTCGCCGATCGTTGTCGTCCCCTTTTTTGTATTCGGCGAGGCGCTCCGCCGAAAGATAGACAGCGTCGATTACCGCCGTCTGACCGCCCTCGGTGTACAAACCATCGAGCGCATCAATCAGCAAATCCTGATTTGAAGTGAAGTCCTGCTCGGTAATGATCTTATCGCTGCTGATGAAGCGAACCAGAAATGTTTCGTCACCCGGTTTGTTGGTGTTGACGATGCTCTTGCCCGCATCGATCACGCTCTGCAACTGGGTACGTAATGAGCCCGAGGTATCAACCGCTAATCCGTAACTGATCGGCACTTCTTCGCGGCTGAAAAATACGACTGGCTGCTCGACACCGTCTTCGTACACGTGCACTTCATTTTCCTGGACATTATCGATAGGCCGATTGTTGCGATCGATAACCCGTACATTTAACGTGACCAACTCCGTGTCTACACGCACGATTTCGTTTTCACCGAATTCCTCGGGAGGAGTCGGCGTGGGCTTTGGTTTCAACTTCGGAATCGGTGGCGGCGGTCCTAGCTCCGGAGCAATCTTATCGACTCCGGTTTGGATAACCTGGGGTGTCGGTGTAGCTGTCGGCTGATTGACCGGCGTTCCGGTGACCGTAGCAGGAGCAGGGGTGGCTGCGGTTGCTGGCCGCTGCGTTGCTGGAGTCGGACTGGTTACGGAAGGTACGGTCGCTGGTCGCGGCGTCACGGTAGGACGCGGCGTCGCGGATTGGCCGCTGCGTCGCAAACGTGTCTCTTGCGCTTGACCGGCGGGCACCTGGCTGGAGCCCGCGAGTCCAGCCAGAAGCAGGGCCAGAATGCCGAGAAGTAAAAACGCCCGCAAGTTGCGGCCGTCGGAATCAATGATGCGCTGCTTTTTCACCGACCTCGTAGCCCTTCTTTCTGCGAAGGATTGTAACGCAAACCTTCGATTGCCGCGGGGTCTCATTCTGACCGCGCTTTAGCGCGGTGCGCTCAAGACCGGGCTGAAGCCCGGTGAGAATGAGATCACTCTCTTTACCCCTACTCATACGAAGCGCTCCGTGAGCCCTAAAGGTCGGGCCTGGAGCGCCGAATTCAATCCGCTGATTTCGCCGGGCCTGGGCAACCTACAGCCTGGCGTCCACTGCGCACACGGTAGAAAGATGTATGGGAGAGAGGGTTAGTTGCCGAAGTCCTGAACTGTGGATCGAAAGATACCGCCAAGCCGCCAAGAAACGCCAGGAACGCCAGGAAGACGTCCAGCCGAACTATCTTTTAGTCGAGGGTTTGTTGTAAGGCTCGTTTGCGCTGCTCTTCCGTTGTTTTATTTTACTTGGCGTCCTTTGGCGTTTCTTGGCGCCTTGGCGGTGAGCTTTTGTTCAATTCCAATTGCGTTAGCGGGCCCCGACAAGTGCGAAATAGCCTTCCTTGGAACGCACGAACAATTTAGGCAGACCGCGAGGCGGCGTAACCTTGACCTTGATCTTGTGCCACTTGCCGTCGTTCACGAAGTTGTTAGGCCGATAGCCGATCGAGTATTGATGGCGAAGTTCGAGAGCAATTTGTTCGAAGATGTCGTCCATTTCCACCGCGGAGCGCGGGAAGAAGGCTTTGCCCCCAGAAACATTAGCTAACTCGTCCAGGGTCGCTTGCCCTTCCATACCAAGCTGGTTGCCGGCGTCAGCACCGCTCAGAATGCCGATCCCATAAAGCACCACATCGGATTCTTTCAGCAGCCGTCTCAGTTCATTAAAGGTGTAACGCGAGTTGTTGTCCTGACCATCACTAATCAACAACAAGGCCCTTTTCGGATGAGCGCCGCGTTGCACTTTCTCGACACCAAGATAACAAGCGTCATAAAGCGCCGTGTTGTTTTTCGTCTCCACGAACATCAGCTTGTCGAGCACAGCGTTGCCGTCGCGAGTCTTGTCTAGCAGGAGTTGAGCGCGCGAGTTAAAGCCAATCAGAAAATACTCATCCGCGTTGTGACTGGTTTGAATAAACTTCGAAAGCGCTTCGCGAGCTTTTTTTACTTTTTCGCCGCTCATCGAACCCGACACGTCGAAAATCACCCCCACGGAAACCGGGGAATCATCATCACTGAAAAAAGTAATTTCCTGTGGTGTTTTTTGATCGAGGAGGGTAAATGCGTTTTTGGTTAAGCCGGAAACGTATCGTCCGTAGGTGTCGGTAACGGTTACAGTCAGCGTGATCAAGTCGGTGTTGACGATCACCGGACCATCGAGATCCGTGCCCCTTTTACGTTGGTCGTCAGGTTTGGCTTCGGCAGGAGTGCTTGTTGGTTCGACAGTTGGCTTCGGTTGGGCGGTTTCCTGGGCGTGAATAGTGGCGCTGGTGCAAGCCAGAACGCAACATGACAGGAAGGCTATCCTGACAGCGAATTTAGCCGGTAAGTACATTTGACCCCCGCTTGTCTGCTTCAGAGTCTGGAACGATCGTACGGTCGAAAGGGCTGCTAACACAGATGCGTTCCAGAGAACCGGTGATGCCCAGGGAAACTCTTTTTCTTTTGTAAGGGACCGCTAGAAACGGCTTGCGTGGGAGACCGATCGCGCGCTATTCCGATTTCAATTTGGGACGACCGCATTGTAGGCCAGCGCATGCAGCCGCGCAAGAAGTAACTCACAGAAGCGCAACGAGGGTGTCCGGGCCGGCTCCAGTCGCAAGCCCTACTTGCAGCCAACAGCCTTGCAACTTCCAGCCATGTGGGGCGTGCAAGTCCAGGCGGGGCTGGGGTTCCTGAGGCCGAGTTGGCGCGTGCTATACTTTCGCTTCTTTCAAGGGGTATTCCCACAATCAGAGTTGGTTTCCTTTAAGTATGGCTGAGTTCATTGTTCGTTTGGGGACGCCTGCGGGCGAGGTGGTAACGCGCACAGTTGATGCGCCCGGCATTCATGAAGCGCGCGCGCGGCTTGAGCGTGAAGGTTTTCGTGTTTTCAATGTAACCCCGCCGCGTACCAGCGGAGTCACGACCTTAACGCGGCTCGGTGGTCGCGGCGCACACGCGCGCGTTAAGCCAAACGACTTCCTGCTTTTCAATCAACAACTCGCGGCCCTGTTCCGTGCCGGTATTCCCATCTTGCAAGCTATCACGATGCTGCGTAAGCGCGCGGCTTCGGCTCGCCTCCGCGCCGTACTCGGCGATGTTGAAGAACAGATTCGGGGCGGCGCGGCGTTGTCCCAGGCATTTGCAGCGCAGGGCAGTCTGTTTCCGCGCATCTACACGGCCTCAATTCTAGCCGGCGAGCGTTCAGGTGCACTTGATGAAGTGCTCGGACGCTACGTTACTTACATGCGACGCAACGTCGCGTTGCGACGTAAGATCCGCGGTGCGCTTGCCTATCCGATGTTCCTGCTCTTCGCCTCGCTCTGCATGGTTACATTTCTAACGGTCTACGTTGTGCCACGCATGTCGGAATTATTTGCCAACTTTGGAAATGAGCTACCAACAGTTACTCAGATCGTCATCGGTCTATCGCACTGGCTTTCGGGAAATGTTATTTGGTTTGGACCGTTACTGGTCGTTGGAGCGGTCATTCTTTTCCTGTGGTCGCGAACGCCCAACGGTCGTCTGACCATAGATGGCTTGATTCTCAAAATTCCATTAGCGGGTAGTCTCGCGATTCAGTTGTCCGTGGCGCAGGCCACGCGTTCACTCGCGACACTACTGGCGGGCGGCATTACCCTTGTCGAATCGTGGGAAATCGCCGCTGAGTCAATTACGAATCGCGAGTTGCGGCGACGTAGCGCAGCGATTCTGCCGATGATTAGAGAAGGACGCTCGTTTACGGAGAGTCTGGAGGCGGCGGGCTGGATGCCATTGCTGGCTATCGACATGATCGGAATCGGAGAACGCTCGGGCAGTTTGCGAGAGATGCTCGACGAAGTAGCAGTGTTCTACGATGCCGAATCTGAGGTCCGGCTCGAGCAGTTGACGACCACACTTGAGCCTGCGATTCTGGTGGTGATGGGCGGCGTAGTGGTCACAATCCTACTCGCTATCTACTTGCCGATTATTCAATCGATTTCCAGCGGCGCTGGCGTGACCGGCGCACGGTAACGGCAGAAGGCACGAGGCAGGAGCAGACGGCAGAAGGCATCCGACACCGAACCCGAAACCCGAAACCCGAAACCCCACATGTGACTTGAGACTTGAGATTTGAGACTTAGGCAGATGAAGCAGATTACTAAAGACGACGCGAGTAATAACCCGGCAGCGGTGGTTGGCGTTGGGTCGCTTGGCGCTGATGGTGAGCATCAGCCACCTGAAGTGCGGGCCGCCAAAGAACTCGCGCGCCGTTATCGACTCCCGTTTGTCGAATTGCTCCCCACCGAAGGCGAATCTCCGGTTGACTACACTTTATTTAATGAGATCCCGGTTGATCTCATGGTGCGCCATCAATTCCTCCCTCTAAAGAAGGACGCGCGTGGTTTGCACCTCGCGATGGCCGATCCATCGGACCTCGAGCGCCTGGATGAACTTTCTAGCGCCCTGCATTCTCGGATCGTTCCGCACGTAGCGACGGCCGGAGCCATCGAGGTGATCCTACGTCGCGGCGACGCTACCCAGCGGGTTTTGCAGGAAGCGGCATCGGGATTTCGCATCTCTCTTGTGAGAGAAACAGAAACTGGTGAAGAGGTACTGGATCTGGATCGGCTCGCCACCGATTCTGAGATGTCGCCGATTATAAAACTCGTCGACACGATTATCTATAACGCGATGGAATCGCGCGCCTCGGACATTCACATCGAGACGCGCGATACGGAAGTGCAGGTCAAATACCGCATCGACGGCGCGCTCTACGCCAAAGTCGATCCTATCGATCTCGCCTATCACCAGACACTGATTTCGCGTATCAAGGTTATGTCGGAGTTGGATATTGCCGAACGCCGGGTTCCGCAGGATGGCCGCTTCCGCGTGCGTTACAAAGGACGAAACGTAGACTTTCGCGTTTCGATCATGCCAACGATTCATGGCGAAGATGCCGTGATTCGTATCCTCGATAAAGAACAAATCAACGAAGAGTTTAAGAATCTGAATCTGGATGTGGTGGGCTTCGCCGAAGAAGACCTGCGCAAGTTTCGTCATTACATTGCCGAGCCTTATGGCATGGTCCTCGTAACCGGTCCGACCGGCTCTGGTAAGACAACTACGCTTTACGCCGCACTCAACGAGATTCGCAACGAAGAAGATAAGATCGTCACCATTGAGGACCCGGTTGAGTATCAACTGCACGGCATCACTCAGATCCCGGTCAACGAGAAAAAGGGACTGACTTTTGATCGCGGGCTGCGTTCCATTCTGCGTCACGACCCTGACAAGATCATGGTCGGTGAAATTCGCGACACGGAAACTGCGCAGATCGCAATTCAATCGGCGTTGACCGGCCACCTGGTCTTTACCACGGTGCACGCGAACAACGTCATTGACGTGATCGGGCGTTTCCTCAACATGGGTGTGGAGCCTTACAACTTCGTCTCCTCATTGAACTGCGTGCTGGCTCAGCGTTTGATTCGTATGCTCTGTCCTTATTGTAAGCGTCCCTTTCACGCATCTGATTTGGAACTCGAAGAGTCGGGTCTCAGGATCGATGAGCATCGTAGTACAACCTTCTATGCAAACGTAGGCTGCGATGCTTGTAATCACACCGGCTATCGTGGCCGGACCGCGATTCACGAACTCCTTGATCTGTCAGACAATATTCGCGAGATGATTGTTGAACGGCGTCCCGGTTCAGAAGTGCGTCGGGCTGCTGTGGCCGAGGGACTTACAAGCCTGCGAGAGTCGGCCTTAAGGAAGGTATTCGCCGGAATCTCGACGCTCCATGAGATAAACCGGGTGACGTTTGTTGAGGAAGTGGGCGCCTCGAAGTAGATTTCTGGTGCCGAGAGCCGGGATTTGAGGCATTTTCCATTTCTCATTTTTCATTTCTGATTTATCATCTGGGCGGTTCGTTTCGGGGGTTCCCTATAACCCAGCTCCTTAGACCAAAGAAACGGCAAAAATAATCGCTGTAACGGGGAAATTTGAACTAAGATATGGAAGATGAGGTACGGGATATGGCAACTGTCCCGAACCTGAAACCCGTTGCCGAAGCGTAAATCCGACACTCCGACATCCGACACCTGACACCCAGACGAGAGTCCCGGGAACTAAAATCCCGATATCGCGTGTAAACAAACGGGCTTTACGGTTGCATCTTAGGTTCCCTGACGGCATTATTACTCCGGACTTGAGTCCGACGGAGCTTCACCTTCAGCCCAAGAGAGAACTTCAATGAGAATTAAAACAAAAACCCAGATGTGCGTTTCGCTGCTGCTCACTTTTTGCTTGTTGAGCTTGCCTATCACGGCCATGGCAAAGAAGGGCGACAAAAACTTCAAACGCGGGATGCAATATGAGAATTCTCAGCAGTGGGAGAAGGCTGCGCAGGAGTTTACCCTTGCCGTCGCTGCCGACCCTTCCAATATGGAGTATCAACTCCATTTCCGCCGGGCAGCATTTAACGCTTCGCAGTCGTTTATGCAGCAGGGACGAGCCCTCGCGGAGCAGCGCGATTTCGTCGGAGCTTATAACGCCTTCCGGCAGGCCTATGGTTACGATTCAGTGAATGAGCTCGCTGTGTCTGAAATGGATCGCATGCTGCGGCTGCAAAGCATCAAGGACGGGACCAGTCGCCCCAGTAACGGCAGCGCCTCGAATAGTGAAAACGGCGAAGGTGTTGCCGTACCCGCAAGTGGACAAGTGCAGGACGCGGCGAGCTTGCCACCTGCTCGCGCTGAACAACTACGCGTGATCACCTACAACGGCGATCTAAAGGCGTTTGTCCGCAGCCTGGCCGAGCAACTGCAACTCAACGTGGTTTTCGATCGGCAGTCGTTTGCGCAGCCGCGCACCATCGACATCAATCTGCGTGACGTCACCACCGCACAAGCTCTCGACTACATCTTTCTTCAGGAAGGTTTGTTTTTTCAGAAGTTGAGCCGCCGCACAATCCTGGTCGCGGATCAGACACGCCGGCCGCAGTATCAGCAACTCGTGCTGCGGACTTTCTTCCTCTCGAATATGAAGCCGAGCGATGCGCGCCAGCTGATCCAGCAGGCGATTCCGCCATCGGTGGGGCGGCCGCAAACGATCGTGGTGCCGGACGATGCCACCAACAGTTTGACTGTGCGCGACACCGCTGAGAATGTGCGGTTGATAGGCGACTTGCTGGCGAGCATTGATAAGGATCGCGCCGAGGTCGTCATGGACGTGAACATTTATGAGGTGTCTCGAACTGATTTCTTGCAGTTTGGTAATCAGATCGGCTCAGCTAATGGCTTCAATATTGGCGGTTCGCCGGGCTTCTCGTTGTTAACCGGAAATGCCACAGTTAATGGCGCCAATAATGGTGTGAACGTGGCACCGATCGTTGGCGGCGTGCCAAGTGCTCTGGCAGCGGCGCTAGTCATCCCGTCATCCGTACTCACCGCCTTTCAAAGCAAGGGCAACACGAGATTAATCGCCTCCACTCAGGTTCACGCTTTCAATGGTGAGGAGTCGACGGCTCGCATCGGACAGCGCGTTCCCGTGCAAACGGCGCAGACATATCCTTTCGGCATTCAAACCGGCCAACCGGCGCAGGGAACAAATTTCCCCACCGGTGGCTTCCCAGTGATCAACTATGAACCAACGGGATTGACTCTAAAATTTACTCCGCAGGTGTTTCCAAACCTCGACGTTCAAGTGAAGATGTTCATCGAGTCGAAGGATGTCCTCGGCGCCAGCACGTTAACGCCGACCTTTACTGAACGTAACATCACCGGGACGGCGCGCGTACAGAACAATCGTACGATGATGCTAGCCAGCATTGCTTCGACTGTTCAAGCGACTGGCCGAAAGGGCCTGCCGCTGCTCGGCTTGATTCCCGTGCTTGGCCGATTGTTTACATCACCAACGCGCGACGATCGCCAGATAGATGTGGTCATTACTGTGACGCCTCGCGTGCTGCGCGCACCCACCGTGACGCCGCGTGACGAAGAGATGCGACCTAGCGGAACCTTGCAGTCGCCGACCACCGGTTCGCTCGAAGCGATGATCATCGAGTCTGATCGCGAAGATCAGTTGGCCGCTGCTCGGAAATTGCCGCGCAATTCCGTGGTCAACCTTCCGGATGTTGAGCCCGCGCCATTCAGTCCGGCAGCCGGCGAAGTCGCGAAACAGAAAGCACCGGTTAACAACACTGCGGCGGGGAATGCAGCCTCGACGACAATGGCTCAGAATCCGTCGTTAACAACGCCGGCCCAAGCCAGCGCAGCCGCGAACACACAGGCTGCGAAAGCACAGGTCAGCGAAGTTAAGCATTTAGGCGACGAGCTTCCGGCCTATGTACCGGCGCCGAAGTCACTCGTAAGTGATCGTTCGGCTGAACAACTTGCGCTTGTCAACACCGGCATTAGCGGTGGCGCTCAAAACGCAGCTTTCGCCGGTGCGCCGAAGCCGATCGAAACATCAACCATTCTTGCTCGCAACGCCTCGCCAAGGGCCCAAATGAATTTGACGGGCGGAATCGCGCCGTTCAAGGCTGGCGAGAAACGAACGATGGCTATCGAGTTGAAGACGGATACGCCTGTAGGCCTCGCGATGTTAATGCTGCGGTTTGATCCTAAAGTGGTGAAGGTCACAGCGATTAATCCCGGAACGCTGCTGCCACCAGGCCATACCGCAAGCTTGTCGCAGTCGGTCGATCCCAGGGGTATTTATATGTTGTCGCTCTCCACCTTCAATGGCACTACACCGCTCCGCGGGGGTGGTTCTTTGGTTCTAATCCAAATTGAAGCAATTGCCGCAGGCGATCCGGCTTTCGGTTTTGACACTGAAAGTTTGCGGCTGATTACCCCGGATGCGCGCGACATTCCAGTTGAGTTTATGCCAGCGCGCGGACCAGTGAAGTAGTAAATGGCGCTTGACGGCAGACAGCAAAACGCGGCATCGCAAAGACGCGGCGACACGGTGACTGGAGTTAAGGTTCCTGGTCGCCGCATTGCTTTGGCGTCGGCGCGTGGCTTCACCCTAATCGAGTTAGTCATGACGATTACCGTCATGACGATTCTCACGCTCGGTGTGATACCGCTGATGCAGATTTCCGTTAAGCGTCAGAAAGAGCAGCAGCTACGCGACGCGCTGCGACAGATGCGCATCGCCATCGACGAGTTTCATCGTGACACCGTGGGGATGCCGACTACTGGGTTGGAAGGAGCAGTAAGGCCGCCGTCCCCACAACCCCAAGCACCTATTGATCCCCGCAGCCGTGTTGTAATCAGTGATGCCACAATATTCGGCGTCGATAATCCGGATCGATATCCGCCCGACCTGGAAACTCTGGTGAGCGGTGTGAATGTGATTCCGCGGGGCGGCAGCCTCGGCGGCCGGGGTGTTCAGGGCGTAAACGCTACCGAAGTAGGGAGCGCAGAACTCTCAACCAAGAAAAAAGTTTACCTGCGTGCGATTCCGATAGACCCAATTACCGGCAAAGCGGAGTGGGATCTGCGATCCTGTTACGATGCCTCCGATGCAGGCTCGTGGGGCGGGGAAAACGTTTTTGATGTGCGCTCAAAGTCAAAGGAAACGGCACTCAATGGGGAGAAGTACAGTGACTGGTGAAGGGCAGAGACAGGGAGAAGGGGAGAAGGGGAGACCCGGGGAGGAAGCTCGTTTCCCCGTGGCTGATCCTCTCTGCGTCGCCGCGTCGCCGCGTCGCCGCGTCCCCGCGTCCCCGCGTCTCCGTATCCCCTCGTCCCGATGTCTCAAGCTCTCGGTTGGCTTTACTCTTCTTGAGCTCATGATCGTGATCACGATTGTGATCATTCTTGCGGCTATTGCTTTGCCGCAGTACCAACGCACGATCATGGCGGCACGAGAAGCAGTTTTGCGAGAAGATCTTTTCAGTATGCGCAAGTTGATCGATCAATACGCTTCGGATAAAGGAAAGCTCCCGCAATCGCTAGAAGATCTGATTACCGAACACTACATGCGCGAGTTGCCGGTTGATCCAATTACGGGAGCAAAGGATTGGACGGTTGAGACTGGTGAGGATCCAAATTCAACTTCGGGTGAATCAGGAGTCATCAACGTGCGAAGCGCCTCGTCCGACGTGTCGTCGGAGGGAACACCGTATTCTGAATGGTAGCAACGGTCTTGGGCTTTTGGTCTTGGGTCTTTGAATTTTGATTGAGCTTTGTACTTTGAACTTCGTTCATACTTCTACATCGGTTCGCTGCAACTTTCGAAGACTGGCAGCAAGATCAGAAAGTACCTAGCACCAAGTACCAAGACGAGGCAGCAAATATTAAGAACTAAGTACCAAGACCAAAGTCCGAAGACCGAAGACCAAAGACCACAGCTTTATATGCTTTCCAAACTCCTCCATCCCTGGTATCCCGCGACCGCCCTCGGCCTCGAAAGAGGTCTTGCCTCAGTCGTCGAGCTGGAACGGCGGGGAAAGGCTGGCAGCTTACGCCGTGCGGCCACGGTAAAGTTACCCGAGTCGTTACTTACACCGAGCTTCGAAGAATTAAATATTGAAGATCACACGGAGTTGGCGGCGGCGCTTCGAGAGCTAGTCACCAGTGCGGGTCTGTCAAAACAGAAGCGCTGGTCGGTAAGTCTTCCGGAAGCGACCGCGCGTACGCTGATTCTCACGCTCGAATCCAACAGTGGAAGTGGTAGCGAATTAGAAGAGGTCTTGCGGTGGAAAATGGATCGGGGCTTTGGCGTACCCCTTGACGATCTCTCGATCTCGCGTGAATGCCTGGCTAAGGATTCGCAGGGACGAGATCGGTATTTGGCTGTTGCCACACGTCTTGCCGTCCTCGCTGAGTATGAGCATCTCTTCGGCATGTTGGGCTGGCGCGCGGGGTTGGTATTGCCGCGTCACATCGGCGAGTCGCAATGGCTGACCCGCAACGGATTTACCGGTGATTCATTGCTGCTCAGTTCGACGGCTAAGGGTTTTACTGCGATTGTTTTTCGCGACAAGCAGCCGCTCATTTTCCGCAGCATTGATTGCGATCCCGATGAACGTGAAGATGAGCTCTATCGGCTGCTGCTTTTCTATCGCGACCGTCGGGCGACCGAGTCGGAATTTGATCAGCCGCTCTCAAGGTATTTAGTTACCGGTGACGGTTTCGACAAAGCCCGCGCCAACGAGATCATCAATGAGACGATCGGCGGCGATTTGCGTCCGCTCGACGCCGAAGACCTGGGCTTGCGCCTGCCGGGGAGCGGGCTTGATTTTGACGCGATCGCCGCCCCAGCCGGCCTGGCGACGTTGTCCTGGGCCTAAGAAAGTCACAAGCCTCAAGTTTCAAGTTTCAGGTTTCAGGTCTCAGGTTTCGCGCTCGTGGACCGTGTCCGGAGTTTTGTGCTCATTTTGTGCATCCTGAGCTCATTTTGGGCAACTATTCAGCTATACGGCGATACCTACGATTTCAGGCGTTAACCCGAATCCCGAACCTGAAACCTGAAACCTGAAACTTGAGACCTGAGACCTGAGACCTGAGACTGCGACTTATCGGGCCGAAGGCCGTGTGAAACATTTCCGTTTTCGCACTCGTAAAAACTGAGCATCATGAGCACGACTGCATCCCCTGCACTTTGGAAGGAATTTGGCGCGGTCACCGACCGCGAGCTCGTGGCCACTGCCGCCACTGGTGCTGAAGGAAGTTTTGAGGAGTTGGTGCGCCGCTACCAGCGTCCCATTTCTTCTTATGTCTATCGCATGGTCGGCGACTACGAGGCGGCCCTGGATCTGACGCAGGAGATTTTTATCAAAGTCTATGGGTCACTCTCTCGCTACCGCGCCGAGTTTAAGTTCTCAACGTGGATTTATAAGATCGCGCACAACTGTGCGGTGGATCATCTGCGCCGCAATGCCGGACGCGAGCGCTCACTCCTCGGCGGGTTGGAAGGCGACCAATACGAGTTGCCAATTGAGAGCGGCAACCTCAGTCCGGAACAGGAGAGTGAACGCCGCGAACGCAGATTGGAAATCGAGTTTGTGGTTCGCTCGCTACCGGCGGCGTATCGTGAGTTGATTTCCTTGCGTCACTCGCAGGATCTGACTTACGAAGAGATTGTTGAAGTGACTGGCTTGCCCCTGGGAACTGTGAAGAACCGTTTGTTTCGCGCTCGCGAGCTGATGCGGCAGCAATTTGTCGAACGCGGCATCACAGGAATGTAACGACGCTATTACCCGCACATGGACATCAGCAAACACATTTGTAAGGGTGAAGATATTTCGAGTCGTGTCGGGAGCTATCTCGATGGCCAACTCGACTTCGCGGCCACTAATCATTTCGAAGCTCACCTTGAGGCTTGCCAACCGTGCCGCGCTGAGCTAAACGCGCAACGTCAATTTCTCTGTGAGCTTGATTCTGCTCTGGCTACCCCTAAAGAGCTTTTCATCCCCAAAGATTTTGCCCGTATCGTGTCGGCGCGTGCGGAGAGTGACATGCGCGGCGTGCGTACCGGGGGGGAGCGCCGGCGCGCGCTGTTGGTTTGCCTCGGATTGGGCCTTTTGGCCTTTGTACTGCTCGGTGCCACCGCCGGTACTTCGTTGCTGCTGAGCGCGGGTTTACTGCTAAACAAAGTGCTGGGTGTTCTAAGCTTGCTTTGGACAACTTCGCACGATGCGCTAGTAGGTGTGACGATCATTTCGCGCGTGGTCGTACGAATGTTTCTTCCAGAGTCTCCACTAAAGAATCTTGCAGTGGTGGGGCTGCTTCTGTTTGCGGTCGCATCACTCTCTCACCTAATTATTAGTTATCATCGCCGCGGCCAGATGCGCCTTTCCGAATAGAGGGCGTTTATTGGTATGACGATCACTACAACAGCAGACTTATTGTTGCCTCAGGCAAGGCCCGATCAAGTTTTCCTGCGCGTAGTGGCGCGCACAAGCCTGCTGTTCGTCTGGGTGTTTGTCGCCGTAATGGCCATCTATGCACAAACGCCGGCAACCGTGACTGCGGTGAGCGAAGCAACTTACGTCGTTGAAGGCGTCAGCGACACCATGGCCTACGGCGTGGGCCGTTCGGTCAGAGTTGCGGGCACAGTGAAGGATGGCGCGATTTCTTTGGGTGGAGATGTGATTGTTGCCGGCAGAGTTGATGGAGACGTCGCGGCAATCGGAGGTTCGGTAATCCAGCTAAAGGGAGCGAGCATTGGCGGTGATGTGATGGTTGTGGGGGGCACTTATCGTCATGACGACGCCGTTCCGAATCGCAGCCCCGGCAAGAGCACCATTCTTTATGCCGGCTACGAACAGGAACTACGTAATCTGATTCGCAACCCCGCCGGTATGGTCAGCCCCCGCTGGTCGACGACATACATTGGGCTGCGAATTCTTGCCGTTCTCTTCTGGTTTGTGATCTCACTCGTAGTGACGGCGATTATTCCCGAAACGATCAGTCGGGGGATCGCGCGTCTGCAATTAACGATGGGTCGCGTTGCCATCATCGGAGTTGTCGGTGCAGTGATTATCGGGGCCGGCATTCCTTTCAGTCTTCATTACCTACCGACTCCGCTCAACGTCCTCGTCGGGCTGTTGGCATTTACCCTCATCCTCGTGGCAGCGCTTTTTGGAAGAGTCGTCGTTTATGCTGCTACGGGACGCTGGCTGCAACGAAAGCTTTTTCCGTCCGGGGCAAATTCAGAGACTGTAGCGCTATTACTGGGAACGGCTTTTTGGATCGCGCTGGCTTCGCTGCCGTACATATGGCCACTCGTTTTTTCCGTGCTGATCGTTACCAGCTTGGGCCTGGCTCTCACCGCCCGCTACCGCATTAGTTGGAAACCAGCAAAAGCCAGCTAAGTGTCGGCGATTACCAGACGCTTCCCGATCGTTAGTCTGGCTTCCCAATCCTGTCGTCGCCTTCTCATCTCCAGATGGAGCCATCCCACGAGCCGATTAACAAAGAGACCAGTGACGCGGATCTAGTGGCTGTCGTGGTTCAAGGGGACGCGGAAGCCTTTGAATTGCTTTTCGCACGCCATCGCCAGCGGATCGCAGCAATTGCGGGCAGATTTTTTCCACAAGTCCCGCAGATTGAAGAAGTAGTGCAGGAGACTTTCGTCAAGGCTTATTTCGGACTCTCAGGTTTTTCTCAATACAAAGTCGATTCTTTCGCACACTGGTTAGCGAGAATAGCGTTCAACAGTTGCTACGACGAACTGCGAAGACAGAGTCGCAGCCGTGAACAGAGTCTCAGCGACTTCAGTGATTCCGAACGGCAGGAACTCAGCCAGCTAACGTCAGGCAGTGGAATCACGTCTGCTGAGTCAGTGGCAATTAACCGAGACCTTGCGCATAAGCTGTTGCGCCTGCTTAGCGCCGAAGATCGGATTGTGTTGGTGCTGCTTGAGGTTGAGGAATTGTCGGTAGCCGAAATTGCGCATCTGATGGATTGGTCGTCAGCAAAGGTCAAGATTCGCGCGTTCCGTGCTCGCACCCACGTGCGACGTCTGCTAAGAAAATTCCTTTGAATTCCGAAATAGTTGTAACCATTCTGGGTTGACGACCGTTTCTATAGTGGAGCCCGAGTTCCACCAGACTGTCCGCAGTTTTCCCAACCAAGCACATGATCAAGGAAAGGCCCTCAATTTCGCACGAATCCCTGGATCGCGCCGGCCGCATCATTACGAAAGCAACCATCCTCTCCGAAGCGGAAGCAGGGGAGATTGCCGCAGCGCCATTCCTATTTGCGCGCATACAGGCGCGCATTGCGGCCGAACGGCAGATCTCGGATGCGGGAATCTGGACGGGTTTCTGGTCGATCTCAAGGCGTGCCATCCCGGTGATGATGATTGTGGCGGCGATCAGCCTGGGGCTCTCGTTCTACTTCACGGGGAACAAAAAGCAGCCGGCAGCGTTTAGCGTAGACGCCTACCTCGGAACTAACGAATCAGGCGTCGATAATCTCCTCTTTGCCGAAAGACGACCACTCACAAGGGATGAAGTACTGGCCACTATCATTAGCGATGAGAGGGAACTCGGCAGATGAACGAAAAATCGAATGGCCGCCTGAAAACGTGCCTGGTACTGATCGCAGTTTTTCTCCTTGGTGCTGTCACGGGAGTAGGCATTAGTGGTGTTTACCGATCGAATGCCAACGCTTCTTTCCGCGAGGCGCGCGGTCGTGATCGCCAGGCCATGTTCGAAAGAATTCGGAACGATCTGAACCTCAATGCTGAACAGTCTAAAGAGATACAGAAGGTCCTCGACGAGACTGCCGGTGAATTTCGCACGCTCCGTGGAGAATTGAGACCGCGCTACGAAGAGTTGCGTCTAAAAGCTCGGGGCCGTATGCGCTCCCTTCTGACAGCAGAACAGCAACATAAATTTGACTCGCTAATGGCTGAGATAGATGCGCGCCGCCAAAACCCAGACGTGCCGACGCATTGAGTGATGCTCTTCTAAATCGCGTTACGTTTTCGTTAGTTCATTCAGAACACAGGGAAAGAAGATGATGAGAAAGAACTGCACATTATTGATTTTGATCTTGCTGACCACGATGACTGTTGCCTGGGGTCAGGCTGCGGCTACGGGAACTGCGGCGCCACAAGGCGGGGATCCCGGAATTACACCGAATCGCGTGATTGGAGAAGTGAAGGCGATTGATGCGACTGGCAAACAGTTAATAGTAAAGACCGACGCCGGCGCACTCGTTACCGCCACTCTCAACGACGCGACGCAATTCATGCGCGTCGCACCAGGCGAAACCAATCTCGCGAACGCTGCGAAGATCACCTTTGCCGATCTGGCAGAGGGCGATCGCGTGATGGCAATGGGTAAGGTTGCTGACGACAAAAAGTCGGTGCCCACGCGTGCCGTCATCGTCATGACAAAAGCCGACATCGCGAAGAAGCAGGACGCGGACCGCGCTGAATGGCGTCGTCGCGGCATCCTCGGAGTGGTCTCAGCTCTCAATCCCGCTACCAAAGAGATCACTATTTCCAGTCGTTCAATGGCTGGCATGCAGTCGGTGATAATTCCCATAAGCGACAAGGTCGAGCTGCGTCGCTATGCACCAGACTCGATCAAGTTTGGCGACGCCAAGAGCAGCACGTTTGCAGAACTTCAAGTAGGCGATCAGTTGCGCGCCTTGGGAGAGCGCGCCCCGGACGGAACGCGGTTTACCCCGGAGAAAGTAGTGACGGGCGCCTTCAAGACAGTTGCCGGAACAGTGACTGCCGTCGATGCCGCTACTGGCGAAGTCAGAATTACCGACGCGGAAAAGAAACAGCCGCTCACGATTGTCGTCAAGCAGGATGCAGTCCTGCGACGCTTTCCCAGTGAGATGGGTGGCGGAATGATGATGATGGGTCGCCCGGCGGGGGGCAATCCCAGGGGCGGTCAAGCGCCGGCAGGCGCATCACAAGGCGGGCCACCACCAAGTGGTGGATCTCCAGGTGGCGGCCCCGGCAGAGGCGGCGGTTTCAATATCCAGGACATCCTCGAGCGGTTACCTACCATCGCGCTGGCAGACGTTAAGGCGGGTGAAATGATTATCGTCTCGAGTACGAAGGGTGCTGACCCGACACGTTTGACGGCAATCAGCTTGCTAACGGGAGCCGAACAGTTCCTGGCGATGCTTGCCGCACGTCAGCCGCAACCCGCAGGTGGAGCAGCGCCAAACCCGTCGGCAGGTTTGGGAAACAGCGGCATTCAGTTTGGCATCGGCTTGCCATAGGTATTTTCGCCTTAAGATCTTGCTTACCTCCGCCGGCTAATTCAGGTGCCGGCTGAGGTTTGATTGTTAGGAAGAACAGGAAAACTAATTGTGGTCATGAATAAACTAAAGCAATTTTTGCGACAGAGCATGGGCATCGGAGTGATCGTTGTCCTAACGGCGGCTTTCGTTCTAGCTCAACAGGCCCGTGGCACTTTGCGTGGCACCATCAAGGACGAACTAGGGGCATCAATTGTTGGCGCCACGGTAACGATCATTGATCCGAGCGGCACTGCCAAGACTACGGTAACCAACGGAGAAGGCGTCTACACAGTCGCCGCACTCGCGCCCGGAAAGTACGTCGTCATCGTGTCGGCCCCGGGCTTTGCGCCGTCGGATGAAGCTGAGGTGGATTTGGCAGCCGGTCAGAGACAAACGTTGGACGTCACTCTCAAGGTGACTATTGAAGAGCAGAACGTCACCGTTGCCGCCGAGACCCCGCTGAGTACGGAGTCGACCAATAACGCTAATCAGACCCTGATTACAGGGAAGGATCTCGATGCCCTCCCGGACGATCCGGACGAGTTGGCAGCAGCCCTCCAGGCTTTAGCGGGACCGTCGGTCGGTCCGAACGGTGGCCAAATCTTTATCGATGGTTTCTCTGGGGGACGTTTGCCACCCAAGGATTCGATTCGTGAAATCCGCATCAATCAGAATCCGTTTGCCGCTGAGAATGATCAGCCTTCAGGCCGCATCGACATCCTGACAAGACCAGGCACCGACAAGATGCGTGGCAGTATGTTTTTCAACTTCGAAGACGAGAGCTTGAATTCACGTAATCCTTTTGCTTCAAGCCGCACCCCTTATCAAGTGCGCCAATACGGCGGAAATCTCGGCGGACCAATTGTCGCTAAGAAAGCTTCTTTCTTCGTAGATTTTCAACGTCGCGAAACTGACGACAACGAACTCGTCAGGGGAACCATGCTCGACCCGAACCTGAATCCAGTCGAATTTGGTTTTGGTGTGGTGACGCCCAGGCGCAATCTCACCTTCAGTCCGCGCCTCGATTACCAGCTCAACAGCAACAACACTCTCGTGGCGCGCTACAGTTTTAACCGTACTCGCAACCAGAACAGTGGTGTCTCCGGCTTTTCGCTCCCCGAGCGTGCTTACGACACGGCTTCAACCCAACACAACTTCCAGGTAACTGAAACGGCCGTCTTGAATGCTTCAATGATCAATGAGACGCGGTTTCAGTTCACTCGCAATCGCAACGAACTATTCGGCAACAACACCGTTCCGACTCTGAACGTGAGCGGGGCTTTCATCAGTGGTGGCTCACAAGTCGGCGAGGTGTTAACGACGAATACGAGTTGGGAACTAGGAAACTTTCTTGCCTGGCAACGAGGAAACCATGCTCTCAAGTTTGGCGGCAGGTTACGTGGTGTCAGTATCAGTGATAGCAATCCCAATAATTTTGGTGGCACCTACACC
>JBAPXA010000018.1:0-4610 GCA_049283975.1 Pyrinomonadaceae bacterium | reverse complement strand
CAAAGCCTTGCAGCTGACGGCGCGATGGCATCTTTCTCAAGTAATCTTTTCTGGGTCAGCATTGAATGCTAATCGCGCGCCAGGAACCTCAAAGATAAGTAAGATTAAAACTCCATAATGCCCTTCGACTTAAATCTCCAGCGTTTAGTGCGTCCACAGCCGGCGCGGTAGTTCTCAACCTGCAAGGCCGGCATCTGCCCGCTGCGCGCCGGGCCCAGAAAAATTACTGAAGCATCAATCCCGCTGCCCGGTATCAGCGAAGCACAGGAGTCCTCGAATACTTTTTTGAAATCCTGCACGACTACCACCTTCCGGTTCCGCACTGTTACGAGTGCGGCCGTCTCGATGAGGATGCCCTGATTCATGTCGCCGCCGAGCAGTAATAATTCGTTAAGCCCATTCGCATCGAGATCAGTCTTCTTAAGGATGCCGCTTTTGAAGTCGAGGTCGGCGTTTAGTACCAGCCTATTGCCGGCAAAAATAGCCAGCCGCTTCGAGCCAAAGTTGTCGGCGTGCGAAGCGTTACATTCACCAACAGAAATGACGTAAGCGACCTGCTCCTCACCGGCGACTGTGAATGATCCGGTTGCGAGATCGAGTACGGAAGGGACAATTTGCCCGGCCTTCCTCATGGCGGCGAGATAGTCGTTCGCACCAGTAGTGTCGACATCTTCTTTACAATAGCGAGCGTCGCTTAAGTATTTCGGAAAAACGGCGCTCAGAATTCTCTTATTAGCGGCGGCTGTGATGCGCGGCGGGTTATTTCGGGTTTCAGTGCGAAAATCAAACAGCTTGTCGCGGTTGACTTGGGCTGCGACTTGCGAGCAAGCGAAGATCAAAACCAGGGCGCTGGAGATTAGAGTTTTCATGGTGGCTCTCAGGTATTGAAACATTGAGGCATTTAATCATCGGGTCATTGAAATCACTTCCGAGTGT
This sequence comes from Pyrinomonadaceae bacterium, assembly GCA_049283975.1. Classification (GTDB taxonomy): domain Bacteria; phylum Acidobacteriota; class Blastocatellia; order Pyrinomonadales; family Pyrinomonadaceae; genus PSRF01. The sequence continues at coordinate 3,674 of JBAPXA010000018.1, read as the reverse complement.
CATTCCCGATGATTCAATGATTCAATGACCCGATGATTCAATGACCCAATCTGACTTACGTTGGCGGATCAAGCATTTGTTGTAATCTCTTGAAATATGGTAAGAGAGAATCTCTTTCAAACTTGCAAGAAACTGACGCTAGCCGAGGCGGTCACGACTGTCAAGAACGCCTAATTAAGAGGTACTGATGCAGTTGGGAGTGATCGATTGACGATCTTTGGATAGGGTCTAATTCGGACCTATGAGGTCATTACCACCCGGCGGTAGCCGGTGGGCTGACAGAATGGCACTAATGCCTCGCATCGTCGTGAGTTCAACATTAATAGTTTCGATTCTAACGCAAGGCTTGAATAGTAGCGTGTCGGCCCACCGGCTACCGCCTGGTGGTTCTGACTTCATGGGTCCGTTAGCGGATTGTCAAACTGCATCACTACCTAATTAAGCCAGCTTGTGCTTTCTGCGAAAGATTATTCTTAGTGGGATCATAAAGAAAACAAACCGAAGACACACGAAATCACACAAATCGTTTCGTGTCGTTTTGTGTGACTTAGTGGTTGCAATGCCGTAGCTATTAGCAATTCGCGTGTCCCGAGTTTTTATCTGTCTAGCTAACGGGTCCTAATCTCCAGTGTGATTGAACGTATGCCACAAAAAGTTCGTAAAGCGGTGTTTCCTGCTGCGGGTTTAGGAACTCGCTTCCTGCCGGCAACCAAATCATCTCCCAAAGAGATGTTGCCACTCGTTGACAAGCCACTTATTCAGTACGTAATCGAAGAAGCGGTCGCTTCCGGAATCGAATCGATTGTGATCGTGACCGGCCGCGGCAAGACTACGATCGAAGATCATTTCGACGTTTCCTTCGAACTCGAGCGACTGCTCGAAGAAAGAGGGAAGAGCGAGCTGCTGAAAGAAATGCGCGCCATTTCTGAGATGGCCCGCATCAGTTATGTGCGGCAGCGCGAAGCACTGGGCCTGGGGCACGCCGTGCTGCAAGCCAAAGACAGTGTTGGCAACGAACCATTCGCTGTGCTATTGAGCGACGACATCATTGATGCCCCCACTCCGGCATTGAAACAACTACTCGATGTCTACGAGAAATATGACGCGCCCGTTGTTGCGGTTTTTGAAGTTGAAGGTGAAGCCATCTCGCGCTTTGGCGTTGTGGATGGGGAGGAAGTCGAACCGGGCGTTTATAAGATTCGCGACATGGTTGAGAAACCACCGGCCGCCGCGGCGCCGTCGAACCTGGCTATTATCGGGCGCTACATTCTGACTCCGGACATTTTTGCGGAGCTGGAAAAGACTCAACCAGGCGCCATTGGTGAGATTCAAATCACCGATGCAATGCGGGCGCTGCTGAAGCAGCGGCCTTTCTATGCCGTGCGGTTCAAAGGCACTCGTTACGACGCGGGTGACAAACTAGGATTCTTGATTGCTACAGTTGAATTTGGATTGAAGCACGAAGAGCTCGCACCGGAGTTTAGGGAATATCTAATTAATAGGGGAAGAGGGGAATAGGGGAAGAGGGGAACAGTACCCGTTCCCCTTTTCCCCGTTCCCCTGTTACCCCCATAGCCTTGCGAAACATGTCTAATCAAAAACCCTTCTCTGGCCGGGTCGCAATCGTCACTGGTGCCACGCGCGGCATCGGGCGCGCTATTGCCCTGGAGCTTGCTCGCCACGGCGCCGATGTCGCGTTCAATTATGCTAAGAGCGCGGAGGCAGCGGAGTCGCTCACAAAAGAAATTGAAGCCCTGGGTGTGCGGGCGTTAGCCACTCAATGCAATGTCGCGAACACCGAAGCCGCCGCCGAAATGGTGAAGCAGGTTAAAGATACTTTTGGCCGCATCGATTTCCTCGTCAACAACGCCGGCATTACGCGCGACAATCTGATTTTGCGAATGAAGGAAGCCGATTGGGATGAAGTGATTGACACCAATCTCAAAGGCGCCTGGAATTTCGCCAAGGCTGCTTTGCGCGTCATGCTGCGACAAGACGGCAGTGGCTCCGTACTCAACATCTCCTCCATTAGCGGAAGGGTCGGGATGCCGGGACAGTCAAACTACTCGGCTTCGAAAGCGGGAATGGTGGGTTTAACCAAGGCGCTGGCGAAGGAAGTTGCGAGCAGAAGAGTCACGGTAAACGCTCTCGCGCTGGGAATGGTGGCGACGGATATGGCAGGCGCGCTGGACGAATCGTATCAAGCGAAGATCATCGAACAGATTCCCCTCGGTCGCTTTGCGGAAGCGGATGAAGTTGCACGCATCGCGTGCTTTTTGCTCTCAGATGACGCGCGCTATATCACCGGGCAAGTAATTCAGGTTGATGGCGGGCTAGCGATGTAAGTCTCAAGTGTCAGTCAGGTCTCGTTCCATTTTCCCTTCGCGAATTCAGATTGGAAGTGCAACGAGTTGAAGTTGTGGAATCGTCTGCTTCTTGAGCGCCAAAGGCGCGGGACTGTAATAGCCAGGGGCAAGCGCTGAGCGCAGCGAAGGCGCGCCGCCCCTGGAACGGGAAGCAAATGATGTCCGAGCTCTGAAAGAGCGGCATAACGTCTCAGCCCTAGAATATATTGCGCACTTTCAGTGCTTCTCTAACTTTTCTTACTGTTCCAGGGGCGACGTGCTTCGCTAAGCTCAGCACTTGCCCCTGGCTATTGCAGTTCGCGCCGTTGGCGCTTCGGACGTTGCACTTCTAAATTGAATTCGCCATTTCTCATTTGTCATTAATTCGTTAAGTCGCGCAACTAAGCGGCAGAGACATGAAGACGCAGAGCCGCAAAGAAAGCATTCAAATGACTACTGTGATTTCTGATTAAACCGCTCGCGTAGCTGTTTGCTTTCCTTTGTGTCTCCGCGTCTCCGCGCCTCGGCGCTTGACGCCTTACCCAATGACAAATGAAAAATGGAAAATGACATATGGAAAATATCCGGAACCTGAACGTTGGAAATTGGCCCGCTTTACGGTTAAGATACACGCCTCTCCTCCAGACATTTGCAAACTTGAGCCAGCATCTTCCGGCTGGTAAACTGCGCCTGCTCACGGTGCCATTTTGGACTGAGAGCGCGCCCAAGAAATCGCGCGCTACGTGCAGGCTCGCCCCCCGCACTAACCTCGCAATAACCAACAGGAGAAATTCATGCAATTCCCTCGTTTGCTCGCCCTGATGGGCCTCGTTTTTAGTCTGGTCCTTTCCCTCAGCATTCCGGCCCCGGCCCAGAGATCCGCCAAAGGAAACAAAAGCGGGAAGTTGAGCACTAGTAAGTTACCGGATGGCAAGGAAAAAATTGTGCGGCAGACATTTGGCATCGCACCGAATCTCACGGGCTGCCCCAGCACCTTCGCCATCACACCGGGTGTAACAGTCAACGGAACGCTGACAGCGGGGGATTGCGACCTCGGAGATGGTTCGCGCTTTGACGAGTGGACCTTCACCGCGACGGCCGGACAACAAATATCTATCTCAATGAACTCCGCGCAGTTCAATACTTATTTGCTTCTAATTAATTCGAACCTCGACGTGATTGCCGAAGACAATAATGGCGGTGGTGGTACCAACTCCCGGATACCCGCGGGCAGCGGTGTTTTTACGATTAGCCAAGCAGGGACCTATGGAATCCTGGCAAATGGACTTTCTGGAGCTGATCTTGGCTCATATTCCTTGACCCTTACTG
>JBAPXA010000017.1:0-8368 GCA_049283975.1 Pyrinomonadaceae bacterium | reverse complement strand
TGTGTGTCCAGCACCCAACAAACGAATACCGGCGCCACCCGAGCGAAGAAGGGGCCAAATGATCCGGTGAAGATTGGCTTCTCAATGGATACGCTGAAAGAAGAACGCTGGCAACGCGATAAGGATTTGATTGAGAAACGAGCGAAGGAGCTGGGAGTAGAAGTCAATGTCCAGGTCGCAAACGGAGACGACAATCTGCAAATTAAGCAGGCTGAAAATCTCCTTACGCAGGGTGTCGATGTGCTAATCGTAGCGCCGCATAACGGAGAGATTGCGGCGTCAATCGTTGAGGCTGCTCACCGCCAGGGCGTTAAGGTGATCTCTTACGATCGCCTGATTCAAAATTCCGATGTCGATCTCTATATCTCTCACCAGGTGGTTAAGATGGGAGAAATGCAAGCGAAGTACTTGCTCGATCATGTAAACAAGAAACCAGCGAATTTCATAATCGTAGGTGGCTCGCCGACCGACCACAACGCGATCCTTTTGCACGAAGGGCAGATGAACATCCTCAAGCCGGCGGTCGATCGTGGCGACGTGAAGATCGTTGCTGATCAGTATGCGAAGGAGTGGCAGGCGAGTGCGGCTTTGAACATTGTCGAGAACGCTTTGACGCGCGCGAATAATCAGGTCGACGCGGTTGTCGCATCGAATGATGGAACGGCGCGCGGCGTGGTGCAGGCGCTCCAGGGGCAAAACCTGGCCGGCAAAGTACTAGTGTCAGGACAAGACGCGGATCTGGCGTCGCTCAAGTTGATCGTAGAGGGCACGCAGACAATGACCGTTTATAAATCGATTCAGCCATTGGCTAATGGCGCGGTCGATGCGGCGATCAAACTGGCGCGGGGTGAGAAGTTGGATACCACGGATACCATCGACAACGGATTCAAGAAAGTGCCGGCGATCCTGCTCGAGCCTGTGGCAGTCGATCGCAATAACTTGCTGGACACGGTGGTGAAGGACGGCTATCACAAGCTGGAGGAAATATGCGCCGGCCTTCCTCCCGACAAGTGCCCAAAACCTTAGAATCAATATGATCACCGAACCTGGAATCTCGCGGTCAGGAAGGGCGGCTTGCCCCCGCTAAGGCAGATTGGCATTCAATCAGCGGGGGTAAACCATCCTTCCTGACTGCGAGATCTTCGGTCGCACTCTTCAAGCTGAGAGCAGCATTCTAGAATTTAAACAAACTCTTGGAACCAGAGACTGAAAACTCGGAACTTTTGGTGATGCAAAGCATCACCAAAGCCTTTCCCGGTGTTCGGGCCCTCGATGGTGTTTCGTTCGATCTTCAAAAGGGGGAGATTCACGCACTCGTTGGCGAAAACGGCGCCGGCAAGTCGACGCTGATGAAGATCCTCGGCGGGGTCTATCCTTACCCGCAATACGGTGGTGAGATCCTGATCGATGGTAAGCCGCAGCATTTCGCTGGAGTGCGCGACGCGGCCAACGCCGGCATCGCCGTCATTTATCAGGAACTGTCGCTGGTTCAGGAGATGAGCGTTGCCGAAAACATTTTCCTCGGCCGCGAGCCGCGGCGGTGGGGAGTGATCCGGAGTGCTGAACTAAATCGCCGAGCGCGCCAGTTGCTTGATGATCTCCACCTCGCAATCGATCCACAGACTCCCATTCGCAGCCTGGGTATTGGGCAACAACAGTTGGTTGAAATAGCCAAAGCGCTCTCTCAGGAAGCTCGCATCCTCGTCCTTGATGAGCCCACTGCTGCCTTGACCGATGCCGAAGTGACAACGCTCTTTCAGATTCTCAATAAGCTGCGGGATCGCGGTGTCGGCATGGTGTACATCTCACACAAGCTTGATGAAGTGTTTCGAATCAGTGATCGCATTAGCGTTCTGCGCGACGGAAAGACGGTAGGCACCAACGCCACGGTCGAGTGGAGTGAGGCCCAGGTGATTGCGCGCATGGTGGGCCGTGAGGTGGGGGATATCTTTCCTAAGGTCGATCACGATCACGGTGACATTGTTTTTGAAGCTCGCAACATCTCTGTTTCTGATCCAGTCCTGCCCACGAAGAAATTGGTCGATCGGGTGAGTTTCTCAGTGAAACGCGGCGAGGTGCTGGGAGTTGCGGGATTGATGGGTGCCGGTCGCAGCGACCTGTTGATGGCCCTGTTCGGCGCTCACGCGGGCCGCGCTTCCGGGGAGATTCTGATGGACGGCAAGAAAGTTGAGATCAGAAGTCCAGCCGAAGCAATCAGGTACGGTATCGGTTTCGTGACGGAGGATCGAAAGCGCTTCGGTCTAGTCCTCGATCAGACGATTCTTAACAACATGACGCTCGCAGGTCTAAGCAGAATCTCCGGCCGCTTTGTAACGAGCATTGATGCCGAGGCCGCGGCGGGCGAACGTTCGATGAAGGAGCTGCGAGTGAAGGCGCCCTCTGTGTTTACCGGCGTGGGAACGCTTTCAGGTGGCAATCAGCAGAAGGTTGTGCTGGCGAAGTGGTTGCTAACGAATCCGCGAGTCTTGTTTCTTGATGAGCCGACGCGCGGGATTGATGTCGGCGCCAAGCAGGAGATTTATGCGCAGATTAATAAGCTGGCGCGCAGTGGCATTGCCATTGTCCTGGTCTCGTCCGAACTGCCGGAAGTTTTGGGTCTTTCAGATCGCGTGATTGTCTTACATGAGGGACGTGTGACGGGCGAGTTCACTCGCGCTACTGCGACCCCCGAAAAGTTGATGGCTTGCGCTACCGGTCATGCCGAGCGTGCAGCCTAAGGCTGCTTATGAACAACACCACATCCGACAACGATCGACTGCCGCCGAGTGATGTCGCCAACGAGATCACTCCATTAACGAGGATCGGAAAGTTCAAAATTCCGACGGAGTTATTGCGTGCCTACACGATGGTCTTCGCCCTAATCGCTATCTGGATTTACTTTCACTATTCCACCGGCAACATCTTTCTTGAGCCGCGCAACTTTTCCAACCTGATGCGACAGACGTCGGTTACCGGCGTGCTGGCAGTGGGCATGCTGATGGTGATTATTACCGGGCAAATTGATCTGTCAGTAGGATCAGTGGTCGGCTTGGCCGGGGGTATCGCAGCGATTGCGCAAGGCTGGCTCGGCTGGGGATTGGTTCCTTCACTAAGTGCCGGCATTGCTGTAGGAATCGCTATTGGCTTGATGCAGGGAAGCCTGACTGCCTATCTGAACATTCCCGCATTCATTGTCACACTTGGGGGACTGCTCGCCTGGCGCGGCGTGATACTTGGCTTAAGCCGCGGCGAGACGATTCCGTTGCGGCTTCAGGCTTTCAAATCAATCGGGCAGGACTATGTCGGACCAACTGTCGGCTGGATAATCGCCGCCCTCGCGGTCGCGGGCATTGTTTGGATGACGATTGCGCGCAATCGGGCACGGCGCCGGCACGGGCTTGGCTCTCCCCTATTGGCAATCACCGTTGCTCGGCTCGTGATTCCGATAGCGGTGATCGTCGGGTTTATCTACATGATGAATTCCTACGAACTGGCGCCTGGAGTTCGCGCAGGCATGCCTAATCCTGTGATCATCTTCCTGGCGATTGCGTTGGCGGGCGCGTTCTTGACGCAAAACACAACATTCGGCCGTTACCTCTATGCGATCGGCGGTAACCCAGATGCGGCTCGTCTTTCCGGAATCAGTATTAAGCGCCATCTGCTCGCCGTCTTCGCAATCATGGGTGCGCTCGCTGGCGTCGCCTCAATAATTTATACAGCGCGGGTTGGCAGCGCCTCGCCGGATGCGGGACAACTTCTTGAACTCGATGCGATCGCCGCTTGTGTGATTGGCGGGACGAGTTTAATGGGGGGACGCGGCACGGTGTTCGGCGCCATCCTCGGTGCCTTAATAATGGCCAGTCTTGATAATGGAATGTCGCTGAAGAATGTTGAGCCCTACATGCAGAACATTATCAAAGGTGCAATTTTGGTAGCTGCGGTTGGTTTGGATATGGCCGGACGACGAAAGAATTAAGAAGGGGAAGAGGGGAAGATGGAGATTTATTGAGAACACTGCATTTGATAAGAGCTTCTCCCGTCCTCGCTATGCCCGTGTTTCCCCGGTTACCCTTTTCCCCAATTTCCCTATCTCTTTATTAGTCATGACAGCCCTGATCATCCACGGCCATTTTTATCAACCGCCGCGCGAGAATCCCTGGACTGGTCTAATCGAAGCGCAACCCGGAGCTGCGCCGTATCACGACTGGAACGAAAGGATTCATGCAGAGTGTTACGGTCCGAATTCTCACGCTCACATTGCCGGCGCTGGGGATCGAATCGCACAGACGGTCAACAACTACGCGAACCTCAGCTTTAATTTTGGTCCGACGCTTCTTTCCTGGCTCCAATTAAAACACCCGAAGACTTATCAACACATACTCGATGCGGATCGCCTGAGCCTCATGAAGCGGGGCGGGCACGGGAACGCGATTGCCCAGGCATATGGTCACGCGATCCTTCCGTTGTGCAACGAACGCGACCGTGAAACTCAGTTACTTTGGGGCCTTGCTGACTTTCGCTATCGCTTTGGGCGTGAACCAGAGAGTTTGTGGTTGCCCGAAACAGCTTGCGACGATCGCACGCTTGCCTTGTTGATTGAAGCGGGTTTGCGATTCGTAATCATGGCGCCAAATCAGGCGGGCAGTTTTCGTTTGCCTGATAGCAGGTGGCAGGATGTTACGACCGGCGGGATCGACACCTCGAAACCATATCGCTGCAACCATCCGGATGGATCGGGCCGCTCGATAGCGGTTTTTTTTTACGACGGTCCCACGGCCCGCGCGATCGCATTTGAGAAAGCACTGACTTCCAGCAAGTCATTAGTTGAGCTTTTTGTACGCCGCGCGAACGGTGCATCTTTGCTTACCGTGGCAACGGATGGTGAAACCTATGGCCATCATTTCAAGTTTGGCGATCTTTGCATTGCGCACGCCCTCGAGCGCGAAGCCCCAGCGGCAGGATTTCGGTTGACAAACTACGGCGAGTACCTCGACCAGCATCCGGCCACCATCGAGGTGAAGCTGGCGTCTGGTGAAGACGGGAAGGGAACTTCCTGGAGCTGCGTACACGGTGTTGCACGCTGGGAGCGCGACTGTGGTTGTCACACTGGGGGCGAAGCTGATTGGAACCAGAAGTGGCGCTCTCCTTTGCGATCCGCACTAAACTTTCTTCGTGATGCCGCGGCGCGAGATTTCGAAGCGCTGGGATCAGACCTCTTTGCAGATCCCTGGCATGTACGCAACGAGTCGATCCAGTTGATCCTTGATCCGCAGCATTCGCGTGAAGCATTTGTTGCCAGCCACGCTAAACGACCGCTGGACACTCGCGATCAATGGCGCGCACTCACGCTCCTCGAAATGCAGCGCAACTCGCTCTTGATGTTTACCAGCTGTGGTTGGTTCTTTTCTGAAATTTCGGGAATCGAAACTATTCAAGTGCTGCAATACGCAGCGAGGGTTATTGATCTATCGCAGCAGCTCGGCACTCCGTTGCCGCGAAAGGACTTTCTCGAGTTGTTAACTGAGGCGAAGAGCAACCGCAAGGAGCTTGGATCGGGAGCGGACATTTACATTAGCTTTGCGGAACGAGGATCAACTGCAAGCCGATCCTTGAATGATGCCGAGGCGAAGATCTCATGAAGCGGAAGTCGCCCGAAAAAAAGCGGCTGGGGAGCAAGAAGAGGCCTCAAACTCGCACGAGGAAGACGACGAAACCGGCGACCAACCTGACGGAACCTGCCTCAGCCGACACAAGTGAGATTGGTTTGCTCGTGGCACTGCGTGATCCTGATCCGCATCGCATTCTTGGCGCCCATCCCACAGCTGCTGGAGTCGTAATTCGCGCTTTCCGACCTGATGCAGACAAAGTCGAAGTAATCGTCGGTCGCAAACGTGCGCAGGCGCTTGAGAAAATTCACCCCGCGGGCTTGTTTGAAGTCTTACTTCCTGACCTCACTACCGTGCCAGAATATCGCTTGCGGGTTTCCGAGAACGATCGTGTTACTTTTTTTCGCGACCCCTATTCATTCCTGCCGACACTCGGCGATCTGGATCTGCACCTGTTTGCTGAAGGACGTCACGAAGCAATCTACGAAAAGCTAGGTTCTCATGTGCACAAGGTGGGAAAGGACACTGGGGTGTCGTTCGCTGTCTGGGCGCCACACGCAGCAGGCGTCAGCGTGGTCGGGAGTTTCAATGATTGGAAAGCGGCGCCGCATCAAATGCGAAGGCTCGGCGGCTCGGGGGTCTGGGAACTTTTTATTCCGCACCTGGCGCCGGGATGCCTCTACAAATATGAAATTCGCGCGCCAGGGCTTCCGGTTTTTCTCAAGTCTGATCCGTACGCCTTCTACATGGAAGTGCCGCCCAACACGTCTTCGATTGTTTACCAACCTGCTTACAAATTTCGCGATCAGAAATGGCTGCAGCAGCGCGAGAATCGTGAGCACTACCGGCAGCCTTTAGCAATCTACGAAGTTCACTTTGGTTCCTGGAGACGCTTTCTTGAAGACGACAATCGGCCGCTCCGCTATCGCGAGATGGCACCGGTCCTCGCGGACTATGTTCGGGAGATGGGTTTTACGCACGTCGAATTCCTGCCTCTGAAAGAACACCCCTACGGACCTTCATGGGGTTACCAGGTTGGTAGTTACTACGCGGCTTCAGCGCGCTATGGAACTCCTGACGATCTTCGTTATCTGATCGATTACCTGCATCAAAAAGGCATTGGCGTAATTATGGATTGGGTGCCGGCGCATTTTCCCAAGGACGCGTTTGCGCTTGGTCGTTTCGATGGATCCGCGCTTTACGAGCATCTTGACCCCCGGCGCGGTGAACATCCGGACTGGGGTACCTACATCTTTAACTACGCTCGTAATGAAGTGCGAAACTTTCTCACCGCCAATGCGATCTACTGGTGCAAGGAGTTTCATGTTGATGGCTTGCGCGTCGATGCGGTCGCTTCAATGCTTTATCTCGACTACAGCCGCAAGGAAGGCGAATGGCTCCCGAATCAGTTTGGTGGTCGTGAAAACCTTGAAGCGATCTCACTTTTGAAAGAACTAAACGAGGTGCTGCATCGCGCCTGCCCCGGTGTGATGATGATTGCCGAAGAATCGACTGCCTGGCCCCAAGTCAGCCATCCCGTCTACGCTGGCGGTCTCGGTTTTGATTTCAAGTGGAACATGGGCTGGATGCACGACACGCTCAAGTACTTTCAAACTGATCCTTTGTTTCGCGGCGGCAATCACAACGCGCTTACGTTTGGCTTGATCTACGCCTGGAGCGAGAACTTCATTCTTCCGTTTTCACACGATGAAGTAGTGCATATGAAAGGCGCGCTCTTGAATAAGATGCCGGGCGATGAGCAGCAAAAGTTTGCCACTCTACGCGCACTCTACGCGTACATGTGGGCCCATCCGGGAAAGAAGCTTTTGTTCATGGGTGGTGAATTTGGGCAGTGGCGCGAATGGAACGAGGAAGTGAGTCTTGATTGGCATCTGTTGGAAGAACCGCTGCACGAGGGAGTGAGGAATCTGGTTCGCGATCTCAATCGCATCTACAGGAAGGAGAGCGCGCTCTGGGAAGCGGACGGTGAGTCTGCGGGGTTCCAATGGATCGACGCCGACAACGCGCGCGAGAACATTGTTTCCTTTATCCGGCGCGCAACAAGCACCGATCGCGAGTTAGTTTGTGTTTGTAACTTTTCCCCGGTGCCGCAACCTGAACATCAACTCGGGTTGCCGCGAGCGGGGAAGTACAAATTGCTTTTGAATACAAATAGCGGTCGTTATGCGGGCGAGGTTAGAAAGGAAGCTGTTACGGATTTCAGGGCGCGAAAGAAACCGTTGCATGGCCAGCAGTACTCGGCAACGATCGCGCTGCCAGGAATGACGACGCTTTGGTTTGAAGTTCCGGGATCCAAAAAGAACGGAAACAAAGCACGATAGTCGAGATGCTTTAATCTCACTTAAGATCCAGATGCTTGATTGGAACGAGGCGATGGCCAAGCATGTCAACACCAGCCAGACTCTGCTCCAAGACAATGTAGCCAATCAATGGTTCATACTCACCATCGGCCGGATTCATTTCTACAAAAGCTACTTCGTTGAAGATTGGGCGAAAGCCTTCAATCTGGATTCGTACCGGTCCGCACACCTCTGCTGTGACGGTTTCCTGGCTTGCGGTTTCAACTTCGATCTCAGTTGAGGACTTAAGGGTTCCAAGCCGATCCCTCCAAGCGCTCGGCAACACCATGAGAGACGCACCCGTATCAACAAGGGCATCGCACCGCAACGCTTTGGAAGCATCGGAGGCATTCTCGATTGTTACTGAGGTTACTATTCTGCCCACATTCATTGGTATTACTC
>JBAPXA010000016.1:0-4779 GCA_049283975.1 Pyrinomonadaceae bacterium | reverse complement strand
TGCAGCCTCTATGAAGTGTCCGATTTGCGGTAAGCCGGTTGAATGGAAGGACAATCCGTTTCGCCCCTTTTGTTCCGAACGTTGCAAGCTGGTGGATCTGGGCCGTTGGGTCAGTGAGGAATACAGCGTTCCCGGACCAGCTCTTCCCCAGGAATCCGACGAGACTCCACTTCCCCAAAGTTCCAATGACGACGATTGAGCGCCGGCTATGTTTACTGCTAACGCCCGCGCTCGACGCGTCGCCATCCTCGTCACTGCCTTATTAGTGCTTTGTTTTTTTGGCGCTTGTTCACAACCAGGCGCAAACAATTCCGAACCCACGCCGGTACTCTCCGAACACCCAAGCACAGCTTTCCCTATGCCACCCGCCAACAGCGAGGGCTCGAGTGTCGTAGCAAGTTGGACGCGTGCCGACGGCAAGCGGGTAAGCCTCGCGGAACAACGTGGCAAGATCTTAGTGCTGGATTTCTATGCGACCTGGTGTGAACCATGCCGGCAAAGTATTCCGCACCTGATCAATTTGCACGAGCGTTATAAGGCACGCGGGCTGGAGCTGGTGGGCCTGAATGTCGGCGGACCTGACGATCGCGTTAAGGTGGCAAGCTTCGCCGCCGAGTTTCATATTTCGTATCCCCTCGGTTTTCCCGACAAGTCGTTAACCGATCTCTTCCTGTCAGACGATAAGACCATTCCGCAAACCTTTGTCTTTGATCGCGAAGGTCGGCTTGTTAAGCGTTATATTGGTTATGACCAATCGATGCCCCAACAGTTGGAGGAGTTGATCAAGACACAGTTAGTGTCAGATTCGAAGTGATTTGCAGTTTTCCTTAACACCATCTCTGGAGCGGCGCATGTTAAGAGAGCAACTGATAAACAAAGAGGTCGCAGCCGGTACTTTTCGCTGGCGCAGTCACGAAATCTCTCGTATCGAAGGCTTGAGCGATGCCGTGTTTGGGTTCGCGATTACCCTCCTGGTTGTTTCCCTCGAGGTGCCTAAGACTTTCAACGAACTTCTCGAAGTCATGCATGGCTTTGGAGCGTTTGCAATCTGCTTCACGCTGCTTTTCTTTGTCTGGTACAACCAGTACAAATTTTTCCGACGTTACGGATTGAAAGATACCGTTACAGTCGCGCTGAATGGCGCCTTGCTGTTTGTGGTTCTCTTCTACGTTTACCCGCTGAAGTTTCTTTTCACCGCCGTGGTGGACCGGTTTACCGGAGGTCATGGCGAAGTTCGACTGCCCAACGGCAACGTAGAAGCAATGATGGAACCGTCGCAGATACCCGAGCTAATGTTGATTTTTGGCATAGGCTATCTGGCCGTGTTCGCTGTTTTTGTATTGCTCTATTTGCGCGCGTACAAAAAGCGTCAGGAACTCGAACTAAGCACACTCGAGATCTTTGACACCGTAAGTAGTGTTAAGGAGTACTTGCTTCACTGCAGCATTGCAATAGTCTCAATTTCGTTCGTCCTGATCGGCGGTCCGCAAATGGCTGGCCTGGCAGGAATGATCTACATGCTTACAGGCGTGGTAATGACAGTGCACGGCTGGAGTTCGCGGAGGGGTAGAAAGAGTCTGGAACAGAAGCTGGCCCCGACGCCGGAACTTGAATCTGCTTAATTCGACGACGTCTCACAAATGATTAGGTTGAATCTGACGTCAGTGGCGTTGGTGGTTGTGTTGGCGTGTTGGTTAGTATTTGTGTTGACCTTCCTGTTGCGCAAACCTCCGGTCACATCCGACCGCAAGCGTGATCCTGGCTCAATTTTTGGAATCGTATTACAAGGGCTGTCGTTTCTGTTGGTGTGGGTTGTGCGGCGTCCTATCTTTACTTCGTTTGTTTCTTTTAGTAAGGCAATCACCGGCGTATTTGAGATCATTGCCGTGGTCTCGGCTATCGCCTCAATACTGCTGGTGATTGCGGCAGTCAAAACTCTGGGGAAAGAGTGGAGCCTTACTGCCCGAGTTGTGACTGGACACAAGCTCGCGACAAAGGGCCCCTACAATTTTGTTCGCCATCCGATTTACACGGCGATGTTAGGAATGTTACTAGCTAACGGCATCGCATTTAGTTACTGGCCCGCTCTGTTAGTAGCAATCGCTGTTTACCTGGGCGGCACGTTAATTCGCATCCGCAGTGAAGAGCGTTTGTTGAGAGAAACTTTCGGTGCTGAATTTGAAGCCTACGCGCGGAGAGTGCCGGCGCTGCTGCCCGGTTTGTATTGAAAAAAATGAGTAAGGGGAACGACTTGACTACAAGGAAGGCGAAAATCCTGGCCACGCTGGGACCCGCAACCCGCGAACCTGCCGTGATGGAAGGCCTGCTCAGGGCAGGTGCGAATGCGGTGCGCATCAATATGTCGCACGGCACGCATGAAGAAAAAGCTGAAGACATTGAACGAGCCCGTGCGGCCGCGACGAATTTGGGACTGCCGTTGGCGGTTTTGGTGGATCTCTCGGGACCTAAGATTCGGACCCGCCAGCTCAAAGATGGCAAGCCTGTAACGCTGACTACGGGAGCGACGTTCACCTTAACTACTCGAGAGATTCTCGGAGACGAAAAGGAGGTTGCAACCAACTATCCCGACCTGCCTCGAGTGGTAGAAGCCGGTGCGCGTTTGCTGCTTGATGATGGCGCCATAGCGTTGACGGTCGAGAGTACGACCGCAACCGACGTCGTCTGCCGCGTAATTAACGGCGGCGTACTCGGCGAACGCAAGGGAATAAATCTGCCCGGAATTTCTCTGCCGATCGACTCTCTCACCCCGAAAGACATTGCCGATCTTCAGTGGGCTGTTACGCAGGACGCCGATTACATCGCGCTTTCTTTCGTTCGCAGCGCTGCCGATTGCACGCGCGCGAAGCAAATGATTAACGAAGCCGGGGGACACGCACCCCTGATTGCAAAGATTGAGAAAGCAGAAGCGATCTCGCGTCTCGATGAAATCATCGCAGCAGCCGACGGCATCATGGTCGCGCGCGGCGACTTAGGAGTGGAAACGAGTGTGGAGCTGGTGCCGGTTTACCAGAAACGGATCATCGAGAAGTCCATGCTGGCCGGAAAACTAGTCATCACAGCTACGCAAATGCTCCAGTCGATGGTAACGAGTCCACGTCCCACCCGCGCGGAAGCTTCTGATGTAGCAAATGCTGTTTGGGATGGAACCGACGCGCTCATGCTCTCGAATGAAACAGCTGTCGGCCAGTTTCCCATTCCGGCGGTTGAAACGATGTGCCGCATCATTGAATCAGCCGAGGCCGGCAAGGTCCCCGACCCAAACAACGTGGCCAAGTGGGCGGGAAAACAATCAGGACGAGTCAGCCGCGCACTGTGTGAAGCGGCCGCCTTCGCCGCAGAGGAAATGGGAATCAAAGTTACGGCGGTCCTGACCGAATCCGGTTTGATGGCGCGGCGACTGTCCGCACTCCGTCCCGACCAACGTATTGTTGCGCTTACTACCTCGCGCTTAGTACAAAACGAACTGGCATTGATCTGGGGCGTCGAATCGCTTCTCACTCCCAAGGCGGATTCCACCGAGCGGATGTTGAAGTCTGGAGAGAAAACCCTGCTCGAGGCCGGCGTGGTTGAACCGGGTGAGATGATCGTGATCATGGCCGGTCGTCTCTCGGGGCTAGGGCTGTCCAGCTCAGTGACGCTCTTCACAGTCGGCGAACCTGCCGCAACTACCCGCAAGTGATCCGGCAAATAAACATCTCGGCCGGCGAGTTGTTTGAGCTGATTAGGCCGGCGGTGCTGATTCTCTCCGCGTTCCTTTCAACCTGGGTTTTATGGAATGCGCGCAAACGCCTTTCCTTCCCGATTGCGCTACTCTGGGCAGCGGCAACTTTTCTTCTCACGCCCATCATTTTCCCGCTCTACCTAATTGTCCTGATCATCCGGCGCGGAACACCTTTCTCTCGCGAGGTACGGTGGAAGTTTCTTGTTCCCCTCGTCTACGGAATACTCCTCGTTGGCGGCATCGCTCTCTATCTTTACAACCAGAACCGTGGCGTCGATGTTCATCTGGCCCGCGCTGCATACGCAAAGATACGAGGCAATCACCTCGCAGCAATTACCGAGTATCGCGCGGCACTTCTCGATGAAAATGATCCACACATTCGGAAATTGCTTGGTATTGAGTTGTTCGAAGCCGGTTATTTGACTGAGGCGCTTGGGGAGCTGCGTCGAGCGGAAGACGCTGGCGAGCGAGACGATTTGGTGATTTTTCGCATTGCCAGCTTATTGGACGCGATCGGCCTACCTAATCAGGCCCAGCTTGAATACGAGCGATTTCTTTTGAGTCCGCTTTGCACTCAGCCAGTGCCGGATCGGCGTTGTGAGACAGCCAGGGGCCTGCTGGAAAAGAAGGTTCAATGAGTTTTTCGCGCTGCCTCACCCACTGGCGGAGTGTGGTTAGCGCAGAGGAATCTCAATTGGAGTCTAAAAACGAGTAGTAACCAGCGCGTGTGCGCAAGGTGAGGTTCTTAATCGCGCGATCCCCCGATGTTGAGGTCAACTTCACTTTGATCTTGTGCCACTTCTTCCCAGACGTCACACCCCGAGGTTCAATCTCAAGCGACAACTGGTTCCGCAACTCATTGGCGATCGTTTCAAAGATTTCGTCAGCATCGCGTTGTCTACGAAAAATCTTCCCGATGAGTGAGTATCCTCCAGAAGTGGCAGTGAGTTCATACATAAGCGCTTCGCCCTCCATACCAAGTGACCTTCCTTCATCCTCTGCTGAATTTTGCAGATGTATCGCGTAAAGAAGAATGC
>JBAPXA010000015.1:0-1715 GCA_049283975.1 Pyrinomonadaceae bacterium | reverse complement strand
CCCACCGACCATAGCGATGCGTTTTTGCCCGGATTTCCAGTCATCCACTGTGGTGGGACCCCACCAGGCCATTCACGGTGTTTTCATGCGGCGTAAGATCCTCTGAGAGAGCGACTTACCGAACTCCATGGACTTGGAGACCGTCATGTTCCTCGAACCCGTCTTTGAGCGATTCCTCGCCAGCACTCCTTTGACAGTCATGGCTCGCGTGACGATCGAGCACGCCCTGCCGCCGACGATGCTCGACGATCTGTTCGACCAGACCGCCCAACGTGGTTACACCAAGGAGTTGCTCTTCAGCACGACCGTCGAATTGATGAGCCTGGTGGTGTGCGGCCAGCATCCGAATGTGGAAGCGGCCTACCACCACCTGGAACGCGTTCCCGTCACACTCAAGAGCGTTTACGAAAAACTGCAATCGATCGAGACCGTCGTCTCGGCGGCGTTGGTCCATTCGGTGGCCCAGCGGTGCCAGGCCCTCATCACCGAGTTGGGCGGCGTGTGCGCGGGTCCGCTGCCGCCGCCGTATCGCGTCAAGATCCTCGACGGCAACCAACTGGCGGCGACCCAGAAGCGGCTGAAGGTCACGCGCGGACACACGGCCGGTCCGTTGCCGGGCAAGAGTCTGGCGGTCCTCGATGCCGCGTCGATGCTGGTCAGCGACGTCATCCCGTGCGAGGACGGCTACACCAACGAGCGGGCGTTGATCGACGAGGTCCTGCCGCTGGTGAACGCCAGCGAGGTCTGGATTGCCGATCGCATCTTCTCGACGGTCGACTTCCTGCAGGGGGTTGACGAGCGGAAAGCCTTCTTCGTCGTGCGTCGTCACGGCAATCTCAATTACGTGCCGCACGGCGAATTCGGGCCGGAAGTGGAGACCGAGCGTGGCTGGGTCCGCGAGCGTCCAGTCCAGATCTGCCGCGAGGGTCAACCGCTCCTGGCGGCGCGACTGGTCGTGGTCCGCTTGAAGAAACCGACCGAGGACGGCGATCGGGAAGTTGAGATCCTGACCAACCTGCCCGCCGACGTGGCGGACGCCGTCCTGGTGTCGCAGTTGTACCTGGCGCGGTGGAAGATCGAGGGGGTCTTCCACGAGTTGACGGTGGCGTTGACCTGCGAGTTGAACACGCTGGGTTATCCGAAGGCGGCGTTGTTCGGCTTTTGCGTGGCGGTGGTGGCGTACAACGTCCTGGCGGTGGTGAAGGCGGCGTTGCGGGCGGTGCACGGCGAGGAGAAAGTCCAGCGTGAGGTGTCGGGGTACTACATGGCGTTGGAGTGGTCGGCGGTGTACCCGGGGATGATGGTCGCGTTGCCGCCGCACCACTGGGAGCAGTTCAGCCATCTGTCGACGCCAATCATAGCGGAGCGCCTGCGTGACTGGGCCGGCCGGATCAACCTGAAGAAGTTCCGCAAGGCGCCGCCCCGCAAGCCGACCAAGCATCCCACGCCGCGCATCAAGGACCGTAAAGCTCATCTGTCCACCGCCCGCTTGCTCGCCGCCGCCAAGGAAGCCAAACACGCACAACACACCCGCCGCTCACGCTCCTGAGCTCACCGTGAATGGCCTGGTGGGGGGCGACCATAGCCGGTTAACTCTCGCTCCACTTTCGTCTTGCGTCGATTGCCGCTCTGGTAAGCCCCGAGCGCCACCGGTCCCGGGCCGCAAATCGCGTTGATTCTGGTTGCGGTCGCCATGGCTCCGCTCCGCGTTTCCC
>JBAPXA010000014.1:0-1681 GCA_049283975.1 Pyrinomonadaceae bacterium | reverse complement strand
CTGGAAAAGAAGATGGTGAACGAAGCGGAACCTTTATTCGAAGCTACGTTTCAGAGGGACCCTAAGTTTTCCTGGGCACAGGTGAATCGGGCGCTCTTACTGGCGTTGCAGGGGAAACATAAAGCGGCGGAAGCTCACATCCCGGCAATTCTGAAAGCACGAAGAAATCGTGGCTATCACCACGTCACTTATCACATTGCGCGTATCTATGCGTTGTCCGGTAACAGCGAGGAAGCAGTAAAGTGGCTGCGTGCGACAGCCAAAGAGGGTTTTCCCAGTTACCCGCTATTCGCCCGCGATGCGTTTCTGGATCAAATTCGTGAAGACCGGTCGTTCAAAGAGTTCATGACGGAGATGAAGACTCGTTGGCAGAACTATCGTAATGAGTTTGGCTGAGCACCACCCTACTGTCCCGAGCTAAGAAAATTTCACGTGGGCGATGGAATTCGGTCTGCTTTGCGCTTCTACTATTAGCAGTCGGCACTCACGCCGACGTGCTAACGCAGTTACGGAGAGGAGCGGAAGTTCATGGAATACTTAGGAATCAACATCGTCGAGCACGGTTCCCTGTCAATGGACGAAGTTTGGATGATCCACAAGAACAACGCCCCTCAGGTTCCGGCAGAACTGCGTGGCCGTTTGCCCGTTCCCTGCATCCTCACCGGCAACGCCGCGCGCGCACGGCAACTACTCTCATTCATGCGCGCAATCGACACTCAGCACATCAACAGCGGCGCCAGTCGCTTCTTACAAAGAGTCCAGGCTTAAGAACCCTCCCTTCACCAATACGCTTTAGGATCGCGGGCGTCCCCGCCCGCACCGCACGGAAGCTATCGCACTGCTTGAATGCGGTCGCTAACGCTCCCGGTACTGTAATTGAATTTGCAGGCGGTGTTTAGGATCGCGGGCGTCCCGCCCGCATTTTCAATCCCACATCAAGTCGTTCGCGCTTCGCGCTCATTGCGGGCGGGACGCCCGCGATCCCATTTTTGGGGCGGAACGCCCGCGATCCCATTTTCTTAGATCTGGGCGGCGAGAAACTTCTCGATCACTTCCCGCGGCCAGCGACAATGGTTAACGCCCTCGCGAAAAGTTGCGAGATTCACTTGCGTTAGTTCATCGGTCGAAAGCTGCCGGAATTTAAGCAGGCGGTGTTTGGATTCATTTTGGCACTTAGTAGAGGAATAGTATGGGGACTTGTTTGGATTGATTTTCACTTTTCACCTCGAAAAATTATTCAGATTGAAAGCTGTTGGGTGCTTTCACACGGGGTGAAGATACAAGCTCCGTGCCGCCTGTGAAGGTTCGATTTTGACCGAGCAAAAGAGGCCCTTGCGCTGAGATTACTGAGGAAAACTCCAAATTGATTGGTTAGATTGACGGGTTCGGTCGTAATGATTGCCGATGGGCGAATGGCGATTGCCAATTGCCGATTGCCAATTGGCAGCACATCTCAAGTAGCGGACCCGGTGTGGTCAGTACCACCACGCGGTAGCGGGTGGGCCGACACGTCAGCACTCAAGCTTTCATCCGTCATTCGTCAAAGTCGGGCAGCTCATAACCCTGACCATACAGAACGTAGTCGATCGCCACGGAAACACTCTCCTCATTCCATAGCCTCCGCTTGCTGCCTCCATCGGCCCAGGGAGTGAACGGATGGAGAGCGCAACATGCTGAGATT
>JBAPXA010000013.1:0-1863 GCA_049283975.1 Pyrinomonadaceae bacterium | reverse complement strand
CCAAAGAACAAACACGATATCGCGCTTTGATGGATGCGGTGGCCGCCAACCGCCGCGCGGTGCAGATGGCCAACGAGCTTTATACCAGAGGTCTGGTCGATTTTCTCAATGTGCTGGAAACGCAGCGCTCGCTGTATGCGTCCGAAAGCGAGCTCGCGCAAAGCGAAACGGTCATGGCGTCGAATCTGGTTGCCCTCTACAAAGCGCTGGGTGGCGGCTGGGAGACGGACTAAACCCGGATTCCGCAGTAGAGATTTCAGGAGAAGAATTTGGGGTTGGAAAAGGAGTGAGAAGCGGGATTGTGGTAATGATGTTGTCGGGATGAGTTGCAGGCTGATCCGCTACTGACCATTCCAACTGCGCCGCAATTGAAAGTCCCTGTGAGACGGTGCGCAAGCGGCGCAGAAACTCCGCGCGTTGTGATTGTGGCATGGCTAAACGGATTTGAACTCTGCGGCCTTGGGCAATCAAGTCCGCCCCGACGACTAAAACAAAATCTCTCAGTGCCCTAAGCCGCCGCTCAAACCATGCCCTGGGCAACATGGTTTCGCGAAAATCTGCTAACAGGTTGTAAAGCATGCAGCCCATGCGAAACGCGGCATCGGTAGCATCAAAGGATTTGAGACAAAAAGTATCCAGGCTTAAATCTTCTTTTAACTCCTTGATCCGGTTCTCACTGTCGGCACGCCCACCATACATGCGCGTGACCACTTCGGCCGCATACGGCACACTGGTGATGAGGACGCGATAGGTGTATCCAGGAAAATCCACCAAGCGTCTGCCGCGCGCCTCGGGACGCTCAACGATTTCCTGGCGCAGACAGACAAAACGGCGTTGGGCTCCCTGCCAATTGGGCAAACTGGCTTCAACATCGGCCACCTCCACTCCCGGTGTCACTACGCGCCAGGCCGTAGATGGTATCCGGTGAATCACCAGCTTGCGCACCACCGCGGTTAGCCGAGCCACAATAATGTAGGGCAATTGCTCTTTCTCCAGATGCTCCAAGAACCGTTTCTCGAAAAATCCTGCATCGGCCCGTACCATAGCGATACGATGCCCTGGCGGAAGAACCATCAGTGCCTGTCTCATGAACTCCACGCAGCCATTGGCGCTGCCGGTGTTGCCACTGCGCAGCGTGGCCCATAACAAACGTCTGCCTTCAGCTAAAAACGCCAACAAGGGATGATGGCTCGGTCGCCCAGGTTTATGAGGATTGTATCCTCTTAAACTCCCTTGCTGTTGCCCGTAGCGGCAAAACACGGTGGAGTCTAAGTCCACTGTGTGTCCCAACATGATCGGTCGCATCCGCGATAAACTAAATCGCATCAACCGCTCGCTCACCGCGGTTACCCGCTGATAATCAAATCGCAAAAACAGTCGCCGTATCGTGTCTGGAGATGCAAACCTTTCCATCCCCAACAACTCTCCCAACAACCGGTCGCACCGGTACCGCGTAAAATGCTCAAACCGCTGGGCTCCTAACGCTAATCCATAAAACCACCCCAACATCACATCCATGGCGCTGATCTGGTTGTTTGACCGCTTAGTCAAACTGTCCAACCCCAGACTCAATTCCTCTCTAAGCTTGATCCATTCAAAGTACACCCGCAGTAAAATCACCCCGGCCCAAACCGTGATAGGATGATCGGTAAACCCAAACAGAATCTTCGGATACAACGGTGATCGTTCCACTCTCGCCTTGCTCATCCTAAGCATTCACTCCCACTATTCTTTTTTCTCTGCCTCTTCTATATCATAATTCTTAACTGCGGAATCCGGGTTGAAGGCGGCGCTCCATTTCGGCCGAATTACTTTCCCGGGATCTGCTCGCTCTATGTTGACGTGCGCACGCCGCCGGAAATT
>JBAPXA010000012.1:0-5416 GCA_049283975.1 Pyrinomonadaceae bacterium | reverse complement strand
CTCATGTATCGGGCCACCCGCTACCGCGTGGTGGTACTGACTTATCTCCGGGGCCGCCACGTGACTGGCATTCCCGAGCGATTTCTGACCGCCTCTCAAAAGGCAAGCAAATCCGAGTGCCAATTTGGACGGCTCCTCTTTACGATGAAGGGCTAAGAGTTAGTTGCCTTCTTCCAAGACTGCAGAACTCATGGAAGGCTTGCGGCTCCCAACGGCTTCGATCGTCCGTGCAACTGTAACACCCGCAAAAACAAAAAGGACGCCGTACATCGGAAGAGCGTATCGCATTTCCGTATGCCCAACTGAACATGTAGCCAAGTAATAGAGCACGGTAAGTAACAACAAGGTCGAGCCAAGTCTGTTTTTGCGAAGCCCGAGCCACACACCGACCAGCATCGGCAATAGAATCAAATAACGGATAACGCTCTGCACCATTCCTAACCCATCGACTAACATCGCGAGTGCCCCGCCTTGCCATGCAGGCGCGAGGCATTTTTTGCTTGTCACATTGATTCCCGGGCTGCCTTGATAAGGAGCGGGGTCGCCGGCAAGCTTTAAGAGACCGACTGCACGACGCCCCATGACGCCAACGTACCAAAAGGGATTTGCTGCGATCACTCGCAAAGAATCTTTAACCCGTTTGCGATCTCGACGAATACCGTCGGGATAGGCCAGGTTGATCGGATAATCCGCGGGCAGGTTTAGTTCTTTCCGCTCAATTTCCAACATCGATTGATCGCCGAATACCATGCCCGCCGCGACGCCACGGTCAGTCTCGCCCAGCCCTTCCCATAGATTCACACCAACGTTAAGACCGTTAGGCAGGAATTCATGAAAGACAATGGCATTGCGCAGCGTGATCGGGGCCACCAATAATATTGAGCTCAAGATAAGAGCTAAGCTTAGACGGATGCGGTTTCTCCACGCTGTAGGGAGGAACAGCAGCAAACCGAAGGCCCACGTCACACTCAGGAACAGAGGATTGACTCGGAACCAGCAGGCAGCTCCGAGCAACAAACCTGACCCGATCGCCCACCTCATTTTCGAAGTCTTCGCGGCAAGCAGAAGCATCCAAGTGGCTCCCAGGACCAACCAGCTTGTGAGCGCGTCCGAAGAAGGCCAGGCGCCGTACATCGCGAGGAGAGGAGAAACAGCAGTCAGAAAACTCGCTGCGAAAGCGGCACGCAATCCAAACGCAGTGACGGCAATCCCGGTGATGAGAAACAGCGAAAGCAACAGATCAAGAATCCACTGCACGCGTTGAACTGCATAAACTGAATGTTCTCCAGTAGCGCAATAAATCAGCGCAATCCACCAGGGAAAAGCTGGCGGATACTGGACCAGATCGGTGCGCATGGGATCGTCGATCCAAAAAGGACGTTCCCGCCCGGCAAGAATATTTTCCGCCTGCGTTTCAAAGATTTGATACGAAGCAAACTGGAACCAGGAAGCATCGTTCAAGTGCGTTTTCATGAACTGCATCGTCAAGAAACGCACACTGAATGCGAGCAGGAAAATGACCAGGAATATTGCAATGCGGTTCCGTAACAGGGGTGACATTCCTCGAGAGCGTTACTTGACTGCAGTAATTATCAAATTCCAACCGAAACTCCGGCGCATTGCTTTTAGAAAAGCCTCAGGAATAAGAGATCCCACAATTGGGAGCTCTCCACGGAGTAGCTGTTCAATATCGATCTTGATTTCGTTGAAGTCTTTGAATAGTTCGCGGGCTTGTCTGCTGGTATAGACCTTAACGAGTGGGCGGCCGCCGTGTTCCGAATACTCCACCCAGCGGCTCATGACGTCCTGGGCTGAGTGGCCGCGCAAGAACTCACCGCCGATTATCCCTCGCTTCAGCATCACGTCAACCCAGTAGTTAAGCGAGGTCTTGTGATAGATCATCACCTTAGCTATACCGTTGGGCTTGAGCACGCGGCGAATTTCACGGATCGCGCCGGCCGTGTCAGGCGTGTGATGCAAGACACCGTTTGAGTAAACAACATCAAGACTGTCATTCTCAAAAGGCAGGCGTTCGCCATCGCCAATCAGAAAATCAGCGCGTTCGCCGTACAAAGAAAAATGATGACGCGTGATGGCAATCGAACGCGGCGTTAGATCCATCCCTGTGCAAATCGCACCTCCGCGCGCGAACTGCAACAAGTCGGTGCCCATCCCGCAGCCAACCTCGAGAAGGTGCGCGCCGGGAAATTGGCTAAAACCCATCACCTCGGGCATCCATGGCGCATACTCGAGGTAACGATGGCGCTCGACAGCCTCAAAAAATTCTCGAGTGCCAAACCCATGCTCTCCCCCATGGACAGCGCCGCACGGATCTTGTCCCCACTGGTCTCGCGCCCGCTGCTTTTCGTCTTCAAGCAACGTTTTGCTACTTTCCTTTTCGAGAGTTGACTTAACCATCAGTTCGTTCTCACCTCGTCCCACCACGCGCTGTAGGCGTCGAGAATAATTTGCGCGTTGCGGGTCCAGGTGTGATTGGCAATGGCACTCTGACGGGCGGCGGCTCCTAGCTTCTCGCGCAATTGGGGAGATTGTGTCAGTCGAATTATTGCATTGCTCAATTGCCTCGCATCTCCCGGTTCCACTAAGAGTCCCGTCTTTTCGTGACCTAGAACGTCAGCGATCTGGCCGAGCCGGCTGGCAACAATCGGTTTGCCCATGGCCATATATTCGAAAAGCTTCGTCGGTGACCCAAAAAATTCCGCGCCCGCCGCAAGCGGCACATGCGGCGAAACGAGTACATCGCAAGCATCGAGCAAAGCTGGAATTTGCTCGTGCGCGACGCCGCCATAGAAGATCACGCGTCCAGTTTCCACTTCGGCGGTCAGCAACTGCTTCATTTCTTCCTGCAGCGCGCCGCTGCCGACAAGTAGGAAGCGGACCGGCAAACCCGCCGGGATTAGTTTGATTGCTTCTGCCAGGACCAGCACGCCGTGCCAAGGGCCAAACGAGCCGACAAATCCCACCAGCAGCTCATCGCTTTGCAGTCCCAGCTCTTCTCGCTTCGCAAGACCACCAAGATCGGGACGAAAGATCCGGGTGTCAACAGCGTTTGGATTGACGATGATCTTCTCCGGAGCAATGCCTGCGCCCTCGAGGTTTTTGCGCTCAACCTGGGAGACAACAAAAATACGCGTTGCCGCCGCTAGGTTCAAACGCTCGTAACGCTCCAGCAAATCGAGCATGTTCACGCGATCCCAATGCCGTCCCACCCAGACTTCCGAACCGTTGTACTCCAGAAAGAGCGGCCGCTTAGTTTCCAAAGCGGCAACGACTCCGGCCCAACTGAAGCGCGCGTATCGTTGATAGATGAAGTCGGGTGGATTGCTTTTGACTGTCGCCAGCGCCCCGCGCGTGAACATCTCGTTGTTATGAACATCAAACACAGCGCGTGTTGACCCCAACGGTTCCGGTTCGATCACTTTCAGCTTGAACTGATCGTTATCCAGTCCGGCGAGCGAATCATTGCTAACGATCTCAACATCCGCTCCTAGCTCGGTAAGACCGGCAACCACGCCTTTGATGTGACTCGATGCCCCACCTGCTTGTGTGCCCGGTCCCGGCGTCGCCCTTAGATAAGTGATCCGCGGCCCCCGATCGGATTCTCGGACACAATCAAACGCACCGCTTCCCGAACGGACCTCGTGTTCGAGCCGAGCCAGTTCCCTGCGCGCCTGAGCTATCACCCTGGAGCTCGCAGCGGTTTCGCGTGCGATGCGGCCGGGAGCTTTCAGCAATAAGGAGGTTTGCGACTCGCGCTTAATACCGCCATGCGCATCAAGCAGCACGACTTCACGCGCGCCAGCCAGCGCTCCAAACAACATGAAAAGGTTTTGACCACGCTGCCACGCAAGACGTTCGGTGGCGACAGCGAAGACATCGGGCTGGTGCCGGCGGAGGGCGCGCAGGCGAACGCGGAAACTTCCGCTTTCGATTTCACTACGAGGAATTATTTCGACTGAAGCTTCAGGAAAGAGTTCACGCAGCCGTTGTTGTGCCTGGAGCGCTGCACCGCTAAGCACAACGAGAATCACCTTCATCAGAGCGTACCCCTCAAGCCGCTGAAGTTTCGCAGCGTCAGCAAACGACGCAACTCTGAGCCACGCAGAAAGAGTGCATCAGAAAGAGGCCGGCCAGTCGCTACTGCGAAGTAGCGCGCGACGAGAACGAAAATCAAGGCATAGCTTAGAGTCGAAGCGACAGCAGCGCCGCGAGCGCCAAATCGCGGCACTAACACAAATACCAGAATAATGTTTGTTGCGAGCGTGACGATCCAGGACCAGGGAATTGCGCGCGGCAAACCGCCGGCGTTCAGGTGTTGCACCAACACTGACTCAATACCCACGAGATAAACCCCGGGCAAAAGGATCAGCAGCTGCACCGTGACATCTGAAAATGCTGCGCCATAAAGCAACGACAGTAGATAGCTCAGAGGAATGGCAGCGAGACAGCAAAACAGTAATAGGAAGGCTGTATGCCGGCTCACGAGGCAAGTGGTTTCGCCTCGTAAATCCTGCTCAGCGGTAACACGTGGGAACAGGAGAGTCGCAATCACACCCGGCAATAGCATCAACATCAGCGCCACTTGCGAAGTGACACTGTACACTCCGGCTTCCGCGGCGCCGCGAAAATGATTTACTACCAGCAGGTCGGCGCGGAAGATCAAAGCGCCCGCAAGAATCGAAATATGAAACTTTAGTCCGTAACGCAACATGCGGCGGAAAAGCGAGAAGTCAGTTCGCCACGGCAATGGCTGGTTCAATCTCGTGGCAACGAACCCGACCATAATGATCATTAGCACACCGAGCAAAGTGCTGGACATCGTATTCAGTGAAACCAGTGCCCAGAGTCCGGCCTGCATGACAATCAGAGCAATGACCGCATTGACGAGGACAAACGTCTGTCCGGCCAAATCGATTAGGTTGAACTGCGTGATTCGACCCACCGCCAGAAAAATATTCAGACCAATGAAGGTCAACAGTTGAAAAGGGAGCGAGATGGCAGCGATGGCGATCAATTTTGGTGGAATAAAGCCAAACCATTCAGGCCGCCACGTAGCGAGTCCGGTTAAGACCAGAGCGAGCAGTGCACCGATCAAAACCGCGAAGACTAACGAGTTCGTGGCTGCGGCGCGGAGCTGACTTTTATCTTGCGCGATGAAATAAGTATTAGCCGAGGGCAAACCAAGACTTGCGAGTTGCACGAGGGTGGCGACTGCGACGTTAATTACCGCTAGCTGCCCCAATCCTTCGGCTCCGAGCCAGCGGGCAACGATGATTCCGGCAATGACACTGTTGCCGACCATCAAAATTCGTGTCGCGAACGTCCACGCGACGTGCGCCGAAAACTGAGATGGGGAGACCGATGCGGCGATGGGGAGAGGGGGAGATGGGGGGAC
>JBAPXA010000011.1:0-8052 GCA_049283975.1 Pyrinomonadaceae bacterium | reverse complement strand
TAATGGGGATCGCCAACCGCACGGATTTTGACCTCCGCACGCATTCGAAGAAACCAGAGAATGCAGACGGCAAACGTCTTAATCCTGACTCGACCGAAGATCTCTCTTACTTTGATGAAGCGACGAAGGAGCGCTTCTACCCCTATGTGATCGAACCAGCAGCGGGCGTAAATCGCACAGTGCTGGCGTTGCTGATGGATGCTTACTCCGAGAGGACCAACGACAAAGGCGAAACGCGGGTGATTCTTAAACTCCATCCCGCATTGGCGCCGATCAAAGCGGCGATTCTGCCGCTTGCGAAGAACAAGCCCGAGATAGTGGGCATGGCGAAAGCGATTAAGCGTTCGTTACAGCCGAGTTTGCGCGCCGTCTACGACGATACTGGCGGGATTGGAAAACTGTACGCGCGTCAGGATGAGATCGGCACGCCATTCTGCGTGACAGTAGATCACCAATCACTGGAGGATGAGTCGGTGACGGTGCGTGATCGTGATACTTGGGAACAAGATCGCGTTAAGGTATCGGAGTTGAGCGAACATCTTCAGCGAAGGCTCACAACGGTCCAAAGTCCAAAGGCCAATGTCCAAGGTCTGGTTCCGTGAGTTTTATCATGCCGCTTCTGAGGCACTTAATTCCCGAACATTGGACTTTGGCCTTTCGACCTTGGACTAGAGTTTTATGCCTGTAGTCAAAAAGCGAAATCTGCAAACCGAAACGCGTTTGCTGCTGGAAGGCGAAGAACCTATCGAGCTGCCGCCCGCGGAAATCGAAGACCGCAATGTCCTGGTGCAGTTTGATAAGTTTAAGCCGTTCATTGGCGAGTTGCTGGCAGAATTACGTGAGGGAACGGTTGCCGAGCCTGTTCCGGTCATGAACGATGGATCCACATTCGCGATTCATGGTGAGACTCGTACTTTCTGGGTCAAGCTTTGGCATGCGGCGGGAACCGAGCTGACCAAAATTGATCGGGCCCAGATCATTAGTTGCATACCTTCCACCCGCGGAATTCAGGTTCTGGTTGAGCCGTTAGAAGATTGAGTCCAAAGTCCAAGGTCCCAGGTCCAAAGTCCTCTTAACGCAAGTTGCCTAACTTCGATATTGCCCTCCAATCATCAATCATTGTTGACATTGGACATTGGACATTGGACATTGGACCTCAATGGCTCAGCTCGCCGAGAAAGTAATCAATCTAGCCCAGGCGATTCGCGATGCCGGCGGCCGCGCACTTTTGGTTGGTGGATGCGTGCGCGATTTGCTCATGGGCGTTACGCCCAAGGATTGGGATCTTGAGGTCTACGGACTGCAAGCGCCGAAACTGCGCGCAGTCCTCGACACTTTCGGCCCTGTTAACGTCGTCGGCGAAGCCTTCAGCGTGTACAAGCTTGACCATGATCTTGACGTTTCGATTCCGCGCCGGGACCGCAAGGCGGGGAAAGGCCATCGCGGTTTTGTTATTGAAGGAGACCCGGACATGGATCCGGCGGAAGCCGCTAGACGGCGCGATTTCACAATCAACGCGATCATGCAGGACCCTCTGACCGCTGAGATTATCGATCCGCATGAAGGTCGAGCGGATCTGAGAAAGAAAATCCTGCGTGCAGTTTCAGCCGGCACTTTTGCAGAAGACAGTCTGCGAGTTTTACGAGCAGCTCAGTTTGCCGCTCGCTTCGAGTTCCAGGTTGCGCCGGAAACTGAAGAGCTCTGCCGCGAGATTGACTTGAGTGATCTTCCCGCCGAACGAATCTGGGGCGAGCTGGAAAAGCTGTTGTTGAAAGCGCAGCGTCCCTCGATTGGCTTCGAGTTCCTGCGCAACACAGGAGCACTCGCGCAGCTCTTTCCTGAGATTACCGCTCTCATCGACGTGCCCCAGGATCCTGAATGGCATCCCGAGGGTGAAGTCTTTGCGCACACAATGTTGGTTCTCGATCGAGCGCACGAGTTGATCGATGACTTGCCATACGCCAAGCAGGTGACAGTGATGCTGGCAGCGCTTGCTCACGATTTTGGCAAGCCAGCAACTACTGAATTCATTGAAGGTCGTTGGCGGTCGCGCGGTCACGAAGAAGCCGGCATGGAGCCAACGCAGAATTTTCTTGACCGTTTGAATCTGCACACTTTGGCCGGTTATGACGTCCGCACCCAAGTGATAGCGCTCGTACGTGATCACCTGAAGCCGGGTGAGTTCTATAAGAAGCGTGCTGAAGTTGGCGATGGCGCTTTCCGCCGTCTGGCGCGCAAGTGTGAGCCGGATCTGCTTTATCGGGTCGCGCGCGCAGATTCGCTTGGGCGCAATAGTGAATTGGTGCCACGCGCACAATGGTACGGCGCTGAGGCTCAGGAGTGGTTTATTGAACGGGTGCGGGAGTTGAACATTGAACAGGGGCCACCCCCGCCCTTGTTGATGGGAAGGCATCTGTTGGAGCTGGGATTAGCGCCTGGTCCAAAGATCGGCGAGATCACACAGACCGTTTACGAGATGCAATTGAACAATAGTGTGCGCACGCTTGAGGAGGCTAAAGCAGCGGCACAAAAGCTTCTCGAGAGCAGCAAGGCAGGTAATTGAGTAGAAGGTTCGGGCGCTTGCAGGTTAGGAAGGGCCGCCTCGCTATGCTTCAGAATTCACCGCCAAGGCGCAAAGATCCGCCAAGATCGCCGAGAGTTCTTAGGCTGTAAGAGTTGAATTTCTGATCAACTCCAACGGCTTCCGATCTTGGCGATCTTTGCGTTTCTTGGCGGCTTGGCGGTGAATTAAGCGGGGGCAGGCCCCCTTCCCTACCTGCGATGATGAGGACGTTACTATTGACTTACTTAGGTGAAGCTACTATTTAAGCAACTCCGACAACTTTCTCGGCTCACTTTTTTCCAAGTCCTCGAAATCACCGGCCCGCAACACTACCAGGCGGAACTGAAGGAGTAGTCATGACCACGAAATCGTCGAAGAAACCAGCGAAGCGAGGGACCAAATCCAGTAAGTCTGTGGCAAAGAAGCGACTCACGAAGGGCAGCGTTAAGAAGAGCGAAACGGCGGCTAGCGCGGTTCCCGATTCTTTTCGCAAGAACGACGTTGGTAGAAATGGCCTGCGCTCGTTTGCTTTTCACCGGCAAGACAAAGGTGCGGACACCGTGCTCGGAGCGATTCGACCCCAGGTGCGGCGTGCGCGATCTGGCGCACGACCCGCTGCCGCGGTTGCGCGGGCGACTGTCACCGGCATAGATGCCGAGACAGCTGCGCGACAATACCTAACAAACGCCCTGGCGAGCGACGAGCTGCCGACCTTCACCGCTGGTGACTCTAATGCTGAGAAGAGCGAATTCAAGTTGATCGCGGTTGAAGCAGTGCCGCTGACCGGCACACAGATGGTGAAGTTCTGCCAATACTACCGGCGCATCCCGGTGTACGGTTCGCTGGTGGCAGTGGAGCTGGATAAGAAGAACGAATTGATTTCCATCAACTCCACACTCACGGAACCCACGAACGTCGACCCGGTTGCGAGCGTCGCTCCTGCCGATGTTGTGCAGACCGTCGTGAGGGCGTCCGGTTCGGATCCGCAAACCATGGAAGCGACGCCGAGTGTTTATTACTACTTCGATCGCGAGTCGCAACGCTGGCGCCTCGTCTACATCATGCGCGACGTTCCCAAAACGAAAGGCTCACAGGACATCGAAGCAGAGACAGCTGGTGTCACAAACCGGCGGGCGCAGTCTTATAGCATGCCCAAGGCCTTTGACTATGTTGTCGATGCGCACACCGGCGACCTGGTAGCTGAGTTACCGCGCTCGCATGACGTGACTGTTAAAGCAAGGGATGGTCTCAAGAAGATACGAACCATTAACTGCACCGAGAACAGCAATGGATGTTTTCTGCATGACCCCGATCTTAATGTGCATACTTACGACTTTGGCTTTGGCAACGTTGATGTGCTCGTGAGCAAGCTCCCAGGAACCTATGTAGTGAATCCGCCTGATCCCTGGGATGGAGCAGCCGTCAGCGCCCATGCAAATACCGCTGACGTACTAAAATTCCTCAGCACAGTGCTGCGACGTAATGGTGTGGATAACATGGGTGGTGCGGTCCGTTCGAGTATTAACTGCGTCGAAGAGGACGAGACCGACGAGTGGGACAACGCCACTTGGTATCGTAAGCAAATGATGTATGGCCAGAGCAAAGTAAATGGCAAACTGCGTTCGTGGGCGTTGGCGAAAGACATCGTGGCCCATGAGCTGACGCACGGAATTACGGATTACACCGCCCGCATTGAGTATCTCGGCGAGTCAGGTGCTCTGAACGAGTCTTACTCCGACATTTTCGGGGTAATCGTGGCGAACATCGGAACGTCGAATGTTAGGAAATGGAATTGGCTGATCGGAGACGGTCTCTTCGGGCCAGACACTGCTTTACGTGACATGAAGAAGCCAGAGAACTTCGATCAGCCTTCGCACATGGATGATTATCAGAAACTTCCCAAGACGGAAAACGGCGATTGGGGTGGCGTGCATACAAACAGCGGCATTCACAACAAGGTTGCTTACCATATGCTCACTGCCAAGGATACGCAGGGCAGGGACCTCCTGAAGCCTCGTGAGGTGGCGGCTCTTTTTTATCTAGCTTTAACGCAGAATCTCTCGCGGACTTCGCGTTTTGGGGACAGCCGGCGCGGCTTAGAACTCGCCGCGCGGAGCTTGTTCGCAAATAAAGCCGACAAGCAGGCTCGCTTTAAAGCCGTCGCGAAGGCGTTTGATAAGGTGGGGATTGTTTAAGAAAGTCCAAAGTCCAAAGTCCAAAGTCCAATGTCCAGGGTCCCGCAAGGCTTGGCTTGGATCAGGAACGTAGAAGCGTCGGGGGATTAACCAAGGGATGGACCTTGGACATTGGACTACGCGGTTGAGGGTTGCTGTTGAGTCACGCAGTGGATCGTTCCCATGCCCCACACCAGCGGTTCGCAATTGATTCCCACAATGCGCCGATCAGAAAAAACGCGCCGCAGAATCTCTAAAACACGTTCATCATTCGCATGACCAAAGATCGGTGCTAGCACCGTTTTGTTTGCGATGTAGAAGTTGGCATAACTCGCCGGCAAGCGATCGAGCTCGCGCGCACTCGTATCCTCCGAGGCTGCAACCACTCCCGGCATTGGCAGCGTGACAATCTCAAACGGACGACCGGCAGGATTGCGCGCCGCTTGCAGCCTCTTCAGGTTGTCCTGAAGTAACTTGAAGTTGGCGTCTGCAGGATCTTCTTCCAACGCGCAGATGATCGTCTCGGCGGCGACGAAGCGAGCAATGTCATCGATGTGACCGTCAGTATCATCACCAACAATTCCTTCTCCCAGCCAAAGCACCTGCTGCACTCCCAGATAGCTCTTCAGGTAGTCTTCGATGCCTTTGCGATCAAGCTGCGGATTGCGATTGGGATTAAGCAAGCACTGCTCGGTTGTCATCACGACTCCCGCGCCATTCACCTCAATTGAGCCACCCTCCATCACGATGCCGGGCTGAAAACGTCGGCCGCCGAGCGTTGCTTCAAGCTGTGCGGGAATACCGTCATCGCGCTTGAGCTCCTGGTACTTGTTGCCCCAGGCATTGAAGATCCAATCGTTGTAGGCGAGCGTTGGCGTTTCCCGATTTAGCAAAAAGTTTGGGCCATAATCGC
Organism: Pyrinomonadaceae bacterium; assembly: GCA_049283975.1. Classification (GTDB taxonomy): domain Bacteria; phylum Acidobacteriota; class Blastocatellia; order Pyrinomonadales; family Pyrinomonadaceae; genus PSRF01. The sequence continues at coordinate 2,402 of JBAPXA010000011.1, read as the reverse complement.
GAATCCACGAGTCGACAGTTTGCAGTTGATGAAAACGAATATTCTCGGCGCGGGGAAAGACACAGCGTTGGCGCACCAGGGCCTCAGTCTCAGCGTCGTCGACCAGAAGATTTACGACTTCATGAGGCGCGAGGGCACCCATCATCTGCAAGAAGATTTCTTCAACCTGAGGAACGCGTTCCGGCCAGGTAAGCGGATCTTTAGGCCAGCTCAACCAGGTCGCGGCGTGGCGTTGCCACTCGGCAGGCATGAAATAACCGAGTTCGACGGGAGTCGGTTGTTTCATCACTTGATGACGTTGGGTTCGAGAAAGCGACTGCCAATCGCCGTGTAGGAATCAATGCGGCGATCACGGAGGAACGGCCAGTTCTGACGCGTCTCTTCAATCTTGTTCAGGTCGCAGTCAACGACGAGGATCTCCTCCTGGTCGGCTGAAGCTTTGGCGATGATGCGTCCGAACGGATCTGCCACAAACGATTGTCCCCAGAAGGTTAATTTACCTTCGCGCCCGACGCGATTCACAGCGACAACATAAAGACCGTTGGCGATTGCATGCGCGCGCTGAATCGTTTCCCAAGCCGAATGTTGCGCGAGATTCATTTCTTCATCTTCATCGGGCAACCAGCCAATCGCTGTGGGATAGAAGAGAAACTCTGCACCACTCAAGGCAGTCAAACGGGCTGCTTCAGGAAACCACTGGTCCCAGCATACTAGTGTCCCGATTTTGCCGGCGGAAGTATCGTGAGTTTGAAAGCCGAGATCTCCAGGTGTGAAATAAAACTTCTCGTAGTAGAGCGGATCGTCAGGGATATGCATCTTGCGATACTTGCCGGTGAGCTTTCCGTTGTCGTCGATGATCACCGCGGTGTTGTGATAAATGCCCGCGGTGCGCTTCTCAAAGAGTGAAGCTACGATTACGACTTTGTGTTGTTTAGCGACTTTTGCCAGCGCCTCAGTAGAAGGCCCGGGAATAGGCTCGGCGAGTTTGAAGAGGTCGATATCCTCCGTTTGGCAGAAGTACTGTGAACGGAAGAGTTCCTGCAGGCAGACCACTTGTGCGCCTTTCTTCGCAGCTTGACCAATACGCGTGATTGCTTTTTTGAAGTTCGCTTCCGGTCGTTCCTCGCAGCTCATCTGGATCAGTCCGACGCGGACCGTGTTTGTATTCCTTTTCTTCGGCATGGCCGGAGTATAGAAAGTCCAATGTCCAAAGGCCAGTGCGATTCGCGATTGCCGATTGCCAAATGCCGATTTACGATTGGTCCGATTAGGTGGAGCTCAATAGCCCAAACCCCTTTTGCGCGAAATCAGCATTCAACAGTCCTTAGAAGTTCGTAATCGGCAATGGCCAATCGCCAATTTCAAAGGACTTTGGGCATTGGACGTTGGACATTGGACTTTGTAAGATGGCGCTTCTTTATTCAACTCAAAAACCAAAGCGAGATTACAGATGATCGATTTCGAGCTAACTGAAGACCATATGGCGCTGGTGCAAACTGTGAAGGAGTTTGGCCAGAAGGAAGTCGCGCCTTTCATCAAAGAATGGGACGAAAAGCAGCAATATCAACCCGGGATTCTGAAAAAGATGGGCGACCTAAACCTCCTCGGAGTTTGCATTCCCGAACAATACGGAGGCGCCGGCTTTGACTACATTTCGCTCGGTTTAGTCTGCGAAGAACTGGAAGCAGTCGATACCTTTCTGCGCGTAGTGATGTCCGTCCACACCGGACTTAATTCGCTGACTCTCTACTCGTGGGGTACAGAAGCTCAAAAGCAAAAGTACCTCGTGCCGCAGGCGAAGGGTGAGAAGTTGGCGACTTATGGTTTGACAGAACCAGGGGCCGGGTCGGATGTGGTGGGCTCTCGTTCCACCGCGCGACGCGAAGGCGACGAGTATGTACTCAACGGCGAAAAGATGTGGATCAGTCTGGCAGACATGGCGGACAACTTTCTGTTCTTCTGCTGGACCGACGAAGAAAAGCGTCGCAAACGTGATCACAGTGGCATGTCGTGCTTCATCGTGGAGCGCACGATGAAGGGATTCTCGTCCGGCACGATTCACGGCAAGCTGGGTATTCGAGCCGGCAACACGGGCTACTTCTCTTTACAGGACGTGCGCGTGCCGAAAGAGAATCTCGTCGGGGAAGAAGGTGAAGGTTTCAAGATCGCGATGTTTGCCCTCGAGCAGGGTCGTTACACTGTTGCTGCTGGAGCAACTGGAGTCATTCGCGCCTCGCGTGATGCTTCAGTCGAGTATGCCGACACTCGCGAGACGTTTGGCACTAAGATCGGGAACCACCAGCTCGTGAAACAAAAAATAGCCGAGATGGAAGCTGACTATCAGATGTCGCATCTGCTCTGGTTGCGGGCCGGGTATTTGAAGAATCAGGGCAAACCGAACG
>JBAPXA010000010.1:0-7898 GCA_049283975.1 Pyrinomonadaceae bacterium | reverse complement strand
ACTTTTTAAGATGACACCCTTGCATCATCACTTTGAAATGCAGGATTGGAAGGAGCCGAAGATAGTCTTCCGCTTCTTGATCCTGGCAATTCTTTTTGCGTTGTTGAGTCTTTCGACTTTGAAACTGCGCTAAAGCAGTTTCGAGTTCCTTCGAGTTTCGAGTTTCGGGTTCAGAATTTCGTGAGGCCCATTCGGTACAGTACGGGAGCGGTAGCGACCGCATTCAAGAGACGCCTAACTTTGGATTCGAATTCCGGGATACTTTGAAAAATGATAATCGCTGAGTCCAGAACTTGATCAATCAGCTACTTAAAAGCGGTCGCTCCCGTACTGTACCGGTGGGCGCCTTCGAAACGCTGAACTCGGAACTCGGAACCCGATGTTGGATGTTACAGGCAAGAAAGTTCTGATCATCGGGGCGGCGCGCAGCGGAATTGCCTGTGCAAAGTTCCTGGCAACACGCGGCGCGATCGTCGCGCTAAACGACCAGAAGCCGTTTGAAAAGTGGGGCTCGGAAGCGCAAGCCCTTAAGGACGAAGGCATCGGTTGCATCTCCGGTGAGCTTCCGGGTTGGCTGCTGGACAACATTGAGCTGGTTGTTGTAAGCCCCGGAGTTCCCAGCAAGAGCATCCCGATCAGATACGCCGAGCGAGCAGGGGCGGAGGTCATCGGCGAAGTCGAATTGGCCTCAAGGTATTTGAAAGGGCGCATCGTTGGCATCACCGGATCAAACGGCAAGACAACGACGACGGCCCTGATTGGCGAGCTACTAAAGGATGCGGGCTTAAAGGTGCAGGTGGGCGGGAACATCGGGACGCCACTCATCTCACTCGTAGCGAGTTCGGTAGCCGAAGGATGGACGGTAGTGGAACTCTCGAGTTTTCAACTTGAGACAGTCAAGGATTTTCATCCGACAGTGGCGGTTGTTTTGAACGTTACGCCGAATCATATGGATCGTTACGAATCCTTGACCGACTACGCGGCGGCGAAGCACCGGATCTTCATGAATCAGACTCCGTCTGACGTCGCGGTGTTGAATGCCGATGATGAGATTGTTTCTTCCTGGGCGAAAGGGTTGCGTGCTCACGTGGTGCAATTCAGCGTTGCTCGTGAACTGGCGGAAGGACTTTTCCTGCGCGGCGAGGAACTAATTTCGCGCATGACCGCTGGGGAGAAGGCCCTTTTGCGACGCGACGAGATGCAGTTACGAGGTCAACACAATGTTGAGAATGCGCTGGCGGCGCTGGCGGCGGGACTTGCTTGCGGCGCTGGTCCGGAATCGATGCGTGGCACTATCAGCCGCTTCAAACCGGTGGAGCATCGGCTCGAGTTTGTTCGCCAGCTTGGGGACGTGAAGTTCTACAACGACTCAAAAGCCACCAGCGTGGACGCTACGGTGAAAGCCCTTGAAGCATTCGCTTCTGAACCGGGAAAAATAGTTTTGATTCTCGGCGGAAAGGGGAAGCACGCGCCTTATGCGCCATTGGCACCACTCGTGAAGGCGCAGGCGCGCGAACTAATACTCATCGGCGAGGATGCGGAGACTATCGCCCGCGAACTAGGCGAGTATGCATCGCACCAGCGCGCGAGCGACATGAAGGACGCAGTCAATCGTGCGTTCGCAACTGCGCAACCGGGCGACGTGGTGTTGTTAGCTCCAGCGTGCGCCAGTTTCGATATGTTTGAAAGTTTCGAGCAGCGGGGAAAGGTCTTTAAAGACGTAGTCCAAGGTCTAACGTCCAAAGCCCAAGGTCCTTCCAGCTGACGACTTTGGACATCGAGATTAAATGGCAAAGAAGTTAAGTCCAGATAAGTGGTTATTCGCGGCGACGGTGGGATTGGCACTGTTCGGCGTGGTGATGGTGTATAGCGCTTCAGCAGTCCTGGCAGAGAACGAAGGTCACAGCCAGTTTTTCTATGTCATCAAGCAGGGTATCTGGACTTCGATCGGATTCGTCGTGATGTTTGCGGCAATGCAGTTTGATTACAAGCGACTCAAAGACCGCCGCGTCGTTTACGCTCTGCTGGTAATCACGACGTTGATGCTGCTCGCCGTATTTGCTTTTCCCAAAGTGAACGGTGCCCATCGTTGGATCAAGCTGGAACGATTTTCGATTCAACCTTCGGAGTTGTCGAAACTAACGCTCGCGGTATTTCTGGCTTACTTTCTTGAGCGACGAGCGGGTGAAGAAACGCGGTTCTGGCAAACGTTTGTTCCCTGCGGCGCAATCACCGCCGCTCTCGCGTTCCTAATCGTTCTGGAGCCCGATCTCGGAACTGCGATGATGCTGGTAGTGCTCTTTGTCGTAGTCACTTTTACGGCTGGCGCTCGCCTAATGCATTTGGGAATGGCGGCGGCGCCAGCTTTAGTCGGCTTGGTTGGCCTGCTGATCCTGGTGCCCTGGCGACTCAAACGCATGGTTACGTTTCTCGATCCCTGGGCCGATCCGCAAAACAGTGGCTTTCAAGTGGTGCAGTCGCTGCTGGCGATCGGTTCCGGCGGGTTGAATGGCCTGGGCTTCGCACAGGGTAAGCAGAAGATGTTGTTTCTGCCGTTTGCACATTCGGATTTCATCTTTGCTGTGATCGCCGAAGAGCTAGGGCTCGTGGGCGCGCTCGCGGTGATCGCCGTGTTCTGTTTGATTCTCTGGCGCGGCCTGCGCGCAGCATTATTGGCGCCCGATCGATTTGGGATGTTGCTATCGCTTGGACTGGTCACGGTGATCGTGACCCAAGCACTCTTCAATATCAGCGTTGTCTTATCTCTACTGCCGACGAAAGGCATTCCTTTGCCGTTTGTTTCTTATGGCGGTTCGTCGCTCGTACCAACGCTGGCGGCCATGGGAATTCTTTTGAACATCTCGCAACAGGCCGTTGGAACATTGGATTTTGGAGCGTTGAGATCAGCGACGGCGAGAACTGAGGCCGCACCGTCAAGTGTGCGGATGGCGACGGCGCGGCGTTTAGCATCGTCGCGATCTGGATAAACATGCGCGCCTTGATTGCCGCTGCCGGTACCGGTGGCCACATCTATCCGGGAATCGCGGTTGCTAAAGAAATCCTGCGCCGGGATGAGAAGTCGCAGATTAGATTCGTGGGTACGGCGCGCGGCCTGGAAAACAGATTGGTACCGCGAGCAGGGTTTGAACTTTCGATCATTGACAGTGCGGGACTGAAAAGTGTGGGAGCGGTGGCACGCGTACGCGGGTTGGCGATACTCCCGCGCAGCTTTTATGGCGCGCGCCGCATCATTCGTGAGTTCCGACCGGATGTTGTGATTGGTGCCGGAGGTTATGTTTCGGGACCGGTTTTGTTGACGGCGGCGCTAATGAACTTGCCGACGATGGTTTTGGAGTCCAATGCATTGCCTGGCTGGACAAACCGGAAGTTAGCGCGATTTGTCGACAAGGCGGCAGTAACGTTCGAAGCGTCGCTACCATTTTTTCGCGGTAAGGGTGTGGTTACGGGAAACCCAGTGCGGCGTGAGTTCTTTGAAATACCAGCGAGGCAACGTGAGGCCGGGCAGTTTTCGCTTTTGATTTTTGGTGGCTCGCAAGGCGCCCATGCAATCAACGAAGCAATGGTGGCCGCCTTGCCTGAACTGGCAGCGCAAAGAAGCATGTTGCGCATAACTCACCAGACAGGTGAAGCCGATTTTGAGCGAGTGCGCAGCGCGTATCTCGAGGCGGGTTGGGGTGAGCAAGCGGAGGCAAAGCGTTACATCGACGACATGGTCAAATCATTCGCTGGAGCGGACCTCGTAATTTGTCGCGCCGGAGCTACCACGACGGCGGAGCTAATCGCGGCCGGTAAAGCCGCAATCATGATTCCATTTCCCTTGGCCGCGGACGACCATCAGCGGAAAAACGCTGAAGCTCTTGAGGCCCAGGGCGCGGCAAGGATGATTTTGCAGAAGGACCTAGGTGGAGCCAGGCTGGCAGAGGAGATTAGACAACTCGTTCAGTTGCCCGACGAGTTGGTGAAGATGGAAGCAGCGAGTCGGAAGTTAGCCCGCGGTGATGCTGCGGCAGCTGCGGTTGATTTGATTCAGGAATTGTTGGCGAGCCGAGGCCGGTAAGGACGAGAGCAGGAGCAGGAGCAGGGGCAGAATGCAGTAGGCCTGAGCAGGAGGCAGAAGAAGGAGCGGGAGCAGGGGCAGGTGAACGACCGAATCAAAAGATTTGGAATCAGTTTCGCCGGGGAGTGCCAAAAAGCAAGTGCGTAGCAGGCAGCACGTAGTGAACGCGTGGATTACAGATCACTGACAACTGACAACTGACTACATTTCATGTTTCGCAGAATTCAACACGTCCATTTTGTTGGCATCGGTGGTATCGGTATGTCCGGGATCGCCGAGGTGCTGATCAACTTGGGCTTCCGTGTTTCCGGGTCGGATCAAAAGAAATCGCCCGCAACCGATCGCCTCGAACGGCTCGGTGTTGAAATCACTGAAGGTCACGCTGGGGAAAATGTTGGCGATGCCCAAGTCGTGGTTCGCTCAACGGCAGTGCGCGAAGACAATCCTGAAATCGTGGAAGCGCACACGCGCTCGATTCCCGTGATCCCGCGCGCAGAGATGCTGGCGGAACTGATGCGACTCAAGCCGCACACCGTCGCGGTTGCTGGTTCTCATGGCAAGACGACGACGACATCGATGGTGGCGACCGTATTGGGTCACGCTGGACTCGATCCGACGATCGTCGTCGGCGGAGTTGTCGGTGCCTTCGGATCTAATGCCCACTTGGGCAAGAGCGATCTGATGGTGGTGGAAGCGGATGAGAGTGACCGTTCGTTCCTGATGTTAACGCCGACGATTGCCGTCGTAACCAACATCGATCGCGAGCACATGGACTACTACCACGACATGGAAGACGTGCGCACCTGCTTCACAAATTTTGTGAACAAAGTGCCGTTCTACGGCGCGTCAGTCCTGTGTCTCGACGATCCGAATGTGCAGGCGATCATTCCCCACATTGAAAGACGGCGTATGACTTATGGGCTCAGTGCTCAGGCCGACATCTCGGCTCATAACATCCGTTTTAATGAGACCTTCGGATCGAATTTCACCGTGTGGCGTGGCTCTGAACCGGTTGGGGAGATCAACCTGTGCGTGCCCGGTTTGCATAATGTCTACAACTCGCTGGCTGCGATCGCCGTGGGACTGGAACTGGATGTTCCCTTTGCACAGATTGCTGCGGCGCTGGGAAATTTTGGCGGCGCGGGGCGACGTTTTCAAAGCAAGGGAGAGGTTGGCGGCGTGCTCGTCATCGACGACTACGGTCATCACCCCACTGAAATCAAAGCAACACTCGCTGCGGCGAAAATCGGTTCTGGTGGCAGGCGCATTGTCGTGCTCTTTCAACCGCATCGGTACAGTCGCACTCATGATCTGATGGAAGAATTCGCGCGCTCCTTTAACAACGCCGACTCGCTCTTCATCACGGACATCTACGCCGCCAGTGAAGAACCAATCGAGGGCGTCACCGCCGAAGCATTAACGGAAGCTATCAAACGCTTCGGTCATAAGGATGCGCGCCATATTGGTGCGCTCGAAGGAGCCGCAGCGTTCCTGCAATCACAAGTACAACCCGGAGACTTGGTTTTAACGCTTGGTGCCGGCACGGTCAGTCGGGTCAGCGACCAGTTGTTGACGCTGCTAAAGGAAAACGCTGGCAGCAACGAAGGTTAGAGTTACTTGAACAACACGGAATTACAAAAACGTGACGAGGCAATCGCTGAGATCAGCGCGCGTCTCGGTGTGCGCGCGGAACGCGGGCGACGCTTTGCTGAATTGACGAGTCTGCGCGTCGGGGGATCGATTGATTGGGTGATCTCGCCGCAGACGGAAGCCGAGGCCGCGGCCGTGGTTCATGAGCTGGAGCAGGCTGGCGTAGGTTGGCGTGCACTTGGTTCGGGAAGCAACGTCCTTGCCGACGATGGTGAACATCATTACGTGGTGCTCGCTTTGAAAGATCTGAAAGGTGAAGTTCGGTTTGAAGGTGATCTGGTTCATGTCAGTGCCGGGTATTCGTTACCCCGTTTGTGCATCGACGTCGCCCGCCAGGGGCTCTCAGGAATCGAGGGGCTCGGTGGAATTCCGGGGACGGTCGGTGGGGCTTTGTGGATGAATGCCGGCGCCTATGGCCATGAGATTGGCACAGTCACAGAAACTGTTCGCGTCGCGCGCGAAGGACGCGTTATCGAGGTCCCAGGCAATACCGTGCAATGGAATTATCGTCACACTTCTTTCAAGGATGGCGAGCTGCTGTTGGGAGGGACGTTGCGACTAACTGCGGATGATGCCGGAGCAATCATGGCTCGCATGGAAGACGCAAAGAGCCGCCGGCTTGCAACTCAACCGCACGGCGGGCGTTCAGCCGGTTGTTTCTTTAAGAATCCGCCGGCCAGCTCCATCGGCACGGGCAAGATGATTGACGAGATGGGTATGAAAGGAGTCCGGCGCGGGACGGCGCTCGTTTCTCCTGTGCATGCGAATTTCATTGTCACGGAAGGTGAGAACGCCCGTGCGGAAGACGCTTTGGCACTTGCGGAGGAGATCCGCGAGCGCGTGAAGCGCGAACAGGGAATTGAACTCGAGTATGAGGTTGAACTCTGGCGCGCGAATGAACCGCAGCAGGCTGAGTCGAGTGACAGCGCACCAGCCGGTTCCCCTGATGCGGTTGAGAAGGAGTCGACGTGAGAGAACAAGTTATCCCCCAAAAAGTTGGAAATCGCAGCGGTCTTAATGCGAATCGAAAAAGCGGTGCGGTGGGACAACGGCCGAGTCGTCGTGATGCCGGCGGTCAAACGCTTGGGGTGCGAGTGCGTGCCCTGATGGGCTACGTCCCTGTGTTGTTGAAGGTAATCATCGCCATTGCATTGGGCGTCGGAGTTTTCACCGCATACCAGGCTGCGTCTGCGGCCAGTTTTTTCCAGCTACGCAGTGTTGAGGTCCAGGGCGAGTCGCGCGCCTCGCTTCAGGACATGCAGGGTTTAGTCAGGCGTGAAGTTTCGAAGTCAGGTGTTTGGCAGGCTGACTTGAGTGAGCTAAGCGGCAAACTTGAACGACTCCCCTGGGTCAGGCGCGCAGTTGTTTCACGTGTATTGCCCGACGGCATCCGCGTGCGGATTGTTGAGCGCGAGCCGCGCGCTGTCGTGCGCACGGCGGGCGGACGTTTCCTCTGGGTAGACGAAGACGCAGTGATGCTTGGCGAAATGCTACCCGCCGATCAACTGCCTCCTTTCTTTTTACGCGGCTGGAATGAAGACGAAGGGGAAGCGGCCCGCAAAGAAAATAGCGAGCGCGTACAAAAGTTTATAGAGCTGCGGCGCGATTGGGAGGCCCTGGGTCTGGCTGAGCGCGTCAGCGAAGTGAACTTGATTGATCTACGCGATGTACGAGCGCAACTGGCCGAAGATGATTCGCAGATTGAGGTGCGTTTGGGCTCACAGGATCTCGGCAAGCGATTGCGGCAGGCGCTCGAGGTTTTGGATGGACAACGAAATACGCCGCGCGGCTCAGCCATCAGTTATATCGATCTCAATCAGGGCAAGGGTGCGATCGTCGGCTTTGTGTCGGGCGCACACGCTGTTAGCGCGCACCCAACCAGCAGTTCAAACGCCGCGGCTAATATTGCGGCACCAGAACGGCGACGGAGCGAATCCGATCGGGACGAAACAAGACCCGCAAACAAGTCGGCTGCCAGGGAGAAAAAGAAAGAAGCGGAGACTAAGCCTACGAAGAAAGAAACTAACGCCGATGCGAGACCACGACGAGTTCGGTCTACCTAAATCGAACCGGAGCACCCGAATGGTTTTGTTAAGGAGCAAAAGTTGATGGCCAAGCGCACCCAACACACGATCGGGCTGGATATCGGAACCAGTAGGGTGACGTGTAT
>JBAPXA010000009.1:0-19658 GCA_049283975.1 Pyrinomonadaceae bacterium | reverse complement strand
CAATGACTCAATGATCCAATTCTTATCATGTACGTCGAACTACACGCGCGCTCGGCATTCAGTTTTTTGGAAGGTGTCTCTGTACCCGAAGAGTTAATTGCTGCGGCTGCGAAGTTGGGAATGCCGGCAATGGCTCTACTGGATCGCGATGGCGTTTATGGGGCTCCGCGCTTTCATTTGGCTGCGGAAAAGCTGGGAATCAAAGCGCATGTGGGGGCGGAAATAACGGTCTCAAGTCTCAAGTCTCAAGTCTCAAATCCTCAAACCAACTTGAGACCTGAGACCTGGGACCTGAGACAAAGACAAACAGTCTCACTTCCACTCCTCGTCCGTAACCGAACCGGATACCAAAATCTCTGTCGCTTGATCACCTTGATGAAGTTGCGTGTGCCTAAACATGCAAAGCCCGGCGAGTGTGTTGTTACACCTGCAGAACTGGCAGCGCATGCGGAAGGGTTGGTCTGTTTGACCGGCACGGAAACCGGACCGTTAAAAAGAGATGGGGAGATGGGGAGACGGGGAGAGCGGGATCAGCAGCACTCCCTCGAGTGGTTGCTGGAAGTTTTTGGCAAAGGAAATGTCTACGCCGAGTTGCAACGCCATTTTGATCGCAATGAAGAAGCACGCAACCAGGCGGTGGTGGCCCTTGCGCAAAAATTGCAATTACCCTTGCTCGCCACGAATGGCGTTTGCCAGGCGATCCTCGCGCAACGTGAAGTTGCGGATGTCTTTACCTGTTTGCGAAACCATGTGCGGTTGGAAAATGCAGGCCAGCTACTGGCTAAGAATTCTGAGGCTTATTTGAAAACCGGGCAGACGATGGCAAAACTCTTTGCAGATGTGCCTGCCGCTGTTGCCAATACTGTAGAACTTTCAGCGCGTCTGGAATTTACACTTAAGGATCTGGGTTATGAATTTCCGAAGTACCCAACTCCAGACAACGAAACCATGGCAGCGTTTCTGCGGCAACGCACCTACGAAGGTGCGCGGCTACGTTATACCGGCAGTAATGGCGCTCCTACTTTTGCTCGCGCGCGGCAGCAAATTGATCGGGAGTTGAGTCTGATCGAAAAACTCAAACTCGAGGGGTACTTCCTGATCGTTTGGGACATCGTGCAGTTTTGTCGACGCGAAGGAATTCTGATCCAGGGACGCGGCTCGGCGGCGAACAGTGCCGTTTGTTATTCGCTGGGCATTACGGCCGTGGATCCTGTGGGCATGGAGCTGCTGTTTGAACGTTTCCTTTCGGAAGAGCGTGGCGAATGGCCTGACATTGATCTCGATCTGCCCAGCGGCGACCAACGCGAGCGCGCGGTTCAATACGTTTACCAGCGCTACGGCCAATTAGGTGCAGCGATGACGGCTAATGTGATCACCTATCGCGGCCGCTCAGCTGTGCGTGAAGTGGGTAAAGTGCTTGGCTTCGATGAGGAAACACTGGGCCGGCTCTCCAGTTTGGTGCACACCTGGGAATGGAAAGACCCCAACGACTCAACCGCGCGACAGTTTCGCGATGCGGGTTTGGATCTGCGGCAAGCGCCGATCAAAAAATTCTTTCAACTTTACCAAGCCGTCCAGGATTTGCCGCGTCACCTGGGCCAGCATTCCGGCGGCATGGTGATCTGCGAGGGTCAATTGAATTCGGTGGTCCCTCTGGAGCCGGCCGCAATGCCAGGCCGAGTCGTCGTGCAATGGGACAAAGAAGATTGTGCGGATCTGGGATTAATCAAGGTGGACCTGTTGGGACTGGGCATGATGGCAGCACTGGAAGAATCGATTCAGTTGATCCGCGAGTCGTATCACGAAGAAGTCGATCTGGCCCACTTACCACAAGATGATCCGCTGGTTTACGAGGCGTTGCAGCAAGCCGATACGATTGGTTTATTTCAGGTGGAAAGCCGCGCCCAGATGTCATGCCTGCCGCGTTTGCGACCGGAAAAGTTTTACGACATCGTGGTGCAGGTAGCCATCATTCGTCCCGGGCCGATCGTCGGAAACATGGTTCATCCGTATTTGAAACGGCGCCAGGGACGCGCCGAAGTTATCTATCATCATCCCTCACTCGAACCGGTGTTGCGCCGTACTCTTGGTGTGCCGTTGTTTCAGGAACAGCTTTTAAAAATGGCCATGATCTGTGCGGGCTTTTCTGGAGGCGAAGCGGAGGAGTTACGGCGCGCTTTTGGGTTCAAGCGTTCCGAAGCGCGCATGAAAGAGATTGAAGTGAAACTGCGCCGGGGAATGCAGCAGAAAGGAATTACTAGTAAAGCCCAGGACGAAATCGTGCAATCCATCACTTCGTTTGCGCTCTATGGTTTTCCTGAATCGCATGCCGCCAGTTTTGCATTGCTGGCTTACGCCAGCGCTTATCTCAAGTGTCATTACCTGGCGGCCTTCACCGCGGCGCTGCTGAATAATCAACCGATGGGTTTTTATCAGCCATTCACAATTATTAAGGACGCGCAGCGGCATGGCTTGGAAGTGAGGCCAGTCGATGTCACTTGCTCGGAGTGGTTGTGCACGCTTGAGGAGACAGGAGTACAGGGAGAGGGGGAGACACGGAGACCCGGGGATGGGGAGATGGGGGGAAACGGAGACATTACGCAAAGTGACAGAGAGATCGATCAGCGACAACCAACGATAATGCTCAGTGAGGAAGGCGGGCTTGCCCCCGCTAAGGTTGAATCTGACTCAGTCAGCGGGGGTAAACCACCCTTCCGGACTGAGCATGTTCCGAGTCTCGCATTACGCCTTGGTTTGAAGTACGTGAAAAGCCTGCGTGTGGAAACAGGAGAGGCAATTGTTCGTGAACGCCGCCACGGCCCATTCACCGGCATTGATGACTTACGCAATCGCGTGCCTGAGTTACGTAAAGACGAATTGCGAAAGTTAGCAGCGGTAGGTGCTTTGAACTTTCTGCAAAGCGAGAGTCTCAAGTCTCAGGTCTCAAGTCTCAAGCAATACAAAGTTGAGACTTGGGACTTGGGACTTAAGACCAGGAAGGGAACAAATCGTCGCGATGCCCTGTGGCAGGTTGAGCGAGTCTCGCGCGCGGCCGGCCCTTTGTTTAAAGAACTGAGTGAAGCAGATTCCCAATCGCCTTTGGTACCGATGACTTTGCCGGAACGGCTGGATGCAGATTTTCGCGGTACCGGCTTAACCATAGGCCGTCATCCGGTGGCCCATCACCGGCGGGAATTAGACAAGCTTGGCGTTTTACGAGCCATCGATGCCCGCGGCATGCTTGATGGTAGTTTGGTAAGCGTGGCGGGTTGGGTAATTGTTCGCCAACGTCCGGGAACAGCCAAGGGATTTGTTTTTTTAAGTCTGGAAGATGAAACAGGGGTTAGCAACATCATTATCACCCCACAACTCTTCGATAAGAATCGCCTGGTAGTAGTTGATCATCCCTTTTTACTAATCGAAGGCAGACTGCAAAACCAGGACAACGTCATTTCTGTGAAAGCGAAACGCATTCGCCCCCTGGCTTTTCAGGTGGCCGCGAATTCTTCACACGACTTTCATTGAATCAGGGTTGACTTCGAATTCTGAATGATTAGTATCGCGCCGCCACTCTTCGGTACCGTTAGACTCACTACGCAAAAGCAGATTGGCAATTTTTGAGAAGCACCGCGCCTGCTAGTTCACCTAGACTCGTCGGCAAATTTCGCTTAAAACCGCGAGCCCTTCAACCTTTCGCCCCCATTAGGAGAAGAACCATGAAAATCAACTATCCCGCAGTCATCGTGGCCGCGATTCTGCACTGGATCCTCGGTGCAGTCTGGTACGGAGTGTTCTCCAGTAAGTTCATTGAACTAATCGCGTGGACGCCTGCGCAAATAGCAGCAATTGAAAATCAAAGTCACACTAAAGATTACATCCTGGCTTTCCTGTCTTCTCTGGTGCTGACCTATATCCTCGCTCACTTTGTGCAATACACAAAAGCGGTGAATATTTCCGGAGGACTACAGACCGCATGTTGGCTCTGGCTGGGTTTCGTGGTCACCACTCAGCTTCCTACCGTACTCTTCGAAGGTCGCAAACCCGGTCTTTACCTCTTGAACATCGGTTACCAGTTTGTTGCGTGTCGCTGCCGGGGCCTTACTTGCACTCTGGAAACCGCGTGACACGGCAGCAGCCAGTTAAGATCGATAGTTGGAGCCCCACCGCCTTGAGGCTCCTCGTCCGTAAACGGAGGAGGTAAACGCGGCGAAAAGTTTTTGCCAGGACCAGGGATTCGAGTAAACTTCGACCGCAATGTCAAAGGTGTTGATGGCCGAGATGACCGAAGGTCGTGCGGCGAAAGCCGCCCCTGTCTGGAGCGATCCGGCAGCGCAGCTCGCCGACAACACAGTTGACGATCGCGACCGTCATTCGGTCCTGGAAGTCTCCGTCGACTTCAACCATACGAGCCTCACTCGGTACGGCCGCACAGTTCTTTTTGAAGACAACATCTATCGGCTGCCCAATGGAAGTGAGTTTATTCCCCAACCTCCGGCCGGTACCCTCGGCTCCCGTAATCACCAGTATGCGTTGCTGACTAACGATCAATATGTGAATCGCCAGCGAGGATCAGTTTACGTGCGCACGGATGGGCGAATTTTTGACTATGCCTGCGACCGCCATGTGGTAGAGCGGGAAATGTTCGATACTGGCTTTACGATTAGCGATCTAGAACGCACAGGACGGTACGCGCCTGAGATCAAGTCACGATTAGTTTTGCGAAAGCGAGGCAGGAAGCTCGCGTGGAAGAGAAGTAAAGGGCTTAGTGAGTTAAGCTGAGCGAGCAGCTTGCTTAGTGGGAGATTCGATCAATCCCTGAACGACTTGCGCAACTTGTGAGAGTGGTTTTGGTTTCCTCAGAAACGCATCAGCACCGTACCGGCGCGCCTCGTCTTCTATTTCGGCTGAGCCGTAGGCAGTGAGAACTATGATGCGCGTTTCTGGATGGTGTTGATGCGCAAGTTTGATGATCTTGAGGCCGTCGGGATCTCGATTGGTTCCTAGCCGCAGATCCTGAATAATTACCTGGTATCCATTATTTTCTACCAGTCTTTCCGCTTCTTCGGTTTCTGTAGCCGTATCAACGGCAAACCCGTGAAGTGAGAAGTACTCACTCATTGAGAAGCAGATCGAAGCCTCATCATCCACTACCAAAAGTCTGGGCATTGGCGGCTCCTCTCGCGTCGGCGATTCTTCACCCACCAGCATTCGCTTGAATCGCCCTGAAACTCTCTTAATGGTCCGAAATGGAGATTGCTTCACATTCGTTTCCAGGCAGCCGCACGCATTTCCTATCCACTCATGGTGTGCATCGACTGCAACGACTAAAGGATTCGAAACACAAAAATCCGACTACCTCCCCACAACTCGCTTGCCCCCTTGGTTCAATAACCTCGATGGAACAGTTGACGGTTTTGGCGACCGTCAGGCTGGGAAAGTAAAAACGATTAATCTACTCGTCGTTGCGCCTGGGGTGGACTTGCGAGGACCAAAGAGGCGGGGGGACAGGTTCTTCTCTTTAGCTTGCATCCTGCCTCTAAGAAACGTTTTCGTCGACCCCTGCGACGTCGTCAGTTGCGAATGTAAAGCCAGGCAGGAGACGGACCGCGTGAACTAGGTGAATACTGCCCGGCCCAGCAGCTATATTCCAATAGCAGCCCGCACGTTGGGCCTTTGCGGTACAGAAAGCTTTTTACTACCAGAGACAGATGGCGTCGGGGCCTTGTTAATTATGTATAGCAATACTTCGCACACCTCTCGCGTCCCGGTGCCGATAGTGTTTCCCTTTTCATCTTGAAGCGAGTAGATCCGACCTTCGGCGTCAAGGGGGAAAATCGTTGGTTTCTTGAACATCTTTTTTTCTTCTGTCGCCCGTTGCTGGAGGGCCACGGGCAACAGCATTAATGACCGCTGCAGGGCAATTTACAAACCTTCCGGTGCTTACTTCTGGCTAAGCCGTCTCCTCGCTGCTCCGGCCACGCCGAGCAATCCCGTTCCGAGCAACAACATGCTGGTTGGTTCCGGAACAGCTGACTGTTGAGCACCCGTGATCTGACCGTTCAGCGACACAGTAGCACCAGGATTCACCGACACGTTGTTGACGCTGAAGAGGAATGATCCAGTTCCGCAAGTCGTTTGCTGACCGGGAAGCGTTGTCGCGCCGCAATTCGTGTCAGTGAAAGTGAACAAGATCGGGGCTGGGTTGAAAACAATTAAGACGCCCCCAGTCGTGTCATTGATAACCGTTCCCGTAACCGTTGCCGTAAACGTGGCAACATTACTCCCGTCGATGCCCTGAGGAGCCGTGAAGGTCACCCGCAAGGTGAATGGAGTACTATAAGTGTTCGGGGCGGTGGTCAGCGTGAAAGAGCCGAGGTTATTGAGGTTCGGGCTGCTGGGGGTCGTGTTCAAGCCCAGGAAGCCCGCAGCCGTAGTACCGCTGAAAGTGGAATTGTTGTAAGTCAATCCCAGTGTGTTGTCGGTGGCGCCGGGGACACAAGCCGCCCCAAAACACCCTGCCGTGGAACCTGATAAGAGCACTTCGTCCGCCTCAGCTGTCCCTTGAGCGAAGACCATAATCGCAACAGCGACGGTGCTGATAATGATCGGCTTCAAGAGTGATATTGGATTTCGCATTTCTCCTCCGCTTCCCTATTTTTGAAAGAACCGCTGGTGAGGTTCTTTCAGCTTGGGAAATGCTCGTACCGGAGGAGAAACAAGGTTCGAGCAACCCCAGTCAAGGCAGGTTTTCGGGGCAACGAGACCTGCCAGTTACCGGTGACTACTTTTACGAGGGCACGAGCAGTCACCAAACGACGTATCGAAGAAAGACCACGTGTCGGTAGTTGTATTCCTTTGCCACGCCGGTTCCCGGTCGCAGCAAATCAACAATCTAAGCAAGTGACCGTGCGCTTACTTTTGCGATTTGGTAAACCGTCGTCGCGCCATACCTGCAACACCGATCAGGCCTGTGCCTAACAGCAACATGCTTGCTGGCTCGGGAACGGTTTCGACAACTTCGCCTCCACCAAGTCGAACTTGTCTCACGTCCTGAAAGACGGCACCATCAGCGGCAGTTAGACTGATCGATGTAATTAACTGGCCATTAATGGCGTCTACGGTGAAGAAGTTCTGGCCATTGGCGTCCACAACGAAATCATCCTCAAAGAAACCGCCATCGATGTTGATGCCCTCGACGTGAATCACTACTGATCCATCGGTTCCGGCATTTATATTGAATACGGCGCGAGTGAAAGTGTCACCGTTGGCTAAACCGAACGTGAGTTGAGTAAGGGCAGTATTGCCGGTTCCTCCGCTTACCGTTGCCTGGCCTGAGGGATTAGCATTGAGCAATCCGGAGCCACTCGTAGATGTGAAGTTGACCAATAGATTGTTCTGGCCGACCGTGCCCGTTACGGTAAGGACATCAGTTGCGGGGTTGAGCAGAACATTATCGGTACCTTGGTTGTTAACGCCGTTTACTACGACGATGTCGGCCTTCGCCGTGCTGGAAGCTAAGCCCACAAAGGCTGTGAGCAATAGCCCGAAGGCAAGTTTTTTAAAGTTTGAAAACTGGGTCATTTCTTCTCCTTAACAAGTTTCAGACCGCAATAGTGGGAAACTGCGCCTGTTGGCAAATATGGGGGCGGGTTTGAGTATGACGCTTGCGGGGCATTGCAAGTGTCCGACTGAGATCCAGCCATCAATCCTCGGTAGCGATCCGAGGCCTACATGTAGTTTGGCACACCGTGGTATCAGCAAATGCGAGGCCACAGACCTGTTTGGGCTGACGTATCAAATGCCCCAGCGTTTGTTGATGATTTAGCGACGCGTTAATAAGCACTGACATCCTCCGTCTGAGATCTGGACTGAATTCTAGACTCTGGACGAGTCTCGTTGATACTTCTTAAGCTTCTGATACAGCGAACTCCGAGGAATTCCCAGTCTTAGCGCCGCTTTTTCAACTCGACCTTGTTCTTCCTGAAGCACCCTTTCGATGTGCTGTCGTTCCAGCTCGCTGAGGGTGAGATTGGTATCAAGGTATGGCGTCCGGTTTCCCGAGTTGCCATCGAACTGCAAGTCCTTGATGCTGATGGTTCGCTGTTCACTTAACAAAACTGCCCGCTCAATTACATTACGTAGTTCACGGATGTTCCCGGGCCACGAGTAAGACTGCAGCGCCCTAATCGACTCAGGGTCCAGTCTGATTTCACCTCGACCCAAGTCAGCAGCAACTTTCTCAAGAAGATATTGCGCGACGGTGGGAATGTCCTCGACCCGTTCCCGTAAAGGTGGAAAGGCAAGCGGGATTGTTGAGACGCGGAAGTATAGGTCGTCTCTAAACCGTTTCTCGCGGACAAGTTTGCCAAGATCCTGATGAGTGGCCGCGATTAGACGCACGTCGACTTGCCGATCTCTGACGTCACCAAGACGCCGGAAGCGTTTGTCCTCAAGAACTTTCAGCAACTTTGGTTGGATTTGTAAATCAACGTCACCAATCTCGTCGAGGAACATCGTACCTCGATGGGCAACTTCAAAAAGCCCCTGCTTGGAGGCGGTGGCACTAGTGAATGCTCCCTTTTCGTGCCCAAAGAGTTCTGTCTCCAGCAGCTCGCGCGTTAGACCCGCGCAGTTAAGATCCACAAAAGCCTCTTCTGCGCGCGGACTGTTTTCGTGAATCCAGCGAGCCAGCACGCCCTTTCCGCTACCAGTTTCACCCAAAATGAGCAAAGGACTCTCCGTTGCCAGAACCCTCTTTGCCTGTTCAGCAAGCGCCTTGATCTTCGGACTCTTTCCAATGAAGGGGTCGATTGCGTGACGTACCTGGCGCGATCTGCTCGCCAACTGCTTGTGGTGATTCCGTTGGTTTTCCAACAGCCGTTTGAGAATCATTGCCAGCGCTGGAAGCTCCAGCGGTTTAGTAAGGAACTGCTCGGCACCTTCCTTGATAGCTCTCACGGCGAGATCAATCGAACCGTGGGCGGTAAGTATCAAGAGAGGCGTATCAGGATTGATTTCTTTTAGACGCGGCAGGAGGTCTAGAGCCGTACCGTCCGTCATCATGTAGTCCGCGATGACAATATCCGGACGAGAGGTCCTAAACAGGTCCTGTGCCTCGCGACAGTTTTCGGCTTCGTCAATCTCGTAGCCCTGCAGCTCGAGAAAGTCTCTTATACCGAAACGAACACCTGGCTCGTCATCGACTATCAGTATGCGATTTCTCGACATCCACATTCTCCTCGCTACGGGGTACGGGGAAGCGCGCAATCATGCGCGCGCCGCCCTCAGCATTGTTACCCGCGATCAACTTGCCCCCGTGTTCATTCATTATCCGATGCGCAATTGCAAGTCCCAACCCGGTGCCGCCCCGTCGTTTGGAAAAGAAAGGCTCAAAGATTCTAACTAGATCCTGAGCAAGCACACCCGGCCCTGTGTCGCGAACGACACAATCGATCCAGCGTTGTTTTCCTTCGGTTACGTCGCAGGCCTCTACGGTCACGGCGGCCCCCGCACTCGAATGCTGAATCGCGTTTTCGATCAGGTTCACGAATACCTTAGATAAGCGCCGCCGATCAATCATCACCGTCGGTAAGCCGATCTGGACATCGTTAACCAGCGCAACCTTCGCTACTTCTGCTGCCGGCAAACACGAACGAAGCGATTTCGCAATTACTTCTTCCAACGACACCGGATAGAGATCGCCTTTGAATGGGCGGCCATATTCCAGCAATTCTTCCATGAGGAAGGTGAGACGGCCAACCTCATCTCGTAGCACATTTGTATAGCGCAAATAATCTGTACGGTCGTTGAAGCGAGTCTCGAATGCGTCGAGAATTGACGAGATGCCGAAAAGCGGGTTTCGTACCTCGTGAGCCACTCCGGCAACCAGTGAACCCAGCAACGACATCATCTCGCCCTGCCGCAATGAAGCTTCGAGCTGCGTTCGCTTGGTAGTGTCCTGCGCGATAAGAATGGCGCGTTCACCAACTGAACCAAACTCATTAATAAGATAAAGCGTGATCGCCCAGGTTTTTTCGGTAGCCGTATCCGTCACTTCTGCATGACTGGAGCCGCCGTCGGCGCGAATCCCCTGGATAAGTTCGGCCGCTTTCTTCCAGGGCTCGTTTTCGCCCAATTCCGAAACTCTGTGACCGACAATATCGTCCGGTTCGAGCTTGACGATGGCTTCCGCCGCTTCGTTGAGTCGCTTGATGGCGCCATTCAGGTCCACAATCAAGACCGGAAAATCAATGGCATTGAAAGTTTGCCGCCATTCCATCGCCGATTGCTGCACCGATGCATGCAGGCTTAGCTGCTTCTCATCGATTAGCTTTCTTTCCGTGACATCATTGGCAATCAAAAGCTGAGCTTTTCTTCCCTGGAACAGCAGCGCATGTGACGTAAGTTCCACATACATCACGCTGTTATCTTTACGTTGATGGCGCCAGGGGCTCGAGATTAAGGGTTCGCCTACGGCCGCCGTCCGGATTAGTAGTGCCGGCCTCTCGTCCTTAGCCTGTAAGTCGCTGAACGTAAGGGAAAGGAATTCCTCGCGAGTGTAGCCGTAAGTTTCTACGGCGGCATCATTGACTGCTAACAAGGCCAACGTCTCTTCGTCGTAGACCAAAATCGGTTGTGGGGTGGACTCAAACAGCAAACGGTAACGTTCTTCCGAATCGCGTAAAGCGAGCTCCATCCGTTTTCGATCGGTAATATCACGCGCTACCCCGCGCATGCCGATCGTTTCGCTCAGGCGATTCCTTATCGGAGACGTGCCTACTTCGAGCCAACGTTCGCGTCCGTTGGAATCGCGTGCGGCCAGTTCGAGTGGCGGATTACCGGATTCGTCGAACTGTTTCAGCATGTCCGTCAAATGAGAGTTCGAGACGTTGATGCCAAATGCTTCGGCAAAGAAACTTCCAATCAACTCGGATGGGCGCGCGCCGAGAAATTGAGCCCCGGCCACGTTAACGCTGCTCAGGCGCCCATCCATATCCAGCGTGAAAATAATGTCATTGGCTTGTTCGACAAGGTCGCGGTAGTTGGCTTCGACTCTCGAACGTTCAAGCAGGCGCGACACCTTTGCAATCAAACGTGGCGCATCAAATGGAACCTCGAGGTAATCATCAGCGCCGGACTTTAATCCCTGAACTACGCTCTCCGTATCGCGGCGATGGGCGCTGGCCAGAAGAATCGGCGTCGATTTCATTTCGGCGTCTTCGCGCATGCGCCGGCAAAACTCGATGCCGCTCAGACGCGGCATTGAAACGTCGCTGATCACGAGATCGGGTCGCTCCCGCTTAGCTATTTCCAAGGCTTCCTGGCCGTCCACAGCGGTGATTACTTCGTACCCGGCCTTGCGCAGCAGGTTATCCATGAGACTGAGCTGCTCGGGTAGGTCGTTGACGATTAGGACGGAGCCCGCCTCAGGGCCGCTGACGGATTGCTTTGCGCTACTCATTAGGAACAAGGTCGTTAGGAACAAGGTCGTTCGTGTCGCCTAATTATCGACGACAAGACAGAACTTAACGCTCTATTTGCGGAAGATTGAGGCACTCCGTCGGGTGGAAAGTCGCTCAATTACGTGGTTGATTGGGTGTCGCGTGGGGATAATATCACACGCCCAAGCAGGTGCGACCAAAAGATCCCGACCGAAAATGCTGAGCGCCGCCTCCGCCTCATCTCTTTCAAGTGACTAGTTGCCAACCTATGATCAGTGCTATTAGCCCTGTTTTTCCTATATCCCAGCGATGTTCAGGTCTTTTTCGAGCAAACGCAGTTCGAACTTCGGCAGGCGCGACAGTTTCCTTGACGCCACCTCGGATGTTCGGTACGTTCCGCAAGTTTCAAGAATTCCCAAACAGGCCGACGAGATCAAATGTTAGCCATGAATGACGATTCGGAGACGTCGCCCAGGTTCGACCGGCGACCCTGGGGCACGTTCACGGTCCTCGACGAGGGCGAGGATTTCAAGGTGAAGCGGATCGAAGTGCTACCTGGTAAGCGCCTGAGTTATCAGAAACACGCGCAACGTGCCGAACACTGGGTCGTCGTGCAAGGAAGCGCAAAGGTGACTCTCGATGGATGCGACATCCTTGTTACGCCCGGAGAGGCGATTGATATCGCCATCGGCATGGCCCACCGTGTCGAGAATCCCGGCAGCGAAGTGCTGGTGTTTATCGAAGTTCAGCGCGGCAGCTACCTCGGCGAGGACGACATCGTGCGGTTGCAAGACGACTTTGGCCGAGTGAAAAACTAAGCGCACGTTCCACACAATCCCGCCCGTCCCGCAAAACTGCTTGAAACCCTTCTGGTAGTTTCTTTCGTAGACCATTCCCGGCGCCAAGCACAATTCAGATCAAAAGAGACAAAACGAGGATTGCGGATCTGGAGCGGCAAGTTCCAGAGCCATAATCCTTACGACAGTCATGCCGAAATCGGTAGATGCACAATTAGAAGGCGATGACCTGGCGGCGAATCTCCCGGCTGGGCACGACGAAGCAGTAAAACCTGCAAGCGATACCGCGACGCAGCCCGAAAGTCTTTGGCGCGCGGTCGGTGAATCTCTGCGTGGTTCTCATCGCGATTACACCTCCGGTCCGATAGGACGCTCGATCATCATGCTTGCTATTCCCATGGTGTTAGAGATGTTGATGGAAAGCGTGTTCGCCGTCGTCGATATTTTTTGGGTCGCTCATCTCGGCGCAGATGCGGTGGCGACTGTCGGGCTGACCGAATCGATGTTGACGCTGCTTTACGCGGTGGCCATCGGACTCGGTTTAGGTGCGACCGCAATGGTCGCTCGTCGAATTGGGGAACGTAATCCGGAAGGAGCGGCACGGGCGGCCGTGCAGGCGATTGCGCTCGGACTGATCGTTTCGGTGGTCGTGGCGATTATCGGGGTGTCACTCGCGGATAGGCTTTTGGCACTCATGGGGGGCTCGCCTTGGGTGCTCGAACACGGTGCCAGCTTCACCAAAATCATGTTTGCGGGGAACGTTACTATCCTGTTGCTCTTTTTGATCAACGCGATCTTCCGTGGCGCCGGCGACGCTGCGATTGCGATGCGCGTGCTCTGGCTGGCAAATAGCATCAACATCATCCTGGGACCCTGCTTCATCTTTGGCCTGGGGCCGTTTCCGGAACTTGGGGTCGCCGGCGCGGCAGTGGCCACCACCATCGGACGTGGCACCGGGGTGCTTTACGCGCTCAGCAGATTGATTCGTTCGGGCGGCCGCTTCGACATTCGCAAGCATCATCTGAAACTCGAACCAGCAATCATGGCCCGGCTGATTCGGCTTTCGTCGACTGCGACTTTTCAAGTCTTTATCGGCATGGCGAGCTGGATCGGACTGATCAGGACTATTTCGAGTTTCGGCAGCGACGCATTGGCGGGCTATACCATTGGCATCAGGGTGATCATTTTCGCATTGCTGCCCTCATGGGGCATGGCTAACGCCGCTGCCACGATGGTGGGGCAGTCACTCGGAGCGGGCAAGCCTGATCGGGCCGAGCGGGCAGTTTGGCGAGCGGGCTTTTACAACATGATTTTTCTGGGAGCAGTAGGACTCGGATTTGTCTTGTTAGCACGACAAATCATCGGGCTCTTTACTACCGACCCAAACATCGTTCCCTATGGTGTGGACTGTTTGCGGATTGTGGCGTACGGCTTTTTGTTTTATGCGTGGGGAATGGTGATCACGCAATCATTCAACGGCGCAGGCGACACGTGGACGCCGACGATTATCAACCTCTTCGTCTTCTGGCTTTGGGAGTTGCCACTCGCTTACGTCCTAGCCATAACTGTTGGGTTGGGTCCGCGCGGCGTTTTCCTGTCGATAATGATCTCTTTCTCGACGCTCGCGATCGTGAGCGCACTAATGTTCCGGCGCGGCAAATGGAAGAACCGGAAAGTTTGAATTGGTTCTTTGCGAATAAAAAATTTGCCGGCAGTTGGATAACTATTTGCGAAAAGTGACTGTGTGAGGATCCCACGTGATCGGATCCCCATTCAAACCTGTCTTCACGTTTATCACTTCCAGTCGCTCCGGAGTCACGGCAATTAGTAGGTAACTTTTTCCTCGGTCAGGATAGAAAGTTTTCCACTCATCCTTCCAGCGGCGGGCTTTTTCTTCGGGATCGTTAACGAGCCGAGCCGTGCCGTGGATACTGACGTAGGCTCGGTCAACAGGGTCAACGTAATAAATGGTTACACGCGGGTTACGACGAAGTTCACGGATCTTGCGGCTCCTAGGGTTAGTGCCAAACCAGATCACCATCTCAGGAGTAGGCGGAAAAGGATCCATGGCCCTTGCGTTAATGCGGCCCTTAGCTCCGGTCGTAATCAGTGCTGCGTATCGCGCGCTAGCCATTATTTCCCTGGCGGCCGTTAGCAATTCTGCGCGCGAGGTTCCGGCCGGGGCCGTTTGTCCGTGGGCGGAGTTGATCGTAACCAGGCTCGCGGTGAAAACGAGAACCGCAACGAAGCGTAGGGAAAGGCGAAAACAACTCATAAGACACCTCCTGATTGCCCTTGCACAAAAAGAGTAGGCCAGGCCTTCAGATCTAGTTTAGTTTTACGTCCGATTTTGCGACTTAGATGAGCCTAAACATTTTCGCTTCGATTGGTATCGGTTAGACTATGGCTCTCCTCAGTTTCCTTCAGCCCAGACCTTAGTCGGGAGTTTTTCCTATGAAAATCACCGCTTGCTTAATCGTGCTGTTAGCATTGGTAGCGACTACACAAAAGCCTACAACCGAATCATCTTTGCACTCAATGGTTGCTACCGAGAGAGCATTCTCTCAGGCTGCCGCGGACAAAGGCACGCGCGACTCGTTTCTAATGTTCATTGCTGACGACGGAATTCTGTTTCGACCGTCCGCTGTCCTGGGAAAGAAATGGATGCAGGAGCATCCGGTGCCACCGTCGGATAAGCGACCACTGCTTGCCTGGCAACCAATCTTTGCAGACATCGCGGCGGCAGGCGACATGGGATACACATTTGGACCGTGGGAATTCAAACAGGATATTAAGGATCAAAAGCCAGTGGCGTTTGGTCACTTTGTAACGATGTGGAAAAAGCAGGCCGATGGCGCATGGCGATTCGCAATCGATCTGGGAATCTCGCATCCGCAATCGGCTACACCCGCGACTCCCTGGCAGCCGGGTCCGCTTGCGACTAGCAAGGCTGAAGCACCCAATGTTCCGTTGGCGACGTCCCGTGAAGCGCTGACGAGTCGAGATCGCGAGCTTTCCCGAGCATCCGCGAGCCAGGGATCCGTGGCGGCGTTCACCGGATACGCGGCAGAAGAGGTCAGGCTTTTTCGCAACGACCATCTTCCTTTTGTTGGCAAGCGCGCCATCGAGGCAGCTCTTAGGTCCAGCAAGGGAGTCTTAACCTGGCAGCCGGCATTTGCTGACGCCTCCCGTTCAGGCGATCTGGGCTATACGTATGGTACGTATGAAGAGAAGACTGATGGTGTGTTGACGGCAAAAGGGAACTACATGCGCTTCTGGAAGAAGCAGGGTGACGTTTGGCGAATTGTGGTGGATGTTGCGGACCCGTTGCCATTAACTGAGAAGAAGAGTGGGTGAATTGGCTATTGCCGATTGCCGGGGTAAGCCCACCTGTGCACAAAAACTTGCCGCGTCTCATTTGCACCTGAAGACGCTGTGCCCTGTCGTGGGTCGACAAATCAGAACCGGGAGCGATAGCGACTTGGTGTCCCAGCTCAGCAAGGATATAAGGTAAAGGTCATAAAGTTGAACGCCAACCGTGACATTCGACCCGGTCGTTATCGCTCCCGGTTCTGATTTGTCGACCCACAACACAACCCGATACATCGCCGCTGGCTGCGAAACAGCAACACAGCGGACTTTTCGTACAAAGCATGGGCAAGCCCACCTTCCGGACTGACCTTATGGACGTTGCCGCTTTAGGGCGCTGCAAAGTCAGCGCGCTTCAAAAGTCGCTTCGGAAAGCAAGAATAGAACCCACAAGGGCTGCTGGTCGTATGCCGAGCTAGATAACAAAGGAGTGAACGTCATGTTCTGCCCGCGATGTGGCGCCAACCAAACCGAGGACTTGAAATTCTGTAAGACTTGCGGCGTCAACCTTCATGCCGTGCGCCAGGTAGTGCAACCGAGGGAAGGCGACAAGAAGTTCGATTGGAGCGATACGTGGGTGGCGGAGATGTTCCTTTCGGGTAGCGCGCATGAGCGTCGTAAGCTGGAATTGGAACGCGCCCGCGGACTAACGCCGGAAGTAAAACGCTACAACGAAATTAAGGCTGGCGTCATTACCGGAAGTAGCGGTCTGGCGATGATGATCTTCCTCTTTGTGATGATGGCGGGAATAATCAGTGGCGGCAAGATTCCTAATGACACCGCCGAGATCTTGAGCCGCGTTTGGATTGTGGGTGTCATACCGTTATTCATAGGAATTGCACTCATCATCAACGGAGTCTTTGTCAGCAAGAAGATCGTTGAAGCCGCGAACCGCAATGAGTTGCCAACAAGAGATGTCAATCCTAACCTCCTGCGACCGACCAACACTGCGGAGTTCATGCCCACCAGTTTCAGCGTTACGGAGGAGACGACGCGCCAATTGCGTGAATCCGAGCGGAAATAGAACCATGGCCAATCCGCGTTGCAGATTGTCGATTGGTGGATTCAACTTCGAAGTGCAACAGAGAATAGCGAAGAACACGGAAGCCGGGTGTTAGCGACCGCATTCAACCAACGATCGATCAGGTTTCGAAAGTGGGCGATAATTTGGGATTCACTAAGGTCGCTATCTCGAGTCTGGCGTCACTTGAATGCGGTCGCTAACGCTCCCGTACTGTACCGAGTGGCGATGTTACTTGAATGCTGCCGCTTACCGCTCTCGAACTAGCCCAGGCGTCACAGGTGTTGCACTTCGAAGTTGAATCCACCATTTGTAACGAGCTCTTTGTCGCCACAAATTGGCAATCGACAATGACGCCTCTTCGACAAAAATTTCCGTTCAAGGTATAAGGTTCCTGCACCCCCTTATCACTACGGTACCGTCACCAGAATCCGGCGCAGTTTCGAATCAAATCGCCGCATCTCATTAGGATCAGCCATGCCAAAAAACAAGACGTCCTCCAATTCCGGAGAGACAAGATCCGATCCGACCCGCATGACCATGGGCGTGCTGGGTCTGGACGACATTCTTAGCGGTGGGCTTCCGGCAAAGCGCCTCTACCTGATCGAAGGCGAGCCAGGTACGGGTAAGACCACAATTGCCTTGCAGTTTCTGATGGAGGGCGCGCGGCTGGGAGAGTCGGGCCTTTACATTACGCTTTCGGAAACAAAGGAGGAGTTAGAAGCTGTTGCTGCATCTCACGGCTGGTCGCTTGAAGGTCTTACGGTGTATGAGATGGTTCCCGCGGAAGACACCCTCAAGCCCGAATCTCAGTACACGATCTTTCATCCTTCCGAGATTGAGTTAGGTGAGACAACGAATGCGGTGCTTGAAGAGGTTGGGCGCATCAAGCCACTGCGTGTGGTCTTCGACTCGCTTTCGGAGATGCGGCTGCTGGCCCGTGATCCCCTGCGGTTTCGTCGGCAAATTCTGGCGCTCAAACAGTATTTTGCTGGACGGCAGAGCACGGTGCTGCTCTTGGATGACAAGGTATATGGCGCGCAAGACCTGGAAGTGCACTCGATTGCGCACGGTGTGCTTTCGCTGGAACATCTGGCAGTTGAATACGGAGCCGAACGGCGACGTTTGCGAGTAACCAAATTGCGTGGCTCTCGCTTTCGTGGGGGCTATCACGACTTCTCAATTCTGACCGGCGGCGTTTCCGTCTTCCCGCGTCTAGTGGCGGCAGAACATCACGACGACTTTAAGAGCGAATCGATTACGAGTGGGATTAATGAATTGGATTCGTTGTTGGGCGGAGGGTTGGACCGCGGTACGGCTACCCTGATTTTAGGCCCGGCGGGATCGGGCAAATCGACACTCGCCGCACAATTTGCTGCGGCAACTGCTAAGCGAGGTGAACTAACAGCGGCTTTTATTTTCGACGAGCTAAAGGAGACGTTCATGGCGCGCGCCGCTGGTACCGGTACGGATGTGCGAGGGTCAATGAACGCCAATCTTTTCACGATCCAGCAGGTGGATCCAGCCGAACTGTCCCCAGGCCAATTTGCGCACACAGTGCGCAACGCAGTCGACGTCCAGGGTGCGCGCGTCGTCATAATCGATAGTCTCAATGGCTACTTAAATGCCATGCCTGACGAGCGTTTCCTGACAATCCAGATGCATGAACTGCTCACCTATCTAAACCAGAAGGGTGTAGCGACGATTCTAGTGATGGCCCAACACGGATTCCTGGGCACCTCGATGGGGACTCCAGTGGACGTCAGCTACCTGGCTGACACCGTTATCATGTTGCGTTACTTCGAAACGGAGGGTGCAGTGCACCGAGCGATCTCGGTAATCAAGAAGCGCAGCGGCGCACATGAGCACACCATTCGTCCTTTTAATATCACTACGAACGGCATTCGCATCGGGCCGCCACTGACGCAGTTTCGCGGCGTGCTAACTGGAGTGCCGATTTACGACGGATCAAAAGAGGGTTTGAAGGAAAAGGGCGATGACCTTGGAGCCACAACCCAATCGTGATCAGCGGATCTTGATCCTGGCTCCGACCGGAAGAGACGGCGAGCTAAGCGCACGCGTCTTTAGTGATTACCGGCTGCGGGCAGAAGTGTGTTCGGGACCACAAGAATTGTGTGAGAAGTTCCTGGTCGGTGCTGGCCTCGTTTTCCTCACAGATGAAGCATTAACACCGATCGTGACGCAGTGCCTTGTCGAAGCTCTCGAACGGCAGTCCACCTGGTCTGACATCCCTCTCGTTATCCTAACCAGTGGTGGCGGCGATACGCCCTCAAATGCTGAAGCGCTTGCAACACTCGTAGAAAGAGGGAATGTCACGCTCATCGAACGCCCGGTCCGCGTGATGACCCTCTTAAGCGCGGTGAGGTCAGCCCTGCGCGCGCGCCGGCGTCAATTCGATGTCCGTGACTACCTTGCTGCCGAGCAGCGTGCCAAGGACGACCTAAAACGAGCGATCCAACGCGCCGAAGAGGCCAGTAGTCTGAAGGACGAATTTCTCGCCACGGTTTCTCACGAACTGCGAACTCCACTGATGGCCGTCCTCGGCTGGGCGCATTTGCTGCGCTCCAACAACCTGGATGAAGCCGGGCAACGGCGGGCATTAGAGACCATTGAACGTAATGCCCGGGCGCAGCAACAACTGATCGAGGATCTGCTCGACGTGTCGCGGATCATTACCGGCAAGTTGCGACTTGATGTGCGGCCGGTGGCGCCGTCGAGTTTTATCGCCGCGGCAGTGGAGTCAGTCCGACCAGCTGCTGACGCGAAAGAGATTCAACTGGAAATCATTAGTGGTCCAATTAGTTCCCTATTCGGCGACGCAGGACGTTTGCAGCAAGTTGTCTGGAACTTATTGTCGAATGCCATCAAGTTCACACCGCGCGGAGGCCAGGTGCGGTTGGAGTTACGACGCACGAGTTCCCACGTTGAGATCTCGGTGACGGATAGTGGCCAGGGCATCCGGGCTGATTTTCTGCCTTTCGTCTTCGAGCGTTTTCGCCAGGCGGACAT
>JBAPXA010000008.1:0-2367 GCA_049283975.1 Pyrinomonadaceae bacterium | reverse complement strand
CAATCGGAAATCGGAAATCGGAAATCGGAAATCGACAATCTGAATTACTCGACTCGCTTCAGTGCCGTCGTATTCGCTCCCTGTTTCAAATCAAAACCACCAACTTTGCCCTCTACGGGTTTGAAGGTAACTACAATTCCATCGAAGGCCGCTGGCTTGAACGTAACCTTGTCAACGGCCATTAAGACAATCGGTCCCTGATTGGCGGGTGTGGCGAAGAGCTTATTGTCTTTTAAGGTAATTGCGACCTCCATGCCCTGTTCGCTCTTGTACTTCCCCACGTACGATTGCAAAGTGGCCGCGTCAATATCTGGCGGCGGCAACGCGCCAGCCTTCTTCAAGAGCTCCACAATCTCGGGATTCGGTTCCGAGGCACTCGTCGCAGTGACGAGAGCGCTGGTCAGCGTCTCCGGTTTAGCGCCGCCGCTATCAAGCGCGACCCGCACCAACTCCACCTGATTCTCACGCGTGCCTGTCATCAAGACTTCGCCGCTACTCTCTCGATCTTTTTCCAACAGGGCACGGACGACTTCAACGTGCTTGTTGTCGAGCGCCCACGTCATCGCCGTCGCGCCATAGAAGGTGTCTCTCACTTTCACATCAGCGCCCCGTGCCAGCAGCACCTTTACGACATCGATATTCCCACGCTCGGCGGCTTTGAAAAGAGCGGTGGCACCATAACGAAACTTTGCGTTAACGTCCGCGCCCTTATCCAGCAGCGCCGTCACCGCTACCGCGTCACCTTTACGGGCCGCTTCCCACATCTGATCGTTAAGCGACGGGCTGGCAACTTGAGCAATAACAGGAAGTGAGGCAATCAGGAGCAGCAACGGCGGCATCAGTAGCTGTCTTAGCTTCATGAAACTCCTCCACGCTTTTGGGAGTAGAACAACTAGATGGTAAATTCAAGTGGGTAAAGACGAGAAACCAGAGAATACTGCAACCACTGCAACGCGAAAGTACGTATTCTACATCTTTAAGGTTGCACCCGGCGTACTCTTTCGAGTTCTTTCAAATGATTTTTGATCTCCTGACGACAATTTTCCGGACAGACTATTATGCGATCCAAAATGACTAGCCCTGCATCCATTTATTCGTTCCTCTTGCTTGTTTTATTCGCCGTCCCGGCCCTGGCCAACGACTGGGCGGAGTGGCGCGGGCCCGCGCGTGACGGCATCTCTCTGGAAAAGGGTCTGCCCACAAAATGGTCGCCCACTGGTGACAACGTTGCCTGGAAAGCTCCCTACGGCGGCAGATCGGCGCCCATCGTTGTCGGCAATCATGTTTATCTCCAAAACACCGCGGGCAAGGGCGAACAGGAACAAGAGCGGGTGATGTGCTTCAACGCCGACACCGGCAAGCTGATTTGGGAACATCGGTTCAATGTCTATCTCAGCGACGTACCACCGCATCGGGTGGGCTGGGCCTCCCCTGTGGGCGATCCGCAGACGGGGAACGTCTACGTATTCGGAGTTGGTGGCACGCTCCTGGGATTTAACAAAGACGGAAAGGTTCTTTGGGAGCGTTCGCTGGGAGAAGACTTTGGACTGTTGACCACTCATGGTGGGCGCACAGTCTCACCCATCATCGACGGTGATTTAGTAATTATTAGTGGCGTAACGTTTCAGTGGGGACTGCACGGTCGTGGCGCGCATCGCTTCATGGCGTTTGACAAGAAAACGGGCGAGACAATGTGGATCAGCGCTCCCGGCGGCCGACCCTACGACACAACTTACGCGCCGCCAATCATCGTCAACATCAACGGCACGAGACTTCTAATTCAAGGTGCCAGTGACGGTTTTACTCACGCAATCAAACCACAAACTGGTGAACCGGTTTGGAAGTATGAAATCAGCAAGCGCGGTTTGAATACCGGCGTAGTCGTACATGGCACAACTGCAATCCTCACCCATAGCGAAGAGAATCTCGACTCCAGCGAAATGGGAATGATGGTAGCAGTAGACGCTGCATCAAAAGGTGAAATCAAGAAGGAACAGGCCAAGTGGACGATCTACGGGTGGCAAGGTGGCTATTCCTCACCCGTGCTCGATGGCGATCGCCTCTATCATATCGACAATGGCGCCAACATTGCGGCCTTTGACGTGAATACAGGCAAGCAACTCTGGTTGCACAATCTCGGCACAATTCAAAAGGCGTCCCCCGTGCTTGCTGATGGCAAGCTTTTTGTCGGTACGGAGAACGGGAAGTTTTTTATCCTGAAACCAAGTGCGACCGGAGTCGAAGTTCTGGACGAGGATCAGCTGGGAACCGAGGCTTTGCCAGAAGCAATCATTGGCTCCGTGGCCGTTTCCAATGGGCGCGTCTTCGTCGTCAGCGATTCGAACCTTTATGCAATTGGTAAAAAGA
>JBAPXA010000007.1:0-4605 GCA_049283975.1 Pyrinomonadaceae bacterium | reverse complement strand
CGGGCGAAAGTTCCGAGTTTTTTGATAGGGCCGGAGGGAGCTGGAAGGTGGTGGGTAAAGCTGCGGGATGGCGCGTAAAACGCCGCCAACCTATATGCCCACCTCGCTTAACCAATCGTAGGTCTGTCGCATCAATCCCAGTAGGCATACTGCGCCCGCTTTTTCCGGAATTTCGCTGTGCCCCAGAAGTTGCGAAAGAGATCGATTTGGAAACTTTTACTGTTTACCAACACGCCGGCAGCATGCGGATTCACGCCTTCGCCACTCGATATCTCACTGGATGCTGGCAGGATTACGCTCACAACATCGAAGCGATACGGCTCGGCTTCCAGTCCAAACATCCTACGATAGACGCTCGCGGCACGAGTGATCTGGCGCTGCTTCCGCAAATCAACATTTGCTGTCGGTGGCGCAAACCAATCCGAGGCGCGCGTTTTGACCTCCACGAAGCAAAGTACCGGACCTTCGTAAGCCACGAGATCGATTTCAAGGTTCACCACCGCGTCGTTGCGATTGCGACCCGCGGGAACAACAAAATTCGCCGCGACGATTCGAAAACCGAGCTGGCACAAATAGGCAGCAGCGAGCTCTTCACCGGTGCGGCCTAAAGCGATGGTCGAAGTTGAAGGTGGTTGTAGTGAGGCTTTGGACATCGACTAATAAGGAGCGGTGAGGCCGCCTGGATATTGTCATTCAAGACTGGCTTGTAGTCGATCAAGCTTCTCGCGCCAATAGGTCTTCATCCTT
Organism: Pyrinomonadaceae bacterium; assembly: GCA_049283975.1. Taxonomy (GTDB): domain Bacteria; phylum Acidobacteriota; class Blastocatellia; order Pyrinomonadales; family Pyrinomonadaceae; genus PSRF01. The sequence continues at coordinate 3,858 of JBAPXA010000007.1, read as the reverse complement.
GCTGCGGCCTTTGCATCAGGAAGTTTTGAGTGTTGCGCTACAACCTGAGTCTTAGCAGCACTCTTCTGAGCAAAATAAAACTCCACTGAAGTCTTACCGTCTTTCCACGTCAGCCGCACCGATTTGTTCGGCGTGGCTTTGCGGAGATGCAGACCTTCCTCTCGCAGCCAGTCGTCGCGGCGCCCTTCGTTTGAAATAGCTTGGTAAACGGAACGGAGCGGAACTGCAAGAGTTCTGCTGACACTGATCTCATAACCATTCGGCTTTTGGTTTAGCTGGCGCAGACCCGCGTGCCGCTCATAGCTCACGGTGATCATCTGCTGCCACCAGGGGCCGACATTATGTTTTGCGGTGAGAAACCCGACGATCTCCTGGTGCGACATCTTGCTTGCGCCCGCGCGCTTCAGAATATCAAACCATTGTCTCCAGGTTTTCCCGGTCCTGGCCGCAACGGCTTCGTCGCTCATTCGGGGAGCGGCTTTGGTTTTGGGAGTCGTTAGCATGAATCCTCCAGCGCGGCTCTTTGAACTTTGTACCTTGAACTTTGTGCTTAGCGGTTTATTCCGAAGTCGCGTTTAAGACTCACATCCAAAGCTCAAAGTACTAAACTCAAAGTACAAAGCTCCAAGTACAAAGCTCAAAGTTCAGAGTTCAGAGTTTATTCATCCCGCTCATAAGCAACCTTCAGCCAGCGCTTCACTTCGTCATCAATATCTTTGAGCGAGGTAATTTCGATGCGATGAGTGATGCGATCCTTTTTAGCAAAGCCACCGGTGTCAATCAGCCGTCCTTTGGCTTTCATATCGCCGAGAGCAAAACCAAAATCAATCCGTGTCCGCGTTGTCGGTTTGATCTGCGCGAAGACGTGGTTGCGATAGAGCGGAACTATGGTTTGACACGGACAAGCTTTGACGTCCTTGCCAATACTCAATCCCACTTTAAGCAGCGCATCGTAGATCGGCCGCAATTCCGCCTTTCCGCCGGAGAACATCTTTTCGACGTAACCCTCCGCGGCTTTCAAATAGGCTTCGGGATCCCCATCTTCCGTGCCTTTGCCCGCGGCGCGATCCGCCAGCCACCATGCGCTGTTGCTACCCAGGCCGTGCTCTGTCTTCAGCCACTCGCGGCGTGCCTTGTCATCTTTGGGGCCATTCTTTTTTATGTAACGCACCCATTCGTCAACAGAGCGTCCGGTCTTTTCCTTGAGCTCGGCAACCCATTTTTGCACCATCGCGAGGCTCGGGTGCGGGCTGTAGATTGACTTAGTTTTCGTTTGTGTCGCTGTTCTTGCCATCTCAGTTTGTCCTTTCAAATGAGCGGTCAAAACACCATACGAAATGCCTTCGCAATTTTACTTCTTCAAAATTGCTATTCTGCGTACGCGAGGGGTCAAACCCGTCACTTCTGCGTTCCGTTGGTGATCAAGAACGAGGCGGTGGGCAAAAACGTCGGGCGCTGTCGCACCTTCGTTGCTTGCTCGAACGCATAAGCTAAAGCGATCAGCTTTGGTTCGGAGAAGGCAGAGCCAAAAAATGAGAGCCCGAAGGGCAAGCTAAACACATACCCGGCGGGTACAGTGATATGCGGATAGCCCGCCACGGCTGAAGCCGTGGAGTAGCCACCCGTGAAGTGATCGCCATTGAGCCAATCGGTGGGCCAGGCAGGTCCACCGGTAGGCGCCAGCAAAGCATCGAGTCGGTGTTTTCGCATCACGAAGTCGATGCCCTGCGCGCGCGACAGCTGCTGGTTCTTTTGCAGGGCCGCTCGATACGCCTTGCTTGTGAGCGGACCCTTCGCTTCAGCGCGGGTGAATAACTCCTGTCCAAAGAAGGGCATTTCCCGATCGCTGTTCTTCTCATTGAACTCAATAAGTTGTTTCAATGAGCGAACTGGAGTTGAGGGCGCCCTTCCCGCGAGGTAAGCATTCAAGTCAGCCTTGAACTCATAAAGCAGGACTTCCAGCTCAGAGTCGTCAAACTTTCCACTCGTCGGAATTTCGGCAGGATCAATAATGACTGCGCCCAGGCCCTTGATTCTGGTGAGCAAGTAATTCAGTTGGCGATCCACAGCATCGTTAAATCCGAAGAACTTCCGTGCGATTCCCAGTCGCGCCCCTCGCAGTGCTCCCTTATCCAGAAACTGCGTATAGTCAGCGAACGATTTGCCGCGGCTTCTCTGCGTCGCGCTGTCGCGCTCATCGGTTCCAACTAATGCACCCAGCAATATGGCAGCGTCAGCAACGGTGCGCGCCATCGGACCGGCCGTATCCTGGCTATGTGCGATGGGAATGATCCCGCTGCGACTTACCAAGCCCAGCGTTGGCTTAATGCCGACAAGGGAATTCGCTGACGAGGGACAGACGATCGAGCCATCGGTTTCGGTGCCAATCGAGGCAGCACATAAGTTCGCGGCGGTGGCGGCGCCGGAGCCCGAACTTGAACCGCAAGGATTGCGATCGAGCACATAGGGATTCTTTGTTTGCCCGCCACGCCCGCTCCAGCCACTCGACGAATGGGTCGATCTGAAATTAGCCCATTCACTAAGATTTGTTTTCCCGAGGATTACTGCCCCCGCGTTACGCAGTTTTTGCACAATGAAGGCATCGCGCGTGGCATGCGTGTTGAGCAGGGCAAGCGAGCCTGCGGTCGTCATCATGCGATCGGCGGTATCGATGTTGTCTTTGATAAGAATCGGAATTCCATGCAGCGATCCGCGCGGCCGTTTTGATTTGCGTTCGCGATCCAATGTTTCGGCAATCGCCTCGGCCTCGGGGTTGATTTCAATGACCGAATTGACCGCTGCTCCCGATTTGTCTACGCCCTTGATTCGCTCGAGATACTTTCGGACGAGAGACTTCGACGTGTATTTGCCTGAAGCGAGACCTTGTTGCAGGTCGGAGATTGTAAGTTCCTCAAGCTCAAAAGACTCAGGCGGTCGCCAGGAATCAATGTCCTTCGTCGCCTCACCGAGGAGGTTGCTTGGTTGGCCGAGCGCTAACGCACCGCCCAGTGTGCTGGTTTGCAGAAACTCTCTACGCTTCATCAACGTCTCTCCGGTTATTGTGGTAACACTGCGCGCACCTTCTTGAGGATGCTGGTCGGCGTGGGATACCAAAGCCGGCTGCTGGTGAAGACGCGCTTGCCATTGACGTCAACACTTAGTTCGCCTAAGCCACCTTTCTTGGTTTGCACTTCCACTCCCGCGTCGTGCTCGAGGTCCGCCGCCACCCGGGCAGCAATAAGTTTCTTTCCGGGTCACACAGGACAGTAATTGATCGTGATCTTCGTCATCGTTTCCCTCCCGGTTAATCGGCTTACTCGGGGTGTGCCACCTCGCTCCTCAGTGCCAGGAGATTGTTTTCTGAGTCGCGGAAGAAAGCCATCCAGAGATCGTAAGAGCCCATGTTTGCAACGAAGGTTGGCTGCTCTTCAAATTTGACCTTACGCGCCGTGAGCTCTTCTGCCGCCCGGCCGATATCTTTAACGTTGAAGTAGATGATCGAGCTGGGGTGATCAAACTCAGGTTTGTCGGGAAGTGACAGCATCAGCATGATTCCAGCGCAATCAAAGAAGGCCATCTTGGGTGGCACGCTAAACAAATACTTGAGGCCCAACGCGTCGCGATAAAACGCAGTGGCACGTTGGAGGTCGTGGGCGTTAATAGCGATTTGCCCTATGTGCGTGAGTGCAGAGTCAAGATTGTTAGACATGGTGGTTCTCTGTCCCTCGGGTTAGTTTCCGCGGCTTATACTCGACCAAAGCTTAGTCCGTCAAACACCCCGTGTCGTCGGGCACTGATGCAGTTTGACAATCCACGAACGAACGGACCCATAACATCAGTACCACCAGGCGGTAGCCG
>JBAPXA010000006.1:0-3738 GCA_049283975.1 Pyrinomonadaceae bacterium | reverse complement strand
CGCGGAGATGGGGAGACGCGGTGATGGGGTGATAGGGCGATGGGGTGACGGGAGACGCGGGGAAATATCGTAAGCTTCAACGTCGCGTCTCTTCCGAGCGACCTATCACCTCATCTCCCCATCTCCGTGTCACCCCATCGCCCTATCACCGCGTCTCGTTTTCAGTGAGTGATCTTCGTGGAATAAAGAATTCCGTACATCGCGTCCTGCTGGCGCGGAAAATCTTTGCCGTCCGAGGCGAGCATCAGATTAACCATCTGCACCTGACCTGCATACTTGCGATAGGCGAGCCACTGTAAGCGGCGGATGCCGTCCGGTTTCTCCGGGTTTGATTCGCGAAACTGCACGCCCTTTAAGCCGTCAATCTCTACCCACTTCAACTCATCAACTTCACCATTCTTGGCGCGCGTCTTCGCGCCGTCGTAGAAAGCCTGGATGCTAATGTCGGTGGGGAAGCTTTCGTCCATCGGCGAGATGCTCACGATCAGATTAGCGCTTGAACCCGGCGCACTCCACACCAGACTCTTCGTCTCGTTCGTTGTCTCCTTCCAATCGGGCGGGAGCGTCCAGGACATTCCCTGTTTGTCCCAAGTCACATTCTTACCGCCAGCAAGCGCGGCGATCTGAGCAGCGGTTGGCGTAGGCGTCTCAACGTCGGCACCGCCGATAGCGGCCGGATCAGATTTACTGCCGCCACCCGAGGAGCCTACCTCTTTTAGTTTGTTTGTTAAGTTGCAGAGCGATAGTGCGAGTCCCAAAACAAGCAGCAGTGGAATGGTTTTCATCGGTGTCTCGTCTGTGTTGATTTAAGAAAGCCAACCGCTTCTACCTAAAACGCTGAAGCAAGTCAATCTTCAGACAGCAGACGGCAGCAGGCAGGAGGCGGAGAGAGCTGCTAGTGCCCGTTCGTTTAGCGGTGAGTCCTTACTTGCGCTTGTTGACGCATGACTTACGAACTACTAAGTATCACGAGCAAACACGAACAAATAATTTCTCCTTCGGTCGGTACTGATGCAGTTTTGACAATCCACGAACGAACGGGTCCGAACCAGACCCTCATCCAATGATCGTCAGTCAATAAGTCCAAACTGCATCAGTACCGCTGCGGTCTGCCGCCCTGCTCCTGCCGTCTGTTCCTGTGGTATGCTACGGCTTCCCCTGCAAGCCCTCTTTACAAAATCAACGGCGCTAAGGCGCCAGTCTTCCGGAGATGTCTATGAAAAGCCTCGTAAAACCTTATGCAGTTGTCTGTCTCGTGGCTCTGTTTGGATTGACCGTTTTCATTGGCGCCTGTCAGCCGGCTGCTAATACAAACGTGAACATGAACATATCGGCTAACGCGAACATGACGCCGTCAAACTTGAACGCGAATGTCGCGGTGAACCCGTCCGTAATCGCGGCGCGCGAACCTGATGCTTATCGCGCGACGCTTGTGTTATCCGCCGAAACTGAGGGTGGGGAAAAAACGATCGGCATTCCGCAGTTGGCTGCCGAAGTCGCGCGTCGCGGCGCCGACCGTCGCGTCTCATTCAAGCTGCCGGACAATTCCGAGCTGATTTATCTCGAGAAGGCCGGTATGCACATCGCGATCGCGCCGGGTCGTAAGCAGTATGCGGAACTAACTCCCGAAGCGACTGGAGTGCAGCTGCAAAACCTGATGACACCGGGACAACTGGTCGCGCGGCTGGAAAAACTCCAGGGCGTGGAAGCGATTGGTGAGGAGGCGGTGAACGGACGTCCGGCAATAAAATATCGCTATAAACACGTGGCCAACACCAACACGCAAGCCGGCGCTGTCAGTACCGAAGCCTTTGTTTTTGTCGACAAGGAAACCGGGCTGCCGCTGCGTTCAGAGTTGTTCACCGAAGCGAGTGGCAATGTTCAGGGGGTGAAAGGCGCCAAGGTTGTTGCCGAGATGCGCGACATTTCGATGATTGTCGATCCGGCATTATTTGAAGTGCCGCTGGACTACAAAAAGGTTCCGCCTGAGCAGGTGAGACAACAGATTGACGCGCTCACGAACGCCGCGGCGTCTTTAATTAAAGCTTTGATAAGTAGCATGGGGGTTTCGACCAGGAGTCCGGCGAGCTCGCCGTCGCCAACGTCGACGCCTACGCCGCGATAACAGAAAGAGGAAACCCATGAAGTACCTAATTGTCCTGCTGCTGGGCCTAATTCTTGGCGCCGGCGTGGCCGTCTTCTTTCTGGGAATACCGCGCGCCAAATCAAGACCTGGCGTTGCAGTGACCGCTCCCGATCCTGGGGGCGATCCCCCGGGTACCGTTGTCGTCAGCCTTACTAGCGGGTTTGTTGATGGACTACTGGGAACGATCTTTAAAGATCTCGGCAATCCCAGCTTTCATCTCGCCCGCAGTGAGCCGGCCTCAAGCACAGCAATCATGGGCGAAGCAGCGTTTCAGCAGGGATGCACGAACACGATTACGCTCGCCCAGGCAGGGAGCAATGTGAAGACTGAAGTGCAGTTCACCAACGGCAAGGTGCAGGCGCCACTGGCCTTCAGTGGCAGCTACAACCTGTTGGGCAACTGTATGCAATTCAAGGGTTGGGCGCAGACCAGCATTGGACTGCGCTTCGATCAAGCTAGCCAGACGGTCTATGGACAGGTGGATGTTGAGGGCGTGAATCTTGAGGGCGTCAACCCGATAGCAAACAACTTCGTCACAGTCTTTGTTCGCAATGCAATTGATCAAAGAGTGAATCCGTTGGAGTTGATCCGTGCGCAGCAACTGCAACTAATGATTCCGGTAAAGGCCAGCAACGGCGCCGTACAAGCACATGTGAAAGACGTGCGTGCGGAGATGCTCGATGGCTCGTTAAGAATGCACATCTCTTACGAGTTCACCGGAGCGAAAGGTGGCCAACCTCAGGGGTAACGTCGTCGCGCTTAAGGAGGAATCAACCCATTTTCCATATATCATTTATCATTTGTTATTGCAGAAACCGCCAAGTCGCCAAGAGCCGCAGAGTACGCCAAGTGAAACGACCTTTGAACTTGGTGCTTTGAACTTAGTTCACTGATGAAATTTGAGCAGAAACTGTTAGTGATGATGCCGCTAACAAAGGACAAAGCACAAAGTACTAAGTTCAGCTTTATCTGCTTGGCGTACTCTACGGCTCTTGGCGACTTGGCGGTTTCACTTTTCCCATGACAGATGAGAAATTATGAGAAATGACAAATGATATATGGAAAATGGTTTTGATTTTCCTCAATACATTTCCCGCTTACGGAAACCGGACCTTAGCCACCTCATCTTCCGGCGTGTCGTGCTGAGGTTTGACGCCGACGCCGTGCTCGAACGACAACGCACCACCCAGCCAACCGGAAATCGAAATCAGAATTACTCCTATCAGCGAGAGTAGAAAAGGAATCTTCATCCCGTAGTCTACCCACGCAGCGCCTCCCGATTTCATCCGCAGGTAAAGGCTCGTCGCAAAAATCAGCAACGCGATGATGTTTAAGCGCGCGTGCCAATTTGCGATCCGCTTTACACCCGGGTGCTTGATCGAAAGCCAATCGATAAGCCCGGGTATGGCAGCGGCCACAGCGCCGATGCAACCTGCTGCCAGCAGAAATTTTGCGATCACTGGCAGTGTTCCCTGACGCGTGAAATAGAATAATAGGTCAGCAATAAATGATGTCGTCCAGAGTGCGAGCGGAAAGGAAACGATCATCGGATGAACCGGATGACCAGCGATGCTAGCTTTACTCGCCATGGC
>JBAPXA010000005.1:0-8846 GCA_049283975.1 Pyrinomonadaceae bacterium | reverse complement strand
CCGCCAAGGCGCCAGGTGCGCCAAGGATGCCAGGAAGACAAAACAAACAAGCTGGTTGAGTGAACATACATTCTCTTACTCCAACCTTCTTCTGACATCCTTGGTGCTCCTGGCGCCTTGGCGGTTTCGTTTTACTCACCTGTTACTCAGCGCCAGTCTTAGATCCTCGATCGTTCCCACCCTCCCATGCACCGGCACTATCGTTTCAACTTGCAGCCCTAACTTTTCAATTTGCTTTGCCAGGTCGGCGGTGTCGTCTCCGGCAGGCGGAACTCCGGCTTCGGGAATGTCGAGCACGTCGCCTTCAAACAGAATTTTTTCCTTAGGTAGGTACGCGATGATCATCTCGCCCACATGCGGACTGCTGATCATGTAAAGCTCGACCCTTCTGACGCCATCATCAAACTCTCTTTTGTTACCTGCCATCACTTCAAAGATTGGCGCCTTCGGATTACGCGAGAGGGCGTCGGGTCGCATCAGGTGCGTGGCTGCCGCTGCCCTCTCAATCACCCCGCGCGCACTTGGAGTCGTGACAATCGTCGTCCCCTCGGCAATGTAACTGCGGACGCCACTGAGATGATCGAAATGGAAGTGCGTGGAAACTAGATAACGAATCGGTTTGTCGGGCGCGAGCTTCTTAATTTCGGCAATCGCAGCTTGGCTGCTGCGGTTACTTCCCCCCGCTTCGACAACCAGTACGTAGTCCTTGAAGATCACGACGAGGTTGTTATAGCCCCCCAGCACCGAATAAACATCATCAGCAAGCTTCTTCACATTCGGGCCCGGCGGTGGTGGCTCAAACTTCGCATAGCCCTCGGGCATTGTGAAGAGACTGTCCGCAAGCTTGCCATTGAGCGTGATTGAGCTAGCGCGAAGTTCCTGTTGCAGCATGCTGCCAATCCGATCAGTGATGCGAAACGGAAGCACCACCTTCTCCACCGGTCGCCAGTCGCTGTAGATCGTTTCCAGCACGGTGTCGCCCAGAACAGGGTCATCATTCAGAAACTCTGTCTTGGTCAACAAAGACGTGCGCGTATCGAAGTAAAGCGAAACTTCAGTGCCGTCTGAATCAGCAAAAGAGAGCACTTGTTGTTTGCGTCCCTCAAACTCTCCCTCACCAAGCCAGCGCAAGACTTCCGGGCGGTTCCATGCGGTCAACAGCAGGCTTTCGGGATAGCGGCGAAAACGTCCCGCGCGGGCGTTGTTGAGCGAAGCTGGTGGTATCACGCGGAGGTTCTTTGAGAGATCGTTCACTGCCCAGCCAGTCTGGCCGGCGAGCGCCGAACGAAGCTTCAAAGGTTGGCCTCCGAAGATCATGTCGTCAAGCTCATCGTAAATTCGCTGCCCACGCATGTCGCGGACACTCTTGATGCGCGGCCGGTTGGTTTGCGGCGGCACAGGCACCCGGGGAAACACCGGCTGCATTCCCTGGCCCTCGTCATTTCGCGTGCCCGTCATCTCCCTGGTTACGGCAGTAATTGCTTGCAGTGCTTCAAGTCCACCCATTGCCTTGATACCCGCCTCCAAAACAGGACGTGCTTTGGCGTATGAAGTCTCGGTGGCGCTTTTTTGCTGCGCGCGGCCGAGTTGGACTGCCAGGAGCGAAACGAGTGAGGTTAAGGCGAGCGACGAGAGGAATAGTTTGCGCATGACGGCCTCCAGAAGAATTCGACTTGGAAATTCAGCCGCAAACTAGAGTATCTGGCAAATCTGTGCCATCAGTTTGGTATAGGCGGCGCTCATGGCGGGACAGACGGCGCTTTACGAAGCCCGAGCGAGAAGGTGCCGGAACATTTTCCATATATCATTTTTTCAATTCTCATTTTTTATTGGAACTGAAACCTCCAAGCCGCCAAGGGTCGCAGAGGACGCCAAGAAAGCATAAGACGAGGTTTCTTTGAACTTTGTTCGCTAGTGAAACTTGAACGGCAGATGTTAAAGCTGAGCTTCTAAAACAAAGCACTAAACACAAAGCACCAAGAACAAAGTTCAAAGAACCAAGTTCAAACTTCGTCTTATTCTTCTTCACTCACCCAGAAGTGAGGCAATCTTCCCGCGATAGCGGCGGCTCGTGACCAGCTTTGCGCCGTTCTGCAACAGGATCTCGTACTCACCTTTGAATAGCGGATGAAGCTCCCGGATGTGCGTGATGTTCACGATCGCCGAATGACGAATGCGTAAGAAGAGCTCCGGATTGAGGCGCGACTCGAGACTGCTCAAAGTCTCGCGAATTAAATGCGACTCTCGGCCAACATGCAGCCGCGCGTAGTTGTCGGCGGCTTCGATCCAATCAATTTCTGCAACGGGTAAGAAGAAAATGCGACCGGAGGCCTTTACGACCATACGGTCCAAAAACTTTTTTTGCGGGAGGACAGTTTCCAGGAGGGTCTGCAGCCGCTGATTAATCGCCGCAGCTCGCGTCTTCTCTAATTCACGGCGGGCGCGTTCGAAAGCGCGCGCGAAACGTTCGGCATCGAAGGGCTTCAATAAGTAATCAATGGCGTTGATTTCAAAAGCCTGGAGGGCATATTTGTCGTAGGCGGTGACCAACACGATAGCCGGCAGATTACGCGTGCCCAAAGCTTCCAGCACTTCAAAGCCGCTCATGCCCGGCATTTGCACATCGAGAAAAACAATGTCCGGCACCAGCTTGCGGATGGCTGCGACAGCTTCCAAACCATTTGCTGCTTCGCCGCTAACAATGACGTCTGCATATTTGAGCAACTGGACACGGACACCCTCGCGAGCAATTGGCTCATCGTCAACAATCAAGACTCGTATCTTGTCAGTTGTTTCCGTCATAGGTCTTGAAGGGAATTACGATGCGAACGAGCAGTCCCCCTTCAGGTGCCTGCGACATTTCAAACCTCTGATCAGCACCATAGAGTTGTTGTAGCCGCGCTCGGGTATTCGTTAGACCGACGCCTTTCTTGAAGTTCCATTGCTCCGGCATTCCTGATCCGTTATCACTAATCTCCAGATGCAAACAGGCTTCGTCGCGTAGCGCGCGAATGGCTATCGAACCTGCTTCCGGCCGGTTGCCGATTCCATGCCGAATCGCGTTCTCGACTAATGGCTGGAGCAATAGGTTTGGCACGCGCGCGTCCAACGTTGCCGGATCAATGTCCCGCGTCACCGTCAAACGATCATGAAAGCGTGTCTGTTCGATCTCAAGGTAGCCATTCAGAAAATCCAACTCCTGCTTTAGGGTTAGTTCCTGAGTGCCGGCGTTGTCGAGCGTGATACGCAACAAATCGCTCAAGCGAATTAGCATCTGGTTTGCCGCAGTGACGTTACGCATCATCAGCACGGAGATGGTGTTCAGGGTGTTGAAAAGAAAATGCGGGTGCAGCTGCATTTTCAGATTGTGTAACTCGGCCGTTGCCAGCCTGCCTTCGAGTTCCAGTGCGCGCAGTTCGCGCTCCCGATACTTCAGGTAATAGTCGTAGCCGTAGTGGCCGCAAACGATCAGCGCATAAATAATGAAGTTGCCGAAGGATTCGACGGCAATGCCGCGCGGTATCGTTCGCACTCGGCGAGCCATCTCCTCCGCCGGCACGTGGCGAATGTACGTATCGATGGAATAGGCAAAGGCGATGTCAATGACGGATTGGAGCGGCGCAATGATCAAGCCAAAACCAATGAGGGGAAGAATTGTGCGCCACTTTAGCGGGGTGATTTCAAAGCGGCGAGCGAACCAGATGACGACGGGAACGAGCGCAGCCCATACATACCAGTAGACAAACTCGAAACCCACCCCGCGCGTCCAGTCGATCGCTCGGCCTTGGCTGACAGCGATGAAGACTCCTCGCGCAGAATAAAGCAGCGCCAGAAAGGTGGCGCAGAAGAGAATGATCAGGAAGCGAGTGTTGCTGCGACGCAAGATAAAGGATTCCGTTTTCAGTCGGATGCGCCTCAGTTTACACACACGCGCCCCGCAGCAATAAGTTTATTGGGATGGATGGCTGCGGCCGATGGGTAACTGGGGTTGGGTGGCGGGTACCTGTCACCCTATCTTTGATAGCGTCTCGCGAGAAAGAAAGAAATGATTGTTGAGTAGACCAGACCAAGGATTAACGACCCAAAGAACATCCCGGCGAAAGCGCCCAGTACGACTCTCCAGAATGGGGAATCTGCCGCCATCGGTTCGTTGGCCATCATAGAAGGTCCCACGATTAAGAGCAGGAGCAAGAAAAAGAGACAAGCAGAGATTGCGTAAACAAGAGAAATCGCGAGGCCGGTTTTAATACCCGTTTTGAAGTTCATGTCACTTTCCGCTTTTCGTTCCTTGATCCCGAGATAGATCGCGATGATTGCCGCGAAGTTGAAAAGCAACGGTCCCAGGAGGTTCAACTTCGAGCTCGGCGGCAACGGAACCACGAAGTGCGTGACGATTATCCAGACAGCTACTACCAGAGTTATCAGCAGGCCGTATTTGATGGCTATTCGCATGGGGGGTTGTGAATCGTGAATAGTAAAGCAGTAATTCTCATTCGGACTTCTTTACTTCCTCAATCAATACCACATCGTCAGAGACGTTGCCGCGCGCGAGCGCCATGGTCTTACCATCACTACCAAGATCAAATGCAAAAATCTGATCTGAATTGAAGAAGGTTACCTGGCGCGCGGGCCCGCCATCAATTGGTTGGCTCCAGATGTTCGCGATGCCGCCGCGATTATCAACATAAAGCACCGCTTTGCCATCCGGCGTCCAATCAAGTGACGGCGTAGCAAATGCGGAAGGCGGCAGATCAAAGGTTTTGAGAGTTTTGCCGTCTTCGAAAGAGAGAATACCGACTTGAAACGGATCAAGCTCCCGTTCGCGATAACGACACACAACCATCTTCCCATCCGGAGAAATCACCGGCTGACTCGCCAACTTATTACTGAATTGCTGTCCATTGCCGCCGTCGATAGGTGCCTTCCACAGTCGCAAGTCGCTGATGTTCTGGTAAATGATCCACTGATTGTCTGGAGACACCACGGGGAAAATCTCGGCTATCCCGTTGGTGAGTTGTTTGAGATTGGTGCCATCAGCATTGATGCGCCAAACGTGGGGACCGCCCGTGGCGTTCGACACAAAAACAATGAGGCGCCCGTCCGTTGAAACGGATGGCAAGCCATTTAGGGAATTGTTGGACGTTAAAGCCTGCTGGTTCGCCCCGTTGGCATCAACCACCAGCAATTCTCCAGAACCGGAGCCGCCAATGGTGTAGACAATCCTGCCATTGGGCATCAAGGCGACACCGCCCGCGCCCTCATTTGTTCCGGAGGTAACTTTTACCGAAGTCTCCGACTTCCCGTTCGGTGTGACCCAAACGCTGGAGCTGATTTTGCTCTGCACGGTGGAGATTGTAGCGCCGTCCGCACTGAGACTGACACCATTGTAGTTGTTCAGATCGTTGGTAATTCTCTCTACTTCACCGCTTGGGTAACCTACATGCCAAAGTTGATTGGGACCGCGCTCCGCCTCTTGCGCCGAAATGATTAAGCCTTCGCCACGCCGCATCCAGACCACCTGCTGAACAAACGGCCAACGATGCGCTGAGACTTCTTTCTCGCCCCCGGTGTTTAGATCGACCGTCACCACCTTCATGACGTCCTTGCCATTTTCGAGTCCCGCTGCCGGAGTTGCGACCAGGTTTGCGGCCGGTGACCAGGAGGGGCCGATCGGAGTGCCGGCAGTGAAGCGTTCCGGACGTTGCCGCGAAGCAATCTTTCTTTCCCCGGTGCCGTCAGCATTGGCGATGAACAGGGCTGTTTCGCCCGAGTTGGGAAATTGACGTATCCACGCGAACCGCTTTCCATCTGCCGAGAACGTGATTGGCGTATCAACATCTTCGATAACCTTGCGTGGTGTGCCTCCCAAAACCGGAATCTGATAGACATAGCCAATCGCGGCGTTCTTTTCATAGACGACGTAGTAGACATAGTTGCCGTCTATGGAAAATGTAACGCCCACGTAACGGGTTTCACTGGGTGGAACAATCTGGACATTGCTAGAAGTCGCAGTTTGACGGACCCAGAGACTTGATTGCACGCCGTTGCTCACCACGTGCACAACATATTTACCGTCGGGAGAAATAGTGGCGACGGTGGCCTTGCCGGTATTAGTCAACTGGGTGAAACGAACCCGCGCGAACGGGAGGGTGGGGGCGCTATTCTGGTAGCGATTCCATAACCAACCGCCACTAAGGAGCGTCGCAAGCAGCACAAAGACGCCGGTGGCCCAAACGAGTTTGTGCCCGCGAACCGAGGAGGCCAAATACTCGGCGCTCGAAACCGTTGCCGCCGCAGGGAGCTGCGTCGTTGTTCCTGGAAAAGCGCTCATCGTGCGGCCGGCAGTCAACGTGTCAGCGGTCGTGAGCGAATGTCCGCCGGATGTGTTGTCGGGTGAAACGGATCTTTCCATTTCCGCCCCCGCGTCGAGTCGCTGTTTTAGCCGCCGCAGGTCGGTAAGGATCTCCCGTGCAGTTTGATAGCGATCGTCTCGATCTTTCGTCAGCGCTTTTGTAACGATCCACTCAAGGGCTTCGGGAACATCACTGAGGTAACGGGCGAGTGGCGGCGGATCTTTGTCGGTGATCGCAACTATCACGTGACTGGGCGTGGGACCCGAAAAAGGCGTTTTTCCTGTCACCATCTCATAAAGGACGACGCCCAAACTCCAGATGTCGGTACGCGCATCAACGACCTTCGCACTCGCTTGTTCAGGCGACATGTAGTTAACAGTGCCCATCACCGCGCCGGGACTGGTATTGACGAGGGCTCGAGTTGGCGCTTCGGTGTCGGTAGTTTCCGGACGTTCAGTTAACTTGGCGAGTCCGAAGTCCAGCACCTTAATGTAGCCATCGCGGCGCACTATTATGTTGTCTGGCTTGATGTCGCGATGCGCAATCCCGGCTGTTTGCGAAGCTGCAAGCGCGGAAGCAATCTGAATCGCGATGTCCAAAGCGTGGCTGAGCTTCAATCCCAAACCCGCGGCAACCCCATCCGGACTTGAGGTCGTGGCAGCCAGGGAAATGTGATGGCGTAGGGTTTCGCCTTCCACGTACTCCATGGCGATAAAGCGCCGGTGCTCAATCTCTCCAATTTCGTAGATCGTCAGAATATGTGGATGGTTGAGTCCGGAAGCCGCGTACGCTTCCTGTTCGAAGCGCCGGAGCCGATCCTCATCGCGCGTTAAAGTCTCAGGTAAAAATTTCAGCGCCACAGGACGCCGCATCTGCGTGTCGTGGGCGAGATAGACTTCGCCCATTCCGCCGACGCCGAGGAGGGAGCGAATTTCGTAGCGACCGAGTGTTGTTCCGGTTGAGATCTGCATTCGTGCGCTCTTAGGGATTACTACGGAATGAAACCCATTGTAGTTGCGTCAGCAAACACGAACGTCTAAAGCCCAAAAAAAATCCAAAGTCTCATGTCCAAGGTCCAAAGTCTCGTTTGTCGACAAGACCTTGGACTTCGGACAGTGAGCTTTGGACTGGAACGTTAGTTTTTTAGCTGAGCAAGCCGCCAGCTTTAGACGCGAGATCGCCGAGCGTCCCGCCCACACCGCCGCCTTCGCCAGTCATTGCATTGTCGATCTGGCTGGCAATTGGTGCCGGCAATTTGTCCTTTACGAATCCCAGCACTGTCGTGACGGCAGTGCGCGCCTGATCTTCAGAAATGCCGGTCTTGCTTACGACCTGTTTGATTAACTCGTCCATTGTTGTTCTCCTTTAGATAAGGGGAAAGAGGGGAAGAAAGGGAAGGGCAAACGGAGACTAATTTACGTCGTTTCCCCTATTTCCCTATTCCCCTATTTCACGAGAATTATTCCCACGCTGGTGTTGCCTGTCCCTGCTCTTCGTGCCAAAACGGAGCCCACGCCAAACTGAAATGCCTGATCGCAATATTGGCTTTCGTTGGCTTCAACGTCAGCGTCTGCAAAGCCTCAGATTGCGACTCAGTCGCTTGTTCGAGGGCCGCCGTATCATTCTTGAATTGCGCATCCAGCTCCGCGAGTTGCTCATCTACCGCAGCCACGGTTTCCTGCGCGCGTCCGACGTCCTGTGCTTCTTTCATTGAGCGGCTGACGCCTCGGGCCGCGGTGGTGGCGCGGCCCAACGTGGTAAGACTGACTGACTTTCGTCCGAGGAACGATGACAGCACCGTGGCGCCAAACGAAATTGCCGTTTGAAACTTCTGACTCTTCGACTGTTCTGCTTCGCGTTCCACTGTTTGCTCCGCGCGCCGTTTCTTTTCTTCTAGCGCCGCCACCTTTGGTGCGTATTTTTGGCGCAGCTTCTCGACCGCGGCGTCGCGTTGCTCACGTGCGGCCTGTTGCAGACGGAGCCGGAAGTCCTGTTCCGACTCATCAGGATTTGAACTTAGTTTCAGCTTCTCGCTACTAAGAAGTTCGAGTTTTTGAGTGCGATAAAGCCAGCCTGCAAGATCCTTCTGCCAGGCGGCGTAACTCTTCGCTTTGCCGCCCGCGGCCGGCAACGCGGCAAACTGAGCATCTGCTTGCGGACTTGTTTCCAGATCCGAAACCGGTAAATCCGCCGCTCGGGCCTGGTCCCAATCAACGGAGACTACGCCGTCGGCAATGGGCGCGAGGAGAGTCAAATTGCGAGTGGTGTCGACGCCCTTGTCGCTGAAACGAACTTCGGCCGCTCCGATCAATTGCGGGTGATAGATAAGAGTTGCGCCGTCTTGCCGGCTGCGGACGGGAATGAAGTACTGAGGAAGATCCGGTGGTAGCACCGGCTGCCGCGTTTGGCTGGCGGGCTTTGTGGGCGCAGCAGCAGCGACAGTCGTGGTCGCAGCCACGGTCGAAGCGGTGAATTGCGTGGCGGCCTGTTGTT
>JBAPXA010000004.1:0-21570 GCA_049283975.1 Pyrinomonadaceae bacterium | reverse complement strand
TTTCGACGGTCGCTGTGGATCGCCATAATCTGTTTGATCTTCGGGTGTGTCTTCGTCGATGTTGCGCATTTCTTAGTTGGCTGGCCGGGCGAGGGTCTGGTCGCGCTCCCCGCCTTACTCTTGATCCCCATCGGCCTGATAGTTTTTGCTGTCAGTGTTTTCAAGGACAGGAACCTTTGGCAACGTTTTCTCCGGCAAACCCACTCTCTTACCTTAATTGTTCTTTGCGTGATTGTTGGGGAGTTGATCTGGATGAATCTAAACCCTAGGGTAAGTACCGTGCCGCGTTTTCGCAGAGATGATCCCATCATAAAAACTACAGCTCGCGGATGGCCCTTCCCCTTGCATGACAGCGCAGACATTACCAACTTTCAGACGGTGTTTGGGCTCGGTCCGCGGGAGTCGGAATATCCGCTTCTCCAAACGGATTCGAGGAGAGAAGAGTTCATGCCCTGGGAGTACTGGCTAATGAACCTGCTTCATTGGTTCTTGATCTTGTTCGTGGTCCTTCTGGTTTGCGAGGGATCCTACAGAAGGCTGGTAAATGATTCAGGGCTGCCGTCCGGAGGTGCACGATGAACTGTAAAAGCGGACTCTCGCTCAGACCTTCCAAAGCAATACGCATGCGACTCACACTCTGGCTCTTGTTGGCCCTGGCCATGGCAATCCCGAGTGCAGCACAAACGCGACCACGCGGCCGTGATTTAGGAATCCCCTTCCCTGGGAAGACTGGTCCTATGAATGCGATCACTGACGTTGCCGGCATTGCTGTCGGACATGTGACGCTGATCGAAGGCGAAGGCAAACTCATACCCGGCAAGGGGCCGATTCGGACAGGTGTCACGGCGATCCTCCCGCGCCCGCGCGGCAACTGGGATCCCGTCTTCGCGGCAACCTTCAACCAGAACGGTAATGGCGATATGACGGGCATCAACTGGATCAAGGAATCCGGTTTTCTGGAGGGACCGATTCTTTTGACAGGAACTCACAGCGTGGGAACAGTGCGCGACGCCGCGATTCAGTGGCAAGTAAGGAATGGACGCGATTTTATTTTCACCTATCCCATCGTCGCTGAGACTTTTGATTTTTTGAATGATGCGAACGGCGAGCATGTGAAGGCAGCACACGCATTTGAGGCGCTCGATCGCGCCAAGCCTGGGCCGGTTCAGGAAGGAGCGGTCGGCGGCGGCACGGGAATGGGCTGTAACGGATTCAAGGGCGGTATCGGCACGTCGTCGCGCGTGCTGACAGTCTCGCAAGGTGGATACACGGTCGGCGTGCTGGTGCAATGCAACTACGGCGGCGATCTGCGAATCCTCGGTGTACCGATTCGTCAGGAGATCACTGACCTGCGAACCTGTACAGTCCTGCCGCAACCGTTGAGCCGGCCCTGGACGGCTGGCATTCCTCCCTGCCCGGCCACCGGACGTGGTGCACGTGAAGATGATAGCGTTGCTGAACACGACGGTCGTGGATCGATAATCGTCGTCGTTGCCACCGACGCGCCCCTTTTGCCTCATCAATTGGAGCGCATCGCGCGGCGTGTGAGCCTGGGAATGGGAGCGTTGGGTAGTTTCGCCGGAAATTCATCCGGCGATCTGTTTCTCGCATTTTCGACAGCCAACGCAGGAGCGGCTAAGCCTGACGGCACACCGTCGCTAGTGATGCTGCCCAATGATCGGATCGATCCGCTCTTTCGAGCGACGATCGAGGCCACCGAAGAAGCCGTCGTCAACGCGATGCTTGCTGCACAGACGATGACAGGCGCGGACGGAATTCGCGCCTATGGCCTGCCGGGTGATCGCGTCGTCGCGGCGTTAAGAAAGTACAACCGCATGAAGTAGAAGGGATGACTGATGAATGGTGAATTCAAGTTAGCAGTGCAACAGACAGGCCCGCAGGGCCGGCAGTTAGTAGCCACGCCCGTGAGGGCGTGGACATCTGTCGCAATAAAACAAAAGCGCCGCAGGTGCGCCAGTGATTTAGCGCTTCAATCGACTGTCGGTCCTTCGGACCTGGGATCATTAAAATTGCTTGTTCCACGCCCTCACGGGCATGGCTATTAACTGTCGGCCCTTCGGGCCAGTGTTGCACTTCGAAGTTGAATCTGCGACTGATTAATGATGAAGAAGAAACGTTTTGTCATCCACTTTAGCGGCTTGGGAATTCAGAGTTTGGACTGAACCAGGTGACGATGGTGAACAAAGCAAGAAGATTATGGCCGGCGATTTTGAAGACCTCAAAATGCATCCCCCTGCTACTGACCTTGCTCATATTCTCGTCTCTACCAACTGCCGAGTCGAGACCACCGACATTTCAAGAGATCGGTGTTAGAAACGCTCATGCGATGGCATATGACAGCGATCGTCGACGCGTCGTTCTCTTCGGCGGCGCAGATGAATCGAAAGTTTGTGGCGATACCTGGGAGTGGGATGGCAAGAGGTGGACCCGAGTGAATCATACCGGACCCGGACCACGCACGTTTCCCGCCATGGCATATGACAGCGTTCGCAGGAGACTAGTTCTTTTTGGGGGCAATCGGGTCCTCTTCGGTAAAAGTCCGGGCGAGAACAAGTTTCTTAATGATACCTGGGAATGGGACGGTCGCAGGTGGACAGAGATAAAGGTCACGGGGCCCTCACCCCGTGCCGAAGCTGCCATAGCGTTTGATGAAAAACGTGGGCGCGTCATGTTATTCGGTGGCCACAACCGCGCCGGAGATGCAGGCAGTCGGCTCGGAGACACTTGGGAGTGGGACGGCAAAACCTGGACAGAAATAAAGGTTCCAGGTCCCTCGCCAAGAAATGGTGCGGCCCAGGTCTACGATAGTGGGTTTGGGAAAATTGTTCTCTTCGGAGGATCAACCAGGGAAGCTGTTTCCGGCGAAACCTGGACGTGGGACGGTAAGAAATGGGTAGAAGACCGCGCCGCCGTAACTGAGGGCCGATTTAACTGTGTCATGGCATATGACGACGCGAGGCACAAGATAATCCGTTTCGGCGGTCGTTATGCGGGAAAGCCTTTGGGTGATACCTGGGAGTACGACGCAAAAGGTTGGATGCAATTAGCGCTAACCGGGCCGACGGCGAGGAACCATGCTGCCGTCGCCTATGATTCGAAGCGCACGAAGATAGTTCTCTTTGGCGGACATGATTTTGGTGTGCACGACGGGGTCAATATTTTCGGAGATACATGGGAGTGGGACGGCTCCAATTGGGTATTGAAGAAGGCCGCGGACGTAAAAAGGGGCATCGACAATGGTCATTAAGTCGCCCAGTCAGGGATGTGGACCGGAGTCAGACAGAAGCAGAGGCAACGATACAGTGACTAAACACAGGTCAGCATAATCAACCAAGGGTGATATGAAGTATGAAGCAGAGCGACTTCTTGCCTGAGGCGAAGATAAGTGACCCTACACATCGGCATCGTAGCTGGCAGCGCTGAAGGCGCAGCCCTTTGTTACCGCACTATTTGTCTGGAAGCACCAGCCGTCATGGGTGAGCATAATCATCCGGAGATCACCATGAACTCGGTGCCGATGGCGCGGCTCATGAGTCCCTTTCTGGCGAATGACTGGGAAACCGTGGCGAGGTTAATGGCAGAATCCGCGCACAAGATCGCGAAGGCAGGCGCCGACTTTGCCATCTGCCCTGATAACACCTACCACCAGGCTTTCAAGTTCTTGATCCCGCAGTCGCCCATCCCCTGGCTACATATCGCGAAAGCAGTCGCTGCAGAAGCCCACAGTACGGGTTACGCGCGGCTCGGCATTTTGGGAACGAAGTCTCTGACGGAAAGTGATGTCTATCCCGAAGCGTTAAAGGATTTCAAAATACAAAGCGAAATTCCTGAGGTCGCGGACAGAGAAAGGATCAATGAGATCATTTTCAAGGAGTTAGTCAACGGCATCTTTCCGGAAACATCCCGGCTCTACTTCAATGAAGTTGCGGAAAAACTTAAGGCGCGTGGTTGTGATGCGGTCGTGCTCGGCTGCACTGAGATACCGCTGATCGTGCGCCCCGACGATACGCCGCTACCTACTTTAGATTCGACGCGCCTGCTTGCGCGAGCAGCACTAAGAAGGGCGCTTGAGCAGTGAAAACGCAGGCTTTGCCTCAAAAGTAGCTTTGTAAAAGTACGACGCGTGGCGTCGGCGTGAGTTTAGCCCGGCCTTTCAAGGCCGGGTGTAGTCCCGGGTGATCGGTTTATCGTCGCGTAGCGAGGTATGAGTCGCATACCCGGTTCTTGTGTCGCTGACGCGACGCACGGCGGGCGTGGATCTTGATCCCGGCCTTGGAAGGCCGGGCTAAAATCCCTCCGACGCTACGCGTCGGACTCTCGCGCAACGCATTGGCATTGGGTGTCTTCATCTCTAAGCAAAAGGAAATCTGCGATGAGTAACGAACATGAGAGCATGATGGGTATTCTCAGATTGTACGAGTTGCGATCTGAAGCGACCATGCGCAAGGCTCGCGACTGGTTTGCTACAGGCTTCCACCCCGAGAGTACGCAGGATGTTCTGCAAGTGCTGACGGGCGAGCATAGTGCCGACTTTAGGATGGTTGCTTCCTATTGGGACATGGCCGCGGCCTTCGTCGTTTTCGGCGCCATTAACCATGACATGTTCAATGCCATAAACACCGAGCACGTGCTGGTGTACGCCAAGCTCCAGCCATTCCTTGAAGAGATTCGCGCCATGCCTGGCATTCCACCTTATCTGTACCTCAAGCATCTTGAGCCGGTGGTGCAACGCCTACCCGACGCGGAGGAACGCGTGAAGGTAATGCGACGTTACAGTAAGAGTCGCAGGGAGTCACAAACAGCAACACAGACATAAACTTTGCCCCTTGGGTTTGTTAAGGTTACGAACTCTAAGCTTTGCACAAAAACGCCGCGCCGTAGGCGCACAATGTTTATTGAATCAGATTGGATAGAGACAAGGCGCCCCTTTAGGGGCGCAATATCAACATTTCGCTCCTAACGTAGCTGGACACTTATTGAAGTCGGCTTGATGCTATCAACATTTCGTCCCTAATGGGACGGGGCCAATCATACATTCCACTTTTTGTGCAAAGCCCTAACTCGAGGTTTGCCTCTCCGTTGCTACTTCTTGCTTTGCCTCATCATCCGAACCGCCAGCCATCCCGTCATTCATTTGATTAGGGCGAGTTGAATGGTTCCTCCAACCCACGTGGGGAACAAAACTCGTCTCGCGAGGTCTAACACTGTCATGGGAACCCAGACCCCACGAGCTGCAGTAGGAAGGTGGGGATCATCATGAACCGAAAAGCTCTAATCGGGGTAGGTGTGTTTGCTGGTCTAGTTCAGGTGGCCGCCGGAGTGGCGATGTATCTTGCCGGTGTTTACTTCGCGCCCGCGAGCATGTTCGTCAACGTGTTCCTGCTACTGCTCTGTATAGTGGTGGGCACGAAGTGGTATGCGGTTCAATACCTGAACGGAAAGATTACTTATGTGCAAGCCCTCAGTGTGGGGGTTGTAATCAGTATCGCCACCGGCTTGACCTATGCACTCTACAATCTGATCTCGATTTCATGGTTCTATCCAAATTTCCTGGATGAGCTAGTACGCGCTCGCATGGCCCAACCAACAATTGCAGGCACTCCCTCGTTCACCGACATGCGCGCGGAGGTTAGCGCGCTGGGTGTCGCTGTTCCCAATCTAATTCGCCTTTCAATATTTGGCTCAATCCTCTCGCTCCTGACTTCGTTGTTCCTGAAGCAACGAAAGTGACGTTCTCATGCCCTGAGCTCATTGCGCCCTTCGTTCGTACGAATTAACTCGCCACTCCCATTACGGCTTTGCCGCCGGATGTGAGGCGCGGCTTGCCGCGCCGTTGCGCTGACTCTTTGATTGGGGCTGCGCCCCTTGTTCGGGCTCCGCCCTTATCTTGGTTGCACTCGCCAATAGATCAGATCCTTATCCATCTGCAACGGCTCGTTCTCCATCGGACATCCCTGCCATATCCGAGCGCTCGACCAGCGATAGTCTATCGCTCGGTTTACCAGGTTGGCCCGCACCGGATTCTGATGAATGTAGTTCAGTTTCTCCATAAACATTGCTTCGCTAAAGATGGGAAGCACATTCTTCTCTCTTTGCCACAGGGAGTACTTGTAGTTGCGGTCCCGCTCTCTATGTCGCAGCTTAGCCAAAGAGCTCGGATGGTTGTTTTCGCTTAAGTAATCAATCACGCGGCGCGCTGTTAGTCCTTTCAAGACCCGGAGAACCTCAGATGTAGTTGTTGGTTTGCTGGTCAGCAGGTGCAGATGGTCGATCATTATCACGTACGCAAATAGCAAAAATCGCTTCCGAGCTTCATCAATCGCCTGACAAAGAATTTCTTTCAAAAGGTGTTTCTGAAAGACTGGAAGTCTATCTTTGGTAACGACAGTGATGTAGAGCGCTGGTGAGTCTTGAGAGATGAGATAACGTTGGGCCATGAGGTTGCTTTCCCCTGTGAGGTGATTTTGGGTTTGCGAAAATAACTGCTTTTCCCGGTGGATGAAAGGGCAGAGCCCGAACGAGGGGCGCAGCCCCAATGAAAGAGTTAGCGCTTACGGCGCGGCAAGCCGCGCCTCACATCCGGCGGCAAAGCCGTGATGTGAGTGCCGAGTTCAGGGAAGAGTTCCGTTCATGGGTAAGGGAGGCGGCCTCAATGGAGGGGTTAGCGCTACGGCGCGGCAAAGCGCACCGCACATCCGGCGGCGAAGCCGTTTTGCCACGAATGACGTTTCTCGAACTCGAACTGACATGGAATAATCCCCAAACTAACCGCGTTTGATCCAAAAGCAAAGCTGCCGGCGTTAATGGGCTTCGATCTAAATAGGAGACAGAAATGACCTGCAAACGAGGATGGCAATCGTTCCTGATTATCATTGGTCTCATAGGTGGAGCAATTGTCTGCAATGGGCAATCTCGCAACCTCTTACAGAACCCCAATGCTGACTTAGGTGTCGAGTTTTGGCGCGCCTTCGGTGAGGCTGCGGTTGAGCCCGGGTCTGGAACCAATTTGTGTTTAGTGGTTCGTAACGGCGGCTACTTCTTTCAGGACGTGCTCCTGCCAGACGATGCAGTTGGCCAATATCTTGTATTGATGGGACGAGGTGCGAGCGAGCGCATTAACGAGAATGGTGCCATCACGGGACTGCCTTATTTGTATGGTTACATGATGGAAGCAGGACCACCCAGCGGAGGAAAAATATTAGCTTATCTGCAGGGGCAACGAATGCTTGCCCGCACAAAGATTAGAGATGAATGGGTTGATTTGTGGGGTATCTTCCAGGTGCCAGGAAAAACGAAAAGAGTCCGCTTCTTTTTGAATCAAGCCTTGCGTCGGGGTGTCCCTCAGAATGGTTCGGCAGCGCGTTTTGACAATCTCGGCTTGTACCTCTTCGCTCGTAAAGAGGATGCCGAGGCCTTTGTTGAGCAGTATCATTGACCAATGCTTCGTCCGCCCCCGGTTGCAAACGCTCCATTGTCAGATTTAGGGTGAGTTCAATGTTTGTTGGACACTACGGCCCTAGTTACGCCATCAAGTCAATCGTAGGCCCCCTCCGACTGTGGGTGTTGTTTATTGCCGTGCAACTTCTGGACGTAGGCTGGTCGTTGCTGGTCTTCCTTGGGGTTGAAAAGGTTCGAATAGTACCGGGTATCACCGCCTCAAATCCTTTCGATCTGTACTACATGCCTTATACGCATAGTCTGGTTGCGGCAATCGGCTGGGCGATTGCGGCGACCATCTTGTGTAAAATCCTACTTAATCTTCGCAATTGGTCAGCCGGCATTTTGGTTGGAGCGGCTGTCTTTTCTCATTGGGTTCTCGACTTCCTGGTTCACAGGCGCGATCTGCCGTTGTACGACAACGCTGCGAAGGTGGGGTTGGGCATTTGGAACTATCCAATCATTGCGCTGTCTCTTGAAACGCTACTCCTGTTTGGGGGCATGATGATGTATCTGAGACGAACGAGACCTCTCAATACGGTCGGCCGCCTTGGTCCACCGATCTTCGGCATCCTAATGCTCGCGATTCAGGGTTATATCTTCTTTGGACCACCGCCGGCCTCTCCGGTTGCTGCCGCAGCAACTGCGCTTGTTTGCTATGTTGCCTTTGCCGCAGTTGCCCACTGGCTTGATCGTAATCGCGAGCCCGGTTAGAAGAACAAGCGTGAACTTGAAACATGTCTACGCTCCCGATTGTGGCTTTGGCGCAGAAGGATAACGGATGAGACGTAGAGACTTTTTGAAGCAAGCTGTTATAGCAACAGCTGTCCTTTCTGCACCGCCGGTTGGATCTTTTGCTGCGAGCCAAAGCGGACTGCAACGAAGAGGCGCGGCCAAAAAAGTCATTATCATCGGAGCAGGGCTAGCGGGACTTTCGGCAGCCTACGAGTTAACCAAGGCGGGTCACGAAGTAACTGTCCTTGAAGCTCGAACGAGACCGGGCGGTCGCGTCCACACTTTACGTGACTCTTTTGCCGAAGGGCTTTACGCAGAGGCCGGTGCCTCCCGGATCCCTAATCATCATCACTTCACGCTCAAATACGCCGAACTTTTCGGACTGAAACTCGATCCCTTTCAACCGCCTGAGTTGCCGTCCGTTTATTACGTGCGCGGCAAAAGAATTCTGGCGAAACCCGGACAGAAGGTCGAATGGCCGTATGATCTTACGGCAGAGGAACGAGCGCTGGGCGTGAACGGCATGCGGCAGAAGTATGTTTGGTCCTTGCTGAACGAATTGGGTGACGTAACAGATCCGAGTTGGCCGTCACCTGAAACTCTAAAAAAATATGACCATCTAAACCGATCTGATTTCTGGCGCAGCCGCGGCGCCTCAATAGAGGCCGTAGCAGTGCTGAGTTTAGGCGGGATTGACGATCGGGCCGAGATATGGTCAGCGCTTTTCATGCTGCGCAACGCGGCGCTCAATCAGAAGCTAGTCCAGTACTACAAGATTAAGGGTGGAACTGACCTACTCCCCAAAGCCTTCGCCGCCCGGCTATCAGAGAAAATTCATTACGCTGCGCCGGTCGTCAGGATCGAGCAGAGTGCGCAGGCCGTGAAAGTCGTATATCTCCACAGCGGTGCTCATCACACGTCTACAGGTGACTATCTGATCTGTGCCGTTCCCTTTACCGTCCAGAAGAATATCGAGGTCGCCCCGCCTTTATCGGTCGAGAAGCAAAGGGCCATCGAGCAGTTGCCCTACTTGTCGGCATCGAAAATCTTCTTGCAGTCAAAAAAGAGATTCTGGCTGAGTGACGGTCTTAGCGGTTTTGCCACGACAGACTTGCCCATTAGTCAGGTTTGGGACGCAACGCATAACCAGCCTGGAGCCCGCGGCATCTTGCAGGCTTTTCCGATCAGCCTGCACTCGCGGCGGGTCACGGGAATGTCGGAGCAGCAGCGTATCAACTTCGCCCTTGAACAAGTGGAAATGATCTATCCAGGCATGCGTGAAAACTTCGAAGGTGGCGTGACGAAATGCTGGGACGAGGACGAGTGGGCACGCGGCGCCAGCGCCTATTACAAGCCAGGGCAATTCACTTCCCTGTTACCACACGTCGCGCGACCCGAAGGTAGAATTCACTTCGCTGGTGAGCATACCTCCGTGTGGATTGACGGATGGATGCAGGGAGCCCTTGAATCAGGTAACCGCGTGGCGCGAGAAGTGAATGAAGCTGTCTGAAGTTCGCGAGCGCGGGGCGCTGCTCCCGATACACGTAATTGACCTCGAGATCCGCGCGCCTATTCTGACTATTAAAGGAGCCACTACTATGTCCCCCCGGTTGCGGTTCATGCTTTCGGTTTCCCTCCTGGTTTCAATATGTAGTGCGCCGGCTTTGGCCCAAACGAAATCCCAGACCTCAGCTCGCACTCGTAAGCCTGGCTCACAGGAGACCATTTCCATCAGAGTGAACGAGGGTACCACCCTCAGTTTCGATCTTTCTCCTGACGGGCACTCGCTCGTGTTTGACCTGCTGGGCCAGCTTTGGCTGGTTCCCGCACCTGGCGCGAAAGCTCGCCCGCTCACCAACGCTGTGCGTGATAGCGCAGAAGATCTTGATCCTTCCTTCTCGCCGGATGGCCGCCGGTTGGTATTTCGCGCTGAGCGAAATGGTCGCACCGGACTCTTTCTCCTTGAGCTTGGTTCGACAGTTGCGCGCCAACTTACACAGTTACCGGATCCCACGGGGCTGGAAGGGCAAGCGGCTTGGTCCCCCGATGGTCGAACGATCGCGTTCGTGCGTGCGGTGCCGGACTTCGTCAATAAGCGCTTGCGCAGCGACATTCTGTTGCTCGATGTTGCTTCCGGGACCACCCGCGAACTTGCGATCGCGGGCCTCCCGAATCCACAAGTGCGCGACCCGACCTGGGTGCGAGGTGGGCGAGCAATCGCATTTGGTGCACGCAACGCGCGCAGCAAGGCGGGTGGCCAGGTTTGGATAGTTGATGCTGGCGGCGGTCGGGCGAGCGCGGTCACACAAGAAACTGTGCAGGCGATCGCTCCCACATTTACCGCGGATGGCCGGCGCGTGGCGTATTTCGCTCCCGACTCATCAGGCCGGATGCAGGTATGGGTGCAGGAGATTAGCGCTGCGGACGTTGCGGCCGGTTCACCAGTTCGAGTGACCAACCATAACGACGTCACACCGACTCGGATTCGGTGGGTGCGTGACGGAAGCGCCTTGTTGTACGCGGCCGACGGCCGCTTGTGGAAGATTGCTGCGTCCGGCGGCCAGCCCAGTGAAATTCGCTTCATTGCCGAGCTTTCCTTCAAGCGTCCGCCACGCGCGCTCCCACCCGCACGGTTTCCGGAACCGGGTCATCAGGAGCCGGCGAGAGGTTTCATGGGATTGGCTCTCTCGCCGGACGGACGACAAATTGGAATGCTCGCGCTCGGCAAGCTTTGGGTGATACATGCGGTCGGGGGGAGCCCACGGGCAGTTGCCGACGTTCCTTTTGAAGCGACTTCGCTCGCCTGGTCGGCGGATGGCGGTGAGATCGCCTGGTCCTCCGGCGTGGCTGACAAAGCAGATTTGTTTGCGACTGATCTAACGACGGGCGCCACGCGGCAGATCACTTCGTTGCCTGGTCGCGCGCTATATCCCACTTATTCTCCCGACGGTCGCCAGCTCGCCTTCGTGAACGCGCAGGATGAGAAAGGAGAGCTGCGCGTCGTGGACGCCAAGGCAAGCAAGGTAGGAGATATCGGACAAACCCGTGACTTGGGATCTATCGGTTTGAACTGGACCAGCCCGCCACAATGGAGTCCGGAATCGGATGGTCTGCTGGTGTCTGGTGAGGCCAATCTAAACGAGCCTGGGCGTGCGACCTTTGTGCCGCTATCCGGTCAGCGCCAAGCGGTGACGCGCTTCCCCGATGACCCGATCTTCCTGCGCTGGACGCCGCAGCACACGATCGTGTTCGTCCGTCACGACCGACTCTGGCAAGCGACCTTCGATCACACCGGTATGCTGTCCGATCCAAAGCCGATCGGAAATGACGCCGCGCTCTACGCCTCGTCAGCGCGCGACGGCACTCTACTGTTCGTCTCGGACGGAGGACTGCGGTTGCGCTTGCCCGATGGCGGGGAAAAGAAAATCGGCTGGCCAGTTTCTTACACGCCGCCTATGGCCGAACCGACTTTGATCCGAAACGTTCGGATCGTCGACGGCACCGGCAGCCCGATGACGGCTCCTCGCGACATTCTCATTGAGCGAGGAAGGATCGCGCGGATCGCTCCCGCCGGCCGGCTTTCCGCCGCTGGGGCCCAGGTGCTTGATGCCGCAGGGCGCGTCGTAATGCCCGGCCTCATGGATCTGCACGCACACGCTTATCGGCCCGACCTGCTTCCCGGCTTCGTCTATTTCGGTGTGACCACCGTGCGCGATCAAGGGTCGAACATGGCTCCCCTGGTCGCGTATGCGGACGACATCGCAGCCGGACTGCTTCCTGGCCCACGTGTCGGCTACGGCGGCTTTCAGTTCTACAGTGATTGGCCTTTCGATGAGGAGCAAGGGCGTGGGATCGAGCCGGAGGCAGATCCGGACCACGTTGTTCGCTCCGTGTCGCTGGCCGAGGCCTTCGGTGCGCAGCACATCAAAACCCGGACCTTCCGGCGCTGGGACATCAACGCACGTATGATCACTGATGCCCATCGCCGGGGTATGCGAGTGACCGGGCACTGTGCGCACCCATTACCGCTGGTTGCCGCCGGGATGGACGCGAAGGAGCATACCGGTTTCTGCGAATCACGCGGCGACACCTTCATGTACGATGATCTGGTCCAGCTCTATCGGGCCGCCGAAATTGGAGTGGTGCCCACGATCACCTATGTTGACTTTGCGGCGCGACTCAACGAACGACCGGCGCTGCTCGAAGAGGATGCAGAACTCGCACCGTTCCTGCCCACGCGAGATCAATTCAACTGGATGATCAGGTTAAGTCCCGCGGCTCGGCAGGAGTGGACTCGTGATGCTCAGCACTGGCGTGAAACGACGCGCAAGTTGTGGCGCGCCGGGGTGACCATCGGCACCGGGACCGACATCTGGCAAATTCCAATCGGTGTGCACATGGAGTTGGAGCAGTTGGTCGCGTCGGGCTTAACTCCGGCGCAGGCAATCCACGCGGGCACCGGCGGCGCCGCCCGCATCCTCGGCGCGGAGAAGGATCTGGGCACGATCGAGGTGGGCAAGTGGGCAGATCTGATCATCCTCGACGCCGACCCACTCGCGGATATTCGCAACACGCGCCGGATCTGGCAGGTGTTGCACTACGGCCGGGTGATTGATCGACCAGCAATTGTGAAGGTCGTCAAGCCACGTTGACCTGAAATCGAGCGAGATGGAAAAGGCTAAATATTATCCCGAAGACGAGCGGTTTCTGCTTGAGCTTGAGCCGACGGTTACTCACTATGAGGTCTTAATTAAGCCAGAGTAGCGTCGATCCGGCCGCTAAAGCGCTGAATGCGCGCGAAGTGCTATCCTGCTACCAAAACTAAAGTCAGCGCTGGTGCAGCGCAACATAATCGGAGAACTTATGCCGCAAATGCGAGTCGTACAGGTTTCTCAACCTAATGGCCCCTTTGAACTAGTTGAGCGCGAGATTCCGGCGCCGGGCAAGGGATCGGTTCGTATCAAGGTCGAAGCTTGTGGCATCTGTCATAGCGACTTGCTGGTCAAGGAGGGGAGCTTTCCGGGTATTCAATACCCACGAGTTCCGGGACACGAGGTGGCCGGAGTAATTGATGCGGTGGGCACAGGGGTCGTGGGCTGGACCGAGGGCCAGCGCGTTGGAGTCGGTTGGCACGGCGGCTACTGCGGGCACTGTGAGCAGTGTCGCCGCGGTGACTTTTTTGCCTGCCAGTGGGGCCAGATTACCGGCATCACCAGCGACGGCGGCTACGCCGACTACATGATCGCTCACGCAAGTGCTCTCGCGTTGTTACCCGAAGAACTTTCAGCTGTGGAGGCTGGGCCCCTCGTCTGCGCTGGAGTCACCACCTTCAACGCTCTCCGGAACAGCGGCGCGCGACCTGGTGAGATTGTTGCCATACTTGGCTTAGGTGGTTTGGGTCATCTGGGCGTGCAGTTCGCCGCGAAGATGGGTTTCAAAACCATCGCCATCGCCCGGGGAGGGGATAAGGAGCCGTTGGCTAAGCAACTCGGCGCGCAACACTACATTGATAGTCAGGCACAAGATGCAGCGGCCGAGTTGCTCAAGTTAGGCGGCGCTAAAGTCATCCTCGCAACCGTTACCAACGCGGCGGCGATGAGTGCGGCGCTGGGCGGTCTCGGCGTCAAAGGAAAGCTAGTTGTTCTCGGCGCTCCTTATGAACCGCTCGCAGTCTCTGCCCTCCTGCTGATTATGGGTAGTCGTTCGGTCGCAGGCTGGTATTCAGGTACGTCAATCGACTCGCAAGACGCGCTAGCCTTCAGTAAGCTCTCGGGCGTGCGCGCGATGACGGAAGTTTACCCGCTGGAGCGTGCCAGTGAAGCGTACGAGCGGATGATGAGCGGCAAGGCAAGGTTTCGCGTCGTGCTCACAACCGGTCAGTAGCCAGATCCCAATGTACGAACAGCGCAACAGCCCCTTACTCTCTCGAATCGAATTCGCTGTTCGGGTTCTTCGTCATGGGATGCTCGCCGTTGGCGTTGTGATTATTGCCTTAGGCATAGGCGTGCTCGGCTATCACAGCTTTGAAGACATGGAGTGGATTGATGCGCTGCTCAATGCTTCCATGATCCTGGGAGGCATGGGGCCAGTCACTCCGCTAAATACGGTCGGCGGCAAGTTGTTCGCTTCAGCCTACGCAATTTTTTCGGGTGTCGTATTTATCGGTGTGATGGGGATAGTTCTCGCTCCGTTTGCACATCGCTTAATACATCACTTCCATCTCGCAACAGATGCAGAAGGAAATGAGGATTGAGCGCTGCAAACTCGCGGCTGCAGCACTTACCTTGATGGAGGCGTGAGTGGCGACGCAGCGGCCCTCCCGCTACCGCGTGTAGGTAATTTGGCAACTGCAGGAGGATTGATATGGCAGCAGGAGGAGCAGCGGCAGCAGCTGTCGCGGCAGCAATCGCCAACGCTATCAAAGCTAGTGGTGTGGTAGTGCGCGTTGAACCGGCTGATTTCCACACTATCCTGCGAAAAGTTGAGAATCCCTTGGTCATTTATTCCGAGGGCGGATTCTTCTCGACTAACTATCAATATCTGATCAGCTACAAAGGGTTCGCCTTCTTCACCAAAGCGGCGGCGCCAATTTTGTTGCCATCAGGAGTCGAAACAATCGTAGCTAAAAAGATCTGGCTGCCACAGTAGCGCGTTGAGCCTGAGCGCTGATCGTCCGGGCGGCAACTTGCATTTGAAGTCGTTCGCAATGTTAGGTTCGGCTTTGCCGCCGGGTGTGAGGCGGTGGCTATGCCCCGCCGGCTCCGCCAAGATTATTCGGGGCTGTGCCCCTGGCGCGGGCTTAGCCCTTCGGATTTATCGGCGAAAGGCCACAACGAGGGATAGCCCAAAATCTCAAAAGCGCTTTCAGGCGCGACGAAGTCTCGCCTCAGATCAGGCGGCAAAGCCGAATCGATAACGGTTCCTCATTTTTGAGGCAACGATATGAGACACCGTGAACGACACAGAACACACCGAACCGGCTGGCTCCGTGCCGCTGTTCTCGGAGCGAACGACGGTATCGTTTCCACTGCCAGCCTTGTTCTGGGCGTCGCAGCCGCAGGCGCAGCTACTCCGGGAATCCTGGTTGCCGGTGTTGCCGGTCTGGTAGCGGGTGCCATGTCAATGGCTGCCGGCGAGTATGTTTCGGTGAGTTCACAAGCCGATACCGAACGAGCGGATTTGGCTCGCGAGAAGAGAGAGTTGGCGGAGGATCCGGAGCAGGAACACGCAGAACTGACGAGCATCTACGTTAAGCGTGGTCTGGATAAGGCATTGGCCGCGAATGTTGCTACTCAATTAACGAAGCACGATGCACTGGGTGCACATGGGAGGGACGAGCTTGGTATATCCGACACCTTGGCAGCGCAACCAGTGCAGGCCGCATTAGCGTCGGCGGGTACGTTTGCCGTCGGGGCGTTGCTACCGCTGCTGATGGTTTTGTTGCTTCCGGTTTCTGCAATTATGTGGGGAGTCGCCGGCAGCTCACTCTTGTTTCTGGCACTCTTAGGCTTCCTGGCTGCACGCGCAGGAGGCGCACCCGCGCTCCGGTCCGTCGCGCGCGTCACCTTTTGGGGAGCTCTGGCAATGGCCTTGACCGCTGGTGTTGGAGCGCTCTTTGGAGTAGCCGCTTGAGAAAGTCAGAACCGGGAGCGATAGCGACCGGCTGTCAGAGGCTTTGCGCAAAGAGTGGGCAGGTGACCTTCGGCACCGTCCCGTGAGGGACGAAATGTTTATAGCACCAAGCCCGACTCAAGGAGCGTCCAGCTCCGTTAGGAGCGAAATGTTGATATTGCGCCCCTAATGGGGCTCCATGTCTCTATCCAATCTGATTCCATAAACATTGTGCGCCTACGGCGCTGACTTTTTGTGCAAAGCCGCTAACAGAACCGCCAACGGGCTCCACCCGTTGAACTTAGTAGCCTCGTTAACGTAGTAGCTCTAAGGAGGTGAAGGCGAATGTATTGTTCATCTTGCGGAAAGGCTGTGGCGCAGGGCCTGAGCTACTGCAATCATTGCGGCGCGAAGATCAGTGGTCCGAGTGGCGTTAACGTCAGCGAAGCGCCGGCGCTCAACCCGGGACTCCTGGTATCCGCGATGGCTGGGACCTTCATTCTCGGGCTTGTCGCCATCACCATGCTCATAGGTGTCATGAAATCCGTGCTCGACTTTAATGCCGGACAGATTCTCGCTTTTGCGATGCTGAGCTTTCTGATAATGCTTTTTCTCGAAGGAGTGTTTCTGCGATTATTATTTCGTCGTACGGGCGGGTCTGCGGCAGGCGACTCGTTGCCGGCAAAGAGACACGCAACGAAAGAGCTCGACGCGGCCAACGCGCGAGCCCTCCCGGAACCCGTGCCGAGCGTGACTGAGAACACTACGCGCACATTTGATCCGATCTACACCGAGCGCACTTCAAAATGAAGCGCTGAGGAGCTGCAGTAACAACGGTTGCGGCTTTGCCGCCCGGGAGTAACCCCCGCGGGCTAGCCGCGTGAACGCGGCACTGAATCCCATGACACCCCAAACCAAAGCGCCTGCCGTGCAACGAGCCGATGGTCCTAACGCCAAAAGAAACTTCATCCTGCAACAAGGACTCAGCGAGCCCATTCCGGAAACTTGTCCACTTCAGTATTCCGCGCTTCTCTTTCAGCCGCGGCTAATTGCTCTCTGGCTGGTCGCAGGCGCCATCTTTCAGACGCCATTCATCTTCTTTGCTCTCACGGCGGTGCTTTGGTGGAGCGCGTTCCTCCCGCGGCTTAATCCTTTCGATGCGCTCTACAATTTGACGCGCGCGAATTCGAGCGGCATTACCCTCACCGCAGCGCCCGGTCCCCGCAGGTTTGCTCAGTTCCTCGCTGGATCTTTTGCCCTCGCGATTGCGATCTCGCTCACACTTGGCTGGCGCATGCTGGCATTCGCCATCGAACTATTCTTCATATTGGCGGTCGGGGCGCTTGTGCTCGGCGGGTTTTGCTTCGGCTCATTTGTTTTTCATTTCATTTGCGGACGCGCAGGTTTTGCCAGGCGCACGCTTCCCTGGTCTCGCGGCGCCTAAGATGGCCTGACATCATTGCCAACGCCGCCTGAGCCGTTGATCTGCTAAGCCACACGCTACCGCGTTGTGGTACCGACACAATTACATTGCCGATTGCCGATTGCCGATTGACCCGATGCGGAGCGGAGTCATCAGCACCACAACGCAGTAGCGTCTGGCTCTTTGATTGCCGATTGGCGACTGGTCAACCAAAGCTTCTCCTATTTCCCGTCCACCGTCAGCACTTGTTTCCTGTAGATCACCTGATGAAGCTGTTTTGCAAGCGCAGAGTTTGACCGCTTCAAAAATGCGTAGTGTTCGAGCGCGGCGGTTCTGTTCCTGTTGGCAAGTTCGGCGACCGCAAGGTTGTAACGCGGTTCATCCAGGTTTGGTGCGAGTTCAAGGGCTCGTTTGAAAGCGACAATAGCTTTGTCGTATCGCCTCGTCTCGATAAGGACTACGCCCAGCTGGTTGTAAGCCTCCGTACTCGCTGGGAAAAGCTCGATGGTTTCCTCCAGGTTCGTTAAGGCATCATCCAGCCTCTTTGCCCGCCTCAGTGCGGCACCATAGTTACTGCGCGCCCTGCCATCCTGCGGCGCAGATTTTAGTAATACTTCATAACAAGCGACGGCTTCATCCGCTTGCTTGAGCGCCAAATGCAGCTCACACAGGTGAGCCCTGGCTGGCAAGTGTTTCGGGTCTGCGGCGACCGCCTGACGTGTGGCCCGGAGGGACAAAGGCAACTGGCCCAGATGGTCATAAACAATGCCCAGGTTGTAATGAGCGGCAGACAGGTTCGGATCCAAACTGATTGCCTGCTCCAGCATGCGCACAGCTTCTTCATAGTTTTGCAGGCGGGCGTAAGCGTAGCCGAGATTGTTGTAGAGTCCGGCGTCATTTGGCGCGAGCCGTAACGCGTCGCGATAGACTGCAATCTCTGCCGTGTCAGCGCGGGCGCTGTCATCATTCAAGCTGCGCAGCGCGAAAGCGCGTGGTTCTTTGTTTGTTGGAGTTGCTGGTGCTGGACTGGGAACTTGCGCCGCCGCTATTCCGGTACAGCTCAGGATGAAAGAAACGAGTAGGAGGTCAAGGCGTCGGGTCCGAGACATAATCTGTATCTCCTCTGGGGATGGAGTTTCACGATTGTCGATTGCTGATTGTTACTTGCCATTGAACAATTCAACTTTGGGAAATTTTGCAGGTTGGGAAGGGGGCCTGCCCCCGTTTCATGACTGTTTTCGTGTTGCTTAGTGTGATTTAGTGGTTCGTTCGTATGCCTGCCCAAGCAACAACAACGAACCGCGAACTAACACGAAACCTCACGAAACGACCATTCGAAAAAATTGGCCACAGATAAACACAGATTACTCAGATCAGTCCTAATCGTTCTCATCCGTGTTCATCGGCGAAAATCTGTGGCTAATCTCAATTGCCATCGGCAAATTTGCAGGTTGGGAAGCGGGCCTGCCCCCCGTTTCATGAGCGATTTTCGTGTTGCTTAGTGTGATTTAGTGGTTCGTATGCCTGCCCAAGCAACAACAACGAACCACGAACTAACACGAAACCTCACGAAACGGCCATTCGAAAAAACTGACCACAGATAAACACAGATTACTCAGATCAGACCAATTGTTCTCATCCGTGTTCATCGGCGAAAATCTGTGGCTGATTAATCTGTGGCTAGTTTTGCTTTCGCTACTTCAGCACTCGCCGCCGGATACAATCGCTCAAACTCCTCATTCCCATGCAGCAACTCCAGGTCAGGATCCTGGCGCGTCCAGACTGCATCGCGATAACCCGACTCCCAGGCCTTCCTGATCGCATTCAACGCATCGGGAACATTGTTCATCTGGCAAAAGAGGCAGGCAGTGTTGTAGAGAATCATTGAATCATCAGGACGCAGGATCATCGCCATGTCCGCTTCGCGCTTCGCCTCATCAAACCGGCCTTGGATCGCGTAATCAAGTCCCAGGAGCACCCGCACTCGCGCGTCCTCCGGCACCTTCTTCAGGTGCTCCTCGTAAATGGCGATCTCGCGATGCTCATAATTCCGGAGCGCCTCTGTCTTTCCGAGTGCGCCCAGTGAATTATGGATCGGAATAGTTGTGTTGTAGTTCTCGCCTGCATGCGCAATCGCCTCTTCCATGATGTCCACAACTTCCTGATATCGTCCGGCCGAGAAGAGCGCGCGGCCCAGCAGGTAGTAACCACCATCCACATCAGGATTCCGGCTGATTGCAGCGCGGACCTTTTCCGCGCACTCGTCGTAACGACCCTCGGCAAAGAGTACCCAGGCTTCAGCAAGTTGAATCTCAGGTGCGTCGTGACCCTTCGCGCTTGCCTTCTGTGTCGCGGAGATGGCGCGATCAAGCCACTGCTGCTGCCTTTGGAAGTGGTAGTAGTACTGCGCGCAGACATTCGCCAGACCGGCGTGAGCGAGAGCGAAATCCGGATCGAGCGCCACCGCGTTCTCGTACATCTGCAAGGCATACGTCAAATCCTGCCGACCCACACGCCGCGCATAATTCCTGCCGCGCAGGTACAAATCATAAGCCTGCAAGTTCTCAGTCGGTTTCGCCTGGAGGGCCTGCTGCTCTTGCGGTGAAAGCGTGATGCGTAGAGCGGCGGCGATCTTATGCGCGATCTCATCCTGCAGTTCGAAGACGTCCTTCATCTCGCGGTCGTATCGTTCCGACCAGAGGGGAAAGTCTGTTGCGGCGTCGACGAGCTGAGCATTGATGCGCAAACGCTCTCCGGCACGACGCAAACTACCCGCGAGGACGTACGACGCACCCAGTTCTTTTCCGACTTGTCCTGCCGTCACCGACTTGTCGCGATAATTCAGCACCATCGCGCGCGAGAAAGTCTTCAGACCTTTGATCTTCGACAGCTCCGTGGTGATGTCTTCGGTGATGCCGTCGCGCAGGTACTCGTCTTCCTTCATGCCACTAAGATTCTCAAAGTAGAGAACGGCGATGGAGTGATCGCTAACGGTTGTTGCGGCGCGCCGAGTTCCGCTCGCAGTGGTGGAGTGTTGTCCTGAACTGAGGTCGCGCTTCAGCCGTTTGAGCGCGGTCTTGAGATCTGTCGCGCTCTGATAACGCATGTCGCGATCCTTCTCGAGGGCCTGACCAATGATGCGATTGAGCTCCGGCGGCAACGTCGCATTGTATTGGGTCAACGGTGCTGGATCGCGATTGAGGAGAGCATCGAACACGACTGCCGATGTCTCTCCCTGGAAAGGAAGAAACCCAGTCGCCATTTGGTAAAGCACTGTGCCAATCGAGAACAGATCAGTTCGGGCGTCGGTGATCTCACCCCTCGCCTGTTCGGGCGACATGTAAGCGACAGTGCCGATCGTTGTGCCGGCTGAAGTCAATTGGTCCTTGCGTATTGTCTCCACCACCGAAGAAGCGTCGGGTGCATTGTGCCGATCGATCTTGGCGACGCCGAAGTCGAGAATCTTTGCCTGCCCGCGCGAAGTGACGAAGATGTTTGCCGGCTTCAGATCACGATGGACGATCCCTTTGGAGTGTGCCGACTCGAGCGCATCTGCGATCTGCACACCCAGGGTTAATAGCGACTCGATATCTATTGGCCCGCGTCGGATGCGATCCGCCAGCGACTCGCCATCGAGCAACTCCATCACGATGAAGTGTTCCGACTCGAATTGCTCGATGCCGTGAATCGTGCAGATGTTGGGATGATTGAGCGCCGACGCCGCCCGGGCTTCACGTTGGAATCGAGCGAGAAGATTTTCGTCGTTGGCCAGGGCAGGTGTTAAGAACTTGAGCGCGACATGCCGGCCGAGGTTGGTGTCTTCAGCTTCATAGACGACTCCCATCCCGCCTTCGCCGAGCTGCGACGTGATGTGATAGTGCGAGATAGTCCTGTCGAGCATGGGGGCGTGCCTCCGGGATGGATGATGACTAATGATTGAATGAACTACTTTTTACTGAGATCTGAGACCTGGGCCTGACCTCGTTTAGCTGGTGGGCATGAGTTTAGTACAGCTAGGAGTAGAGGACAAATTGCCGTTTGGTAAGTACTATCCATTGAGAGTTTTGGGGTTTATGATTGCCAAGAGCTTGCAGCACCAATAATTGCTTCGGCAAAAACCCTCATGCCATCTCGATCTTCATCTGTTCAAGCAAACTTAGTTAGTTACGAGTTGCAATCACTCGGGTGGAAGGCTTTTCAGGATTTGTGTGCAACTGTCACTAGCGAAGTGCTCGGACAAGCCGTTCAGGTTTTTCTGTCGAGCAACGATGGCGGCAGAGACGGCGCCTTCCAAGGAACGTGGAAAAAGGTTAACGGCGAGCAATTTGATGGACCGTTTACGG
>JBAPXA010000003.1:0-1527 GCA_049283975.1 Pyrinomonadaceae bacterium | reverse complement strand
GGCGCAACGACGATACCGATCACTCGTGCGGTCAGAAATCGATCCGCATCACACATCTGCGTTTGCTCGGGTGGCTCACCTCCCTGAAACCGGCCGCCTCGAAGACCTTGCGATGACCGACGTTGATCTCACCCCAGGTGATGGTCTGACCGGGCTCGGGGATCATCGGGTAGCCCTCGAGGGCCCGGGCGCCGCGGTCCCTGGCGAAATCGACCGCAGCCGCGGCCAGCCGGTAGGTGATCCCCCGGCCCCGGTATCCGACCCGAACGACGAAGCAGGTAATGGCCCACACGGTGTCGTCCTCAGGTGTCTCCGACCTCCCCTTCCAGGGTGTCTGACCGAGCCGCAGGTACTCGCTGCGCATATCGACTGCGCACCATCCCACCGGCTCGTCCTCGAGGTATGCCACCAGCCCGCTGGTGGTGTCCGACTCCGGATAGCCGCAGTCGGTCTGCTGCCGGAGCCGGAACACGCGCTCCTCGCGCGGGATCGGGTCGTACCACCACTCCTCACTGGTGGTGCGGAAGCGTTGACACAGGCACCGGCCGGTGTAGCCCCTCTTCCCGAAGACGGACAACAGGTCCTCACAAGAGGCCTCATTGGCGGGAACGACGGTGAGCGCAGGGAGGTCACGATCCATGGCGCCGGATCATGTCATCGAACCCGGACACTCGTTGTCCGTGTGGTCACAGACCTTTGGGGTGCCAGACGGTCTTGGTCTCGGTGAAGGCGGCGATCCGATACGGGCTCTGGGTCGGGCCGTTGGCCTCAGGGACCACCACCCGCTTGACGTTGTGCACGGCGCCCTCCTGAACCCGCACGACCTGCTCCTGCGTCGCACCGCCCGCGTCGACGGCATTGACATCCATGTGGTCGGCCAGCCACGGGATCAGCTCCTCCTTGTGCCCGGTGAGGACATTGACCACCCCGCCAGGGAGGTCGGAGGTGTCGAGCACCTCGGTGAACGTGATGGCAGGCATCGGCATCGTCTCCGATGCGAGGACGACACTGGTGTTGCCCGGCACCAGCACCGGCGCCAGCCTCGAGACCAGCCCGAGCAGACCCGGCTCCTCGGGGGCGATGACACCGACCACCCCGGTCGGCTCCGGAGAGGAGATGTTGAAGAACGGTCCAGAGACCGGGTTGAGGTTGCCATAGATCTGGGCGAACTTGTCCGCCCAGCCGGCATACCAGACCATCCGGTCGACCGAGGCGGCGACCTCGTCGGTGGCCTGCTTCCTGGTCGACCCGGCCGCCACCAACTGGTCGACGAAGGTCCCGCGACGATCCTCCAGGGTCTCGGCTATCCGGTAGAGGATCTGACCGCGGTTGTAGCCGGTCCGTTCCGCCCAAGCCGTCTGGGCGCCGCGCGCCGTCCGCACCGCGTCACGCAGGTCCTTGCGGGAGGCCCGGGCCACGCGGGCGAGCACCTCCCCGTCTCCGGCCAGGGCGATGTACGACCGACCCGACTCCGACCGGGGGAACTGTCCACCGATGTAGAGCTTGTAGGTCTTCTTGACCTCGATG
>JBAPXA010000002.1:0-23542 GCA_049283975.1 Pyrinomonadaceae bacterium | reverse complement strand
TTCCCCAATACCTTCGTGATCGCCGCCGTCAGCGTCGTCTTCCCGTGATCCACGTGCCCTATCGTCCCGATGTTCACGTGCGGCTTACTGCGGTCAAATTTTTCCTTAGACATTCTCTTTGCTCCTTACTTGGCGACACCCTGAACTTTTGCGATTACTTCTTCCGCAATATTCTTGGGCGCCTGCTCATAACGCTCGAAGTGCATTGTTGACGTTGCGCGTCCCTGGGTAGCCGAACGCAAATCAGTGGTATAGCCAAACATCTCCGAAAGCGGCACAAAAGAAGTGATGACCTGAGCGCCGCCGACGCGCGGCTCCATGCTTTCAATGCGGCCGCGACGTGAACTTAAATCGCCGTTCACTGGTCCGGTGTAATCGTTAGGCGTCACAACTTCCACACGCATGATCGGTTCCAGCAAGACCGGCTTGGCCTTGCGGACTGCATCCTGAAATGCCAGCGAACCGGCTATGTGGAATGAACGCTCATCGGAGTCGACTTCGTGATAACCACCGTCAAGTAGCCGCACGCGAATGTCGACGAGCTCATAACCAGCCAGGAAGCCACGCTCCATCGCGTCTCGGATGCCCTGCTCGACCGGCTTGATAAACTCGCGGGGAATCGCGCCGCCTGTAATCATGTTCTCGAAAACAAAACCTTCTCCAGGTGCCGGCTCAATCTCGATTTCCACGTGGCCGAACTGGCCGCGTCCACCCGTCTGCTTCTTGTAGATTTCCTTACCGGGCGCAGCCTGCGTGATCGTTTCGCGATATGCGACTTGCGGCTTGCCCACGTTGGCTTCCACACCAAACTCGCGTTTCATGCGATCCACAATGATTTCGAGATGAAGCTCGCCCATACCGGCAATGATCGTTTGCCCGGTTTCCTGGTCCGTTGAAACATTGAACGACGGATCTTCCTGGGCGAGACGCGATAGAGCTACACCGAGCTTGTCCTGATCCTGACGCGTCTTCGGTTCGACCGCGACGCGAATAACCGGAGCCGGAAACTCCATCCTCTCAAGAATGATCGGCTTGTTCTCGTCACAAACCGTGTCGCCCGTTGTCACCTGCTTCATGCCGCCTATGGCAATGATTTCGCCGGCGCTCGCCTCGTCGATGTCTTCGCGCTTGTTCGCATGCATGCGCATCAAACGGCCTACGCGTTCCTTGGTATCCTTGATTGGGTTGTACGCATAGGAGCCGGCCTTAATGGTGCCGCTGTAGAGTCGCACAAAGGACAGCTGGCCCAGATGCTTGTCGGCCATGATCTTGAAAACCAACCCGGCGAACGGCGCCGAGGCCTCAGGCGGTCGTAATTCGATCTGTCCGTTCTTGGGATTCGTGCCTTCAACCGGAGGGACATCGAGCGGGGAAGGAAGATAATCAACTACCGCGTCAAGCAGTGTCTGCACGCCCTTGTTCTTGAATGCTGATCCGGTGACTACCGGAACCATCTTTAACTCAATCGTTCCTTTACGCAGCGCTTTACGAATTTCCGCTTCTGAAATCTGCTCGCCTTCGATGTACTTGTGCATCAGGCCGTCGTCGACCGAAGCCACAGCTTCGATTAACTTTTCACGGGCAGCCGCGGCAGCTTCCTGCAGGTCAGCGGGGATGTCGGTGGTTTCGTATTCGGAACCCTTGCTTTCGTCGTTCCAGACCAGTGCCTTCATCGCGATCAGGTCGACCACGCCCTTAAACTGATCTTCAAGTCCAATGGGAATCTGTAGAGCGACGGGGTTAGCCCCAAGGCGGGTGATGATTGATTCAAACGAACGATCGAAGGAAGCGCCAGCGCGATCAAGCTTATTAATAAAACAAATACGCGGGACTTGGTATTTATCGGCCTGGCGCCAAACAGTCTCTGACTGCGGCTCGACCCCGGCGACGCCGTCGAATACGGCTACGGCACCGTCGAGCACGCGCAAAGAGCGCTCAACTTCCATCGTAAAGTCGACGTGGCCCGGAGTATCGATGATATTGATGCGGTGATCGACCCCGTTACGCTCCCAGAAACACGTAGTGGCAGCACTGGTAATCGTAATACCGCGCTCCTGCTCCTGTTCCATCCAGTCCATCGTCGCCGTTCCCTCGTGCACTTCGCCAATCTTGTGCGTGATGCCCGTGTAGTAGAGAACACGTTCGGTGGTCGTGGTCTTGCCGGCATCGATGTGAGCCATGATGCCGATATTTCGCGTCAGATTTAGATCTTGCTTGGCCATCTTCGTGAATTGTTAATCGTGAATCGTTAATCGTATTGCGTGACTGTTCACGATTTACGATTGCCGCTTGACGATTTAGAACTTGTAATGCGCAAAAGCCTTATTAGCGTCGGCCATGCGGTGCGTATCTTCTTTCTTCTTAACTGCGTTACCGCGATTATTTGCCGCGTCGAGAATCTCCGCCGACAAACGATCGGTCATCGTTTTTTCGCCGCGCCCGCGCGCGTAAGAAACAATCCAACGAATCGCCAGGGCACCGCGCCGCTCCTGATGAACTTCAATTGGCACCTGATAGGTTGAGCCGCCGACGCGCCGTGACTTCACTTCGACAGTCGGCTTGACGTTGTCGATCGCGCGCTTGAAAACCTTCAAGGGCTCTTCACCGGTCTTGTCGCCGATCTGGCGCATGGCGTCGTAAAAAATATTTTCGGCAACCGACTTCTTGCCGCCCCACATAACACCGCTGATAAATTTCGTTACGAGCGGGCTGTTATAAATGGGATCCGGAAGTACTTCTCTTCGTTCGGCAACTCTTCGTCTTGGCATATCTTTTAGGTCTCAGGTCCCGGGTGTCAGGTGTCAGTCAGCAGCGGTAACCGGTACCCGACACCTGGTACCCGGCACCTGTCAAAATTATTTTCCTGCCGCCTTAGGACGCTTGGCGCCGTACTTTGAACGACCCTGCTTGCGATCAGAAACGCCAACGGAATCCAACGTTCCGCGAATCACGTGATAGCGCACGCCAGGCAGATCCTTCACACGGCCTCCACGAATCAGGACAATCGAGTGCTCCTGCAAATTGTGGCCAACGCCAGGAATGTAGGTCGTCACCTCAATTCCATTGGTCAGCCGAACACGAGCCACTTTGCGCAACGCAGAATTTGGTTTCTTCGGGGTTTGCGTATAAACACGAGTGCAAACTCCGCGCTTTTGTGGCGAACTTTGAAGCGCCGGACTTGCAGTCTTGTATTTCACTGCTTGCCGGCCTTTGCGAACAAGTTGGTTGATTGTCGGCACTGCTGTTTTCCTTCTTCTTTGCTGACTGGCCTATTTTCGGCCACGCACCTATCGCAGAGCGCAAAAAGGCACTGCCTGCCTCTTTCCGGAACTAGTCCGGCAGTCAGCGCAGGCGACTGCCCTGTTTCTATTTGTTGAGAGGGATGTTCTGAATTCGCAGCGCGGGTGTGGATCCTGGCTTCCCTAAAGCCGAAACTTTTCTGTAGCGTCGCAAAGGACGAAGGGTGGTTCCCTTCAAGCGCCCTGGCGCGGGAACGAGGGCCGCCGCCATCGTCTTCGCCAGCAGTTTACGCCACAATAATTGTCAAACGGCCGCAAGAACAGCCGAGCAACGCCTCCACACCGACAGAACCAACCAGACGTTGCATTGTTGACTTCAGACTGTCAGTCCGAAACGGGAGACTATAAGGATTGAGTCAATATCTGTCAAGCTTGGAGCCGCTGTTAACCCGCCGCTTGCGCTCATTGGTGAGGAGCAGAGCTTTCTACAAGATCCACTTTGCCA
Source organism: Pyrinomonadaceae bacterium (assembly GCA_049283975.1). GTDB lineage: Bacteria > Acidobacteriota > Blastocatellia > Pyrinomonadales > Pyrinomonadaceae > PSRF01. The sequence goes on along the minus strand of JBAPXA010000002.1, from coordinate 19,798 downwards.
GATACCAGAGCCCAATGCCCACCGCTCCCATAAGAATTACGAGCAGGACCCCGAGCCCAAACATCGCCAATTTGAAGCGCTTGTACCGGCTGGCATCGGGAGGCGCCAGTGAACCCTGGGGGAAATATGGCGGTGGTGTATAAGTGGCCATAACTACTCTCCTTCAAAGCTGAACAGGTCAAACCGACCCAGACTTCATACAGGCTTGCGAGCATTCACGTTTTTTGGAGCTGGGGTGTCCCCACCTTCCTCTTCTTCCTGTTCTTTTAACTTCTTTTTCTTCAATAGATCTTCCTGGTGCTTCTTGCCTGTCCGAATTCTGGTAATGCCCTCCTGAGCCTCGGCCAAGGAATCTTCGGCGCGATAATTCTGCGGATCGAGCTCCAACGACTTCGAAAATGCCGCCGCTGCCTGGTCGTACTGCGCCAACCTCATTAGCGCCAAGCCTAAATCGTAATGAATTGCAGCGTCGTCTGGCTTAATCTTTATCGCCTGTCGATACTCCCTGACCGCCTCAGTGTAGAGATGAAGCCCGTTATAAGTTTGACCGAGATTGTAATGGGCTTCGGCTTCATCGAGATTCCCCTCAATCGCCAGATATTTTTTGTAAGTCTCAACAGCTTTCTTGTAGGCGCCTTCCGCTTCCTGCTCCTGACCGAGTGCGTCATACGTAAGACCAAGACGAAAGTAGGCTTCGGCAAATTCTGGATCCAACTTCACAGCTTGCTGAAACGCCTGTAGCGCCTGGGAGTCTTCGTCGTTCCGGTAGAGCTCACGCCCCTTAGCGAGCAGAGTTCGAGCCTCGGCTCGATCCGTTTCGACACTGCCAACTATCCCGGATGGAACTTCCGTTTGGGCTGGCGGCGCAGCTTTGCGAAAGCAGGCCGTCTGTGCGACGCACAAAAGGGTAAACCCGACGATGATGATACTTTTCATTTGAGATTCGTTCGGATCTGAACTTCGGGGAGCACCTCGTATCTACGCCAAAATTAATACTGAGTCAAACGGGCGTTTCTGCTGAGGCCGACGCGCAGGCAGCCCCGGAAACTGTGGACTCAGCCTCTGTTTTGGTGTAGATGGATATGGAAACAGGCCTTTATTACGCATTTTTTCCTTTCGACAAACAAAAGCTCGAAGCAAGCGGTGCAGTTTTCGCGGAAACTGCTGAACCCCTGTATCGACTTCAAGCAAGGAGTAGAAATGTTCAGATTCCAGCGTCACTCAACGCTATTCTTCCTGCCGCTTGCACTGGTTGGAATTCACGGTTTTTCGTCTGCAGTCTTTGCCCAAGAGGTCCAGGAAACGCTTAAGTACGCCCCTCCGACAGTAACCCTGATTAGCGATAGGACCGTAGTTGACGCCGGTGACGCTGCACTGGTTCAGTTGACCGCACGCGCCAATTCGCCAAACAACAATCCGATTCGCTATAGCTGGCGCACCACCAGCGGCCGTATCGAGGGCGAAGGCGCAGCGGTGGCCTGGCACCTCGCCGGAGTCGCGCCCGGTCAGTACAAAGCCTATCTGCTTATTAATACCGGCAACGGAAACGAATTGTGTGAGGCTACTGCCTATAGCCTGGTAACAGTTAAGCCTGTTGCTCCAAGACCTAGTTGTCCCACAGTGGGTATCGCTTGTCCCGGACAGGTTAAGGCTGGTCAGCCGATCACTTTTACCTCAACCCTTTCCGGTGGAACGGGTAATGTGCCCGCAATCTACAACTGGACGATATCGTCTGGAAAAATCGTTTCCGGCCAAGGCACGAGCTCCATAACCGTTGATACCTCTGGTCTGGAAGGCCACACACTGAACGCATCGTTGTTGATGTCTGGTTACGACGTAGAGTGCTCGGCGACTTGCTCGATCGAGTTTCCCATTCAGCTGATCTCGCGCAGGTTTGACGAGTATCCGGATATCGCCCGTAACGACGAAAAAGCTCGTCTCGATAACTTCGCTATTGAATTACAAAATGATCCCAGCGCAACGGGTTACATCGTCATCTATCCGGGATCGCGAGGTCGCGCAGGCGCTGCGCAAACGCGTTCGGCCAACATCACCGACTACATGGTCAACTCTCGCGGGATCGATTCTAGACGCCTCGTCACACTGGTTGGACCACCACGTGACGATCTAATGGTGGAGTTGTGGGTCAGCCCGCAAGGAGCCGCTGCGCCGACTCCTTAGCCAACAAATAACTACTCACTTCGCGACCGGCAAGTGTCTAAGCTTGCCGGTTTTTTTGTGTCTTTTCACCAGAATCGGCACTCCGTTTGCCGAGTTTTACGGCGACTAGCGAAAACTTCGCAATTCGATCAGGAATGGGACATCTGTTTGCAGCTTCCGTACGGGAAAATTACAGAGCGAACCCCTAATAACCGCCCTTTCTCCCAGGCATCACAAGAGGAGAGGAAATGTTGCACCAGAAATCCGTACGCTTCGTTATTAGTTCATTATTGGTTTTGGCCTTCGCTTTCGCCGCCTTCGCCCAGGGGGAAAAGGAGAAAAAGAGCAAGAAGAAGGCGCCCACTGGAACCGCCGTTCTTTGGCGCGAACCAGTCGATCTCGAATCCAGAAATTTGCTGCTCGGCGCTGGTGGTGAGCGGATGAAACCCGACCTGCGTCGCATCACTTTCATTGAGAAGAAATCTGGAGGCTATTCAACCAAGTATCGCGTGAAGGACGCCTCCGGAAATGAATGGGTAGCGAAACTTGGCAAGGAAGCGCAACCTGACACGGCTTCAAACCGGCTGGTTTGGGCAGTGGGCTATGAATCGGAAATTGCCTACCTCGTTCCCAAACTAACGATTGAAGGTAAGGGAACTTTTGAAAATGTTCGGCTCGAGGCGCGGCCAAAAAATATCGATCGGGGGGACAACTGGGCCTGGGACCAAAACCCGTTTACAAACAAGCCTGAGCTTCAGGGTCTGAAGGTGATGATGTTGCTGATCAACAACTGGGACATCAAGGATTCCAACAATGTGATTCTCGCGGCTCGTAACGAGACAACTGGTAAGAATGAGCTGCGCTACATCATTAGCGATCTCGGTGGCTCTTTAGGAAAGACTGGCGGCTTCTTCTCTCGTAGTCGCAACAAACCTAACGACTTCGTAAAGTCAGATTTCATTGAAGCGGTGAAGGGCGATGTTATTGACTTTAACTATGGCGGGAAGAGCAAGTCGCTCTTTGAGAACATCACGATCAAAGACGCGAAGTGGATTGGTGGTCTGTTGGCGAGATTGAGCGACAACCAAATCAAGGATGCCTTTCGCGCGGCAAATTATTCGCCGGAAGAAGTCGAATCACTTTTTCACGCGGTGAAGAATCGCATAAATGCACTCAATGATGTCTCCGCATCGATCGCTACTGCACCCTAGGAGGACGTAGGGAAAGTTCTAACCCCGCTTCGAGGACGAGGCCGATAGAGACTTAGGTTGGCTGAGTTCGGCTTGTCCTGAGGTTGATGCTTGCGCAGCAACCCCTTCGTTTGGCTCTTTTTCACCTTTCGCTTTTGCGCCGGTATCACCTAGTGTAGCGGCCACATGTTCGAGCTCGGCATTTAGTTCCCCGCCAACCAAGACAGACACCCCGGTCAAATATAGCCAGAGCATTAGAATGATCACGGCGCCCAGCGACCCATAGGTGGCACTGTAGGAGTCAAAGAAATGCAGATATGTTCGAAACCCAAACGAAGCGAGCAGCCACAGCGTGACGCCTAACACCGCCCCTGGCGTAACCCAGGTCCACTTTTGCTCACGCAGGTCTGGGGCGAAGTAATAAATCAAGGCGAAGGCCAGTAACATAAACGCCAACACAATTGGCCACTGTGCAATCTTCCACGTCATTACAAAGGCCGACCCAAAGTCGAAATTAGCAGCTAGAGTCTCGACGATTCTGCCTCCGTAAAGCACCAGCAAGAGCGCAGTGATGATGAGGACCGACAACGAGGCAGTTAATGCGATAGCTTGCAAGCGATTCTTCCACCAGGGCCTCGACTCCTTTACATCGTAGGCGGTGTTCAGCGCTTCAGTAATCGCACCCATCCCGTTTGACGCCGCCCAGAGTGCCGCTAGCAGGCCGAAGGACAACTTTCCCCCGCTACTCGTTTTACTGATTTCCAGCATTGTCGATTCGATCAATTGGAAAGCTGATGGTGGCATCACTTCGGCTAAATAGCTAAACAAATTCCGACGCAGCCCACTTCCCGTCCCGAGAACAATGCCGATGATAGAGGTAAGAAAGATTAGTAAAGGAAAAAGTGCTAAGAGAAAGTAATAGGAGAGTTGTGCTGCACGACCGAGAACATCGTCTTGCTGTATCTCTGCCCAAACACGTTTGATCAAAGCACCCAGCGACAACCCATGCAACTTCCAAAGAGACGCCATGGTTTTATGCAAACTTCCTTCTTTGTAGATTACAAAAAACCAGTTACTAGGAGAGTTCCCGATCACCCATAAGTTCCGCCTGATTCGATTTCGAAACCTGAAGCAGCCAGCGCCTCTTCCCGGATGCGGGCGTGCTGCTGATCCATTCGCAAGAATTCCCGTGCAACTGCCGAGCGCACCTGGTTATCAACGTACATTGTTTCTGCCTTCGGCATGTCAGAGGGTTTACTGTTTTGACTGTGTCGCTTGTTTCCAAACAACATGCTGTCACTTACCTCCGTAACGTTGATTTAGAGTCCCGTCGAACGGGGACAAGTAGAGCAACGATTATGCCAACTTGAATCGGGGTAGAGATCAAATTGTCCTGCAAATTAACAGTAATTTTTGCAATTGTAACGCCCGTGCCGATGGTGGCAAACCAACCATGCATGAAAACGGATCGCCATAGAGGCTCAGGGGTGACTAATATTGTGCGAATTTGGTTCAATCCAAAGCTGTGGTGCTGGCAACAAAGCAGCAATTAAAAGCGAAAAGGCGCGACAGTTTTTGGGCTGTCACGCCTTTTCTAAGTGTGGTCACTGTCCTCACCCCAGCAACCACTTGGACGGAAGGATTCACCAACCGTCTGATTGTCACCGACTATAGCGAAAAGTTTCCGCGTTGGCAACCGAGAGAAATTGAAAAACGCATCATGGTTCTATCGCCTCAACCGGCGATGTGTATGCGAGCGTACAAAGCTAATAAAAAGACCGGCGAGGACTAGCCTGGCCGGTCTGTTATAGGGTTTCTGAGATGGGTATTTGTTAGCTCTCGATTTCGCCTTCACCATCACCATCGGCTCCGGCAGTCACCAGGGGCGGTCGTTGCGGTAGGGAAATCTCGTGACCGCCGACGATGTCAGGAAACTCATCAAGCTCGCGTTCGCGTGCTTGATCGATGGTTTCATCACGTTCGACATCAACGTTGCGGTAGTACTCCATACCGGTTCCCGCAGGAATCAACCGTCCCATGATCACGTTTTCTTTGAGACCACGTAGATAGTCGATGCGTCCCGAGATGGCCGCCTCAGTAAGCACGCGCGTCGTTTCCTGGAACGATGCCGCCGAGATAAACGAATCGGTAGAAAGCGATGCCTTCGTGATTCCAAGCAGCAAAGGTTCTGCTTGCGAAACCTCACCGTCCTCGCCATTCACTCGTTCGTTCTCATCAGTGAAGCGGAAGCGATCAACCTGCTCCTCGAGCAGGAAGTCTGTATCTCCCACTTCCTTGATTTTTACCCAGCGCAGCATTTGGCGGACGATCACTTCGATATGTTTATCGTTAATGTTCACGCCCTGCAGTCGATAGACTTCCTGGATTTCGTTTACAAGGTATTCCTGCAAACGATTGGCGCCCAAAACACGCAAAATGTCGTGTGGATTGAGTGGGCCATCCATCAAAGCCTCGCCGGCACGTACGCGATCGCCTTCCTGCACGTTGATGTGCGTACCGCGCGGGATGTCGTACTCGCGCTCCTCTAGATCGTCGCCAGTAATGATTAGTTTGCGTTTGCCCTTGGCAATCGGACCAAACTTTACGACGCCGTCGATTTCCGACATCACAGCCGTTTCCGCCGGCCGGCGCGCTTCAAAGAGTTCGACAACGCGCGGCAGGCCGCCCGTGATGTCTTTGGTCTTAGTCGTTTCGCGCGGGATCTTGGCGATGATGTCTCCCGGCTCAACTTCTTCACCATCGGTCACCATCAGGTTCGCGCGCACCGGCATCTGGTAAGTCTTCAGAGCCTTATTGCTGGGGTTGCGAATCTCCATGCGAGGTTGCTTCTTCTCGTCAGGCGAATCCTTAACCACCATGCGCGACTGACCAGTAACTTCGTCCACTTCTTCATCAAACGTCACGCCTTCCTTCAAGTCCTGGAACTTAACGTGACCAGCGACCTCAGTAAGGATGGCAAACGTAAATGGATCCCAGGTCGCCAAAAGTTGATCCTGAGTAACCCTCTGGTTGTCTTCCACCAGAATGTGCGCACCATAAACTATCTGGTGACGGGCAACTTCGCGGCCGCGATCGTCAATGATGGTCAATGAACCGTTGCGGTTCATAGCAATGCGTTCGCCCTTACGGCTCTTCACCGTTTGCAGTTCCATGTACTTGATGGTGCCGTCCTGACGAGCTTCGTGTTTAGACGACTCTTCCAGACGAGCAGTACCACCGATGTGGAAGGTGCGCATCGTGAGCTGCGTACCGGGCTCACCAATCGACTGCGCGGCAATCACACCCACCGCCTCGCCAATCTCGACCGGGCGGCCGGTCGCGAGGTTACGGCCGTAACACTTGATGCAGCAGCCGCGACGCGATTCACAGGTGAGCACGGAGCGGATCCGAACGCGCTGCACGCCGGAACGTTGAATCTCCGAGGACAGGTCTTCGTCAATCTCCTCATTGGCTTCGACTATGACGCGGCCCTCGACAAGATCGATAACGTCCTCAAGCGCCGTGCGACCAACGATACGATCGCGCAACGATTCGATTTCCTCCCCGCCTTCAACGATCGCGCTGGCAGAAATGCCTCGCAATGTTCCGCAGTCCGGTTCGCTGATAATCACGTCCTGGGCCACGTCAACGAGCCGTCGTGTCAGGTAGCCCGAGTCAGCCGTCTTCAAGGCCGTGTCCGCGAGACCCTTGCGCGCGCCGTGTGTGGAAATAAAGTACTGCAACACATTCAAGCCTTCGCGGAAGTTGGCCTGAATCGGAGTCTCGATGATTTCACCCGAAGGCCGCGCCATCAGACCGCGCATACCCGCGAGCTGGCGAATCTGTTGCGCGCTACCACGCGCTCCGGAATCACTCATCACGAGGATGGGATTCAATTCGCCGGTGGCCTTCTCGCGATCGTCCATCGCCTTGAACATTTCCTTGGCGACTTTGTCTGTCACTTCCGACCAGATTGCGATGACCTTGTTGTAGCGTTCGCCGTTTGTGATAACGCCGTCGAGATACTGTTGCTCTACGGAAATCACGTCCTTTTCGGCCTTGTCGACAAGACCCTTCTTTGCCGGTGGAGTTACCAGATCGTCAATTCCGATTGAGATGCCGGCACGAGTCGCATAAAGGAAGCCGAGGGTTTTGAGGTCGTCAAGCATCTTGACAGTCATCTCGTGTCCCAAACGAATGTGGGAATAGTTCACGAGCGATTGCAGACCCTTCTTCTTCATTGTCCCGTTGAAGAAGGGCAAACCGGCAGGAATCGAATCATTGAAAATGACACGACCGACGGTGGTGCTGACTACTCGCTTCACATTCTCCTGAACAGCCGCACGCAGGATGTCCTGCGGATCGTGTTCCTGTGTCAGATCGATCAGATCGCCGGTAATCCGCAACTTGATCGGAGTCTGCGTAGTCACTTCTTTCGAATCGAGCGCCAATAGGACCTCATCCGTCGAGGCAAAAACTCGTCCTTCGCCCTTGGCGCCGGGCTTATCGCGCGTCAGGTAGTAGCAGCCCAAAACGATGTCCTGGGAAGGAACCGCGATTGGCTGACCACTGGCGGGGCTTAGAATGTTGTTGCTCGAAAGCATCAGCACTGCCGCCTCAATCTGCGCCTCGGGACTTAAAGGAATGTGCACGGCCATCTGGTCGCCGTCAAAGTCAGCGTTGAATGCTGTGCAGACAAGCGGATGAATCTTGATGGCCTTACCTTCAACGAGGACTGGCTCAAAAGCCTGAATACCAAGGCGGTGCAGAGTAGGTGCACGGTTGAGCAGAACCGGATGTTCGCGAATAACTTCCTCAAGGATGTCCCAGACCACTGGCTCCTGCCGCTCTACCATTTCGCGGGCTTGCTTGATGGTGGCTGCATGACCCTGCTTTTCAAGTTGGTTGTAAATGAACGGCTTGAAGAGCTCGAGCGCCATCTTCTTAGGCAAACCACACTGATGCAATTTCAACTCGGGACCTACGACGATCACGGAGCGACCTGAGTAGTCGACGCGTTTGCCCAACAGGTTCTGGCGGAAACGTCCTTGCTTGCCCTTGAGTGTGCCACTCAGGGATTTGAGCGGACGGTTGTTCACGCCCCTGAGGACGCGTCCGCGCCGGCCATTGTCAAAGAGCGCATCAACAGCTTCCTGGAGCATCCGCTTTTCATTGCGGACGATGACTTCGGGCGCCCGCAGCTCCATCAACTTCTTCAAGCGATTGTTGCGGTTGATCACGCGGCGATACAAATCGTTGAGATCCGAGGTAGCAAATCTGCCACCATCGAGCGGCACCAGTGGGCGCAGCTCAGGCGGAATCACGGGAATCACATCCAGAATCATCCACTCCGGATGATTGCCGGACTTAAGAAAACTGGTCGTGACTTTCAGACGCTTGGAAAACTTGAGTTTCTTTTGCTGCGACGTCTCCTCTTTCATGCGCTTGCGCAGCTCGACGGCCAGCTCTTCAACATTGACCATCGCCAGCAGTTCTTTGATCGCTTCAGCACCCATCTTCGCGACAAACTGCGCGGGATAATCACGCACCAGCTCGCGATAACGTTCGTCGGAAAGCAACTCGCGCTCTTTTATTCCCGGCACATCACCAGCATCGATGACGATGTAGGATTCAAAATAGAGGACCTTCTCCAACTCGCGGAGGGGAATATCCAAAAGGTGGCCGATACGACTCGGCAAGCCTTTAAAAAACCAAACGTGCGAACAAGGGCTAGCCAGATCGATATGGCCGAGACGCTCGCGCCGAACCTTGGCCTGCGTCACTTCCACGCCGCACTTGTCGCAAATTACGCCGCGATGTTTCATGCGCTTGTACTTACCGCAGAGACATTCCCAGTCAGCTACGGGACCAAAAATACGCGCGCAGAAGAGTCCATCACGCTCCGGCTTGAAGGTGCGATAGTTAATCGTCTCCGGTTTCGTTACCTCTCCATGCGACCACTGCCGGATCTTTTCCGGGGACGCGAGGGAGATACGAATGGCTTCAAAGTCAGGAGCTAATTGCTGCTTTTCTTGTTGGAATCGAAACATGTCTCTCCATTGCCAATTGCCGATTGCCAATTTCCGATTGGATCCCTCGCGCCGGTCACGCTGAAACCAATCCCATCCCCAAGTTCGATAACCAAGTGCCAATCGGCAATTGGCAATTGGAAATCGAAAATGTTCTTAAACTTCTACTGCGCTGGTGACGAGCGCTTCGCCGACACCCTCTTCCGCTGCGCCACCATTGACTGCCGCCTTGCGATTGATCAATTCGACGTCAAGACAGAGCGATTGCAATTCACGCACGAGCACGTTAAACGACTCCGGGAGACCCGGATCAAAGTCTGCCTCACCCTTAACGATGGCTTCGTAGATCTTCGACCGCCCCGCTACGTCGTCAGATTTTGCTGTCAGCAACTCCTGCAGAATGTGAGCAGCGCCGTAGGCCTCGAGCGCCCAAACTTCCATTTCTCCAAAGCGCTGACCGCCAAACTGCGCCTTACCACCGAGCGGCTGCTGCGTGATCAAACTATACGGTCCGATCGAGCGCGCGTGGATCTTATCGTCCACCAAGTGCGACAGCTTCAGCATGTAGATGTACCCAACCGTCACCTTCTGCTCAAATGGTTCTCCGGAAAGTCCGTCGTAAAGAATTGCCTTACCAGACTCGTTGATGATCTCCGGAAGTCCCAGTTCGGCTGCGCGTTGGCCCGCGAGGGCAAGCTTCTCCTTAATCTCTGCTTCCGTGGCGCCGTCAAACACGGGAGTCGCAAAGTGAACGCCAAGAACTCGCGCGGCCCAACCAAGGTGCGTCTCCAAAATCTGGCCGACGTTCATACGTGAAGGCACACCCAACGGATTGAGCACAATCTCCACGGGGGTCCCGTCGGGCAGATACGGCATGTCTTCTTCCGGAAGAATGCGTGCAATCACACCTTTGTTTCCATGGCGTCCAGCCATCTTGTCGCCCACTGAAAGCTTGCGCTTCATGGCGATGAAGACCTTCACCATCTTGATCACGCCCGGCGCCAGTTCATCACCCTGGCGTAGTTTGGCAATCTTCTCTTCGTAGATGTCTGAAAGAATCTTGATCTGACGCTCGGTGCGATCTTCGTATTCCTTAATCTCGGCACCCACATCGATTCGCGAAGCAGTGAGCTGTACCTTCCGCAATACCTTCGGTTCGATGTCGACAAGCATCTCGCGCGTGATCACGGTTCCTTTCTCGATCACGACGTCGCGATTAACCGTCAAGTCAGCCGAAAGCTTTCGTCCGTCAAGCAGTTCGTAGATGCGCTGGTCGCGCTGCTCCCGCAGAATGCGAATCTCATCTTCCAGGTCGCGCCGCAAGCGATCTTCTTCTTCCTGCTCGATCGCCAGCGAACGCGCGTCTTTTTCCTGGCCCTTGCGGGTGAAGACCTGAACATCAACCACAGTGCCATCGATCCCCGGAGGCGAAACGAGCGAAGCGTCTTTTACGTCGCCTGCTTTTTCACCAAAGATTGCCCGCAGCAGTTTCTCTTCAGCAGTAAGCTGCGTTTCGCCTTTGGGCGTTACTTTGCCTACCAGAATCGAACCCGGCTTAACCTGGGCGCCGATGCGAATGATGCCGCTGTCATCAAGATCGCGGAGCATGTTTTCGCCCACGTTGGGAATGTCGCGTGTGATTTCTTCGGGTCCCAGCTTCGTGTCGCGCGCTTCGATTTCGAGCTCCTCAATGTGAATCGACGTGTAATAGTCTTCTTTCACGAGCCGCTCGGAAACCAGGATCGCGTCTTCGAAGTTGTAACCGCGCCAGGGCATGAAAGCCACCAACACGTTGCGACCCAGCGCGAGTTCGCCGCGATCCGTGCAAGGACCATCGGCAATTACCTGCCCCTTAGACACGCGCTCGCCAACATGGACGATCGGGCGCTGATTGATGCAGGTGTTTTGATTTGAACGCTTGAACTTAATCAGAGTGTAGATGTCGGCCGTCACCTCGCGCGAGATAGTGCCGTCGACATTGTGATCGGCTTTCACGATGCAACGTTCCGAATCTACGTAGTCGACCACTCCATCGCGCTTGGCAACGACGACAGCACCCGAGTCGCGCGCAGTTGTCTTCTCCATACCCGTGCCAATGTAGGGAGCTTCCGCTCGCAGCAAAGGCACTGATTGGCGTTGCATGTTCGAACCCATCAGGGCTCGGTTGGCGTCGTCGTTCTCCAAAAAGGGAATTAAGGAAGCGGCAACAGACACAAGTTGCTTCGGCGAAACGTCTACGTACTCGATGTCCTTACGCAGGGCCAGCACAAACTCTCCGGCCTTGCGCGAGGCATTGCGTTCGTTAACGATGTTCCCGCCGGCGTCCAATTGAATGTTGGCCTGACCGACAACGTGCTTATCTTCCTCCCACGCTGTCAGATAGAAAGGCCACGGCTCGAACTCAGCTTTCCGCCCTCCGGCGCCAATTTTCTTGTTGGCCTTCTCGACGTCCTCGAGTGGAATATGCTCACCCGGCTTCAACTTGGTCTCTCCGCCGTTTATAACGCGCACATATTCGAGCACCCGGCCGTCAATCACCTTTCGGTAAGGCGCTTCAATGAAACCAAACTCATTAATGCGCGCAAAACAGGAGAGACTGGAAATCAAGCCAATGTTCGGACCTTCAGGCGTCTCAATCGGGCAAATGCGGCCATAGTGAGTTGGATGGACGTCACGAACTTCGAATCCGGCTCGCTCGCGAGAAAGACCGCCCGGTCCGAGTGCCGACAAACGTCGCTTGTGCGTGATCTCGGAGAGCGGATTCGTCTGATCCATGAACTGCGAGAGCTGGCTGGAGCCAAAGAACTCGCGGACGGCTGCCGTGACGGGCTTGGCATTGATCAAGTCGCGCGGCATCGTCGTCTGCATCTCTTGATGGATGGACATCTTCTCTTTGATGGCCCGCTCCATGCGCTCTAGACCGATGCGGAACTGGTTTTCCAGCAGCTCCCCCACCGCGCGCACGCGGCGGTTGCCGAGGTGATCGATGTCGTCAGACTGATACTCAGACGGGTTCTTTCGCATCTTCAGAACGTAAGAAACCACTTCATAAAAGTCATGAGCTGTAAGCAGGGGATCATCAATGCGGTCACGCTCCGGCTTACCCATCTTGATGTTGAACTTCAGCCGGCCCACCCGCGAGAAATCAAACTTGCGCGGGTCAAAAAACATGGCGTCCAGCAAACGGTAAGCGGTTTGGACTGTCGGCGGATCACCGGGACGCATCTTGCGGTAAATTTCCAGCAATGCATCCACCGGCTTGGTGATTACGTCTTTTTTCAACGTCAACGAGAGAATTGAGCCAATGTCGTCGCGCTCCGGGAAAAAGACCGAGAAGCTATCGATGCCGGCTTCCGAGATCTCCTGCAACTTCGCCGCGGTGATCTCGTTGTTGGCCTCTAGCAGCACCTCGCCGCTCTCTTTATTGACGATGTCAGAAAGCGCGAAAGCACCTTCGAACTGGCTGGGCTCAATTTCGACCTCGCCAATGTTCGCTTTGCGCAGCGCTTCCAGTGCCGTCGCTGTTACTTTCTTACCGCTACGAACGATCGGCTCAGTACGGCCCTTGATGTCAAAATCGACCTTCATGCCGACCAGGCTGCTCGGCCCGCTCTCCGGCACCTGCATCATGAGATTGCCGTCTTCGATTCGAACTTCATCAGTGACATAAAGAGCCCGCAACATGTCTTCATCGCTGAAGACCGCATTCTTTACGCCTTCTTCCAGGGCCGAATCGTTTCCGCTTGTCTTTATGTCTGATTCGCGGTTAAACCAGAGACCTAGCGCTCGCAGGAAAATCGAAGCGAGAAACTTGCGTTTGCCAACGCGAACGTAGAGCAAATTTTTCTGGTCGTATTCGAATTCGACCCAGGAGCCGCGATAGGGAATTATTTTGGCAATGTAGACGGCGCCGCGCTTGAAGAAAACGCCGGGGCTGCGGTGAAGCTGAGAAACGATGACGCGCTCGGTGCCGTTGATAATGAAGGTCCCGTTGTCAGTCATCAACGGAATCTCGCCAAAGAAGACCTCTTCCTCCTTGATGTCGCGAATCGACATCGCCTCCGTCTCCGGATCTTTGTCATAAACAGTCAGGCGTATCTTGACCTTAAGCGGGACGCTATAACTCATGCCCCGCTCCTGACATTCCTGCTGATCGTGTTTATGCTTCAGGCCGACCGGTTCGCCACAGTTCTCACAAAGTTGCGGCCGCACAAAGTTAAAGGTTCCGCACTTGTGGCAGAGAGTTTCGCCGGCAGCGAGTGGATTGACCTTGATGGTAGAACCGCACTCCTTACAGTTGGCGCGCAGGTAGTTCAATCCCTCCAGCCGGCCGCACTTACACTGCCAGTTGCCGATCTGGTATTCGACAAAATCCAACGTGGCTGTGCCACGAAAATCCGAAATCGGAAAGACTGATTGAAATACCGCTTGCAAACCCGTGTTCTCGCGTTCCTCGGGCAGAAAATCCATCTGCAGGAAGCGATTGTAGGACTCACGCTGAATCTCGATCAGATTCGGAATGCGCACCGCAGTGGCAATCTTGGAAAAGTCGATACGCTCTGGCGCCTGACTCGTCCTTCGTCCTAATCCCGTGTTAGCTGTTTGAAGTAGATTTACTGACATGAGAGGTTCCTTATCAATGCCCGATCAACAATTGGCGGTGGTGAGCCTGGCGGACTTCGTAAATGGCCGAAATCACTGTCAGGCCGCTTGGAAACGCCAAAGCGCGGTCAGGGCGCAGAATGCCCCGACCGCTTAATCACCAAAAGCGGTTATTTATCGTCAATTTTTTTGGGAGTAACGCCAGCGCCCTCAATACTCCCTTAACTTAGCCACTAACATTTCGAGTGTCAAGCCAACAAACTCTCCACTCAACCGGCACTACCGGTGACAAGCATACAAGCATTGGTTGCTTGTAGCTTGCCACCTGTTGCCTATGATTATTTGACTTCGACAGTTGCGCCCGCATCAGCAAGCTTCTGTCTTACCGTCTCGGCCTCTTCCTTAGAAACGCCTTCCTTCACCGGCTTGGGTGCGGCCTCGACCAGATCCTTGGCCTCTTTCAAGCCCAGGGCGGTGATCTCGCGAACCACCTTAATGACGTTGATCTTATTGCCGCCAACTGCCTGCAGGATCACATCAAACTCAGTCTTTTCTTCGGCGGCGGCGGTTTCGCCACCTGCCGCAGCTCCTGCTGCCGGCGCCGCTACGGCTGCGGCTGCGGCGGAAACGCCAAACGTCTCTTCCAACTGCTTAACGAGCTCGGAAGCTTCTAGAAGCGTCATGCTCTTTAGATACTCAATAACATCTTCACGTGTTGCTGCCATGGTTTTCTCCATCCTCCTCAAAGGGTCCTGATGTGCTGTTGTTATTTTCCGCAGCAGGAGAACCCACGGGACGTTTGTCTTGAGGGGTTGCATCTTCCTCTCGAAAAGCGTCCGAGCCGCATTGGCGACCTGACTATCGCCATGCTCGTTGTCCGCGTCCGGCCCTACTGTTCCTCAACGAACTTCAAATCGGTCTAAAGTTCCCAAATCTGAGATCTGAAACCTGCTCTAAGATCTGATCTGATCTGATCTGATCTGAGATCTGAGATCTGAGATCTCAAATCGTTATGCCTTCTGTTCACCAATCTGCTTGATCACAATTGCAAGATTTCGCGGCACCGCCGACAGGACAGTGACTAAACGCTGCGCCTGGCAATTGATCAAGAACATTACCTTGGAAATCAATTCTTCCTTCGAAGGCAGACTAGCAATGGCTTCGACATCCTTCAGCGCCACTACCTTTCCTTCGACGACACCTGCCTTGAACGAAAATATTTCCGGATTGGCCTTGGCGAACTTTGCGATCGCCTTCGACAAATTCACCGGGTCTTCCTGGCTCAACGCGACTGCCGTGACACCCTTAAACTGATCTGACGCCTTTTCGAGGTCCGTACCTGCCGCGGCCTTGCGAGCGAGCGTGTTCTTAACTACTCCATAGGTAACTCCGGCCTCGCGCAGCTGATTGCGCAGCTCCTGATCCTTCGGAACGGTCATCCCCTTGAAGCCCACAAGCATCGCTGCCTTAGCGTTCTTAAATTGCTCAGTGAGCGCTTCCAGATCTTTCTGTTTCTTCGCTTTAGTCTTCATCAGCTCTCACTCCTATTTGACGTACGCGGCTTCGTCCAGCAAGACACCGGGGCTCATAGTCGCGGCCAGATTGACCTTCTTCACATACTTGCCCTTCGCCGTCGACGGTTTAGCTTTAACGATTGCTTCCAGCAACGACTTGGCATTGTCTCTAATCTTGTCGGCCTCGAACGAGACCTTGCCGACGCCCACGTGGATTACGCCCGTCTTGTCGACGCGATACTCGACCTTGCCGGCCTTTGTCTCTTTTACCGCGGTTTTCACGTCGAAAGTGACTGTGCCCGTCTTCGGATTGGGCATCAGGCCACGGGGACCGAGCACTTTACCGAGGCCGCCAACGAGTCTCATCATGTCTGGTGTGGAAACTACGGCGTCGAAGTCCAGCCAGCCTTCTTTGATCTTGTTGACCATATCTTCGCCGCCAACAAAATCCGCGCCAGCTTCTTCAGCCTCTTTGATCTTTTCTCCCTGGGCGATGACCAAAACCTTCTTTGACTTTCCCAGGCCGTGGGGTAGAACCAGCGTACCGCGCACGAGTTGATCAGCCTTCCGGGGATCCACGCCGAGCCAAACAGTCAGCTCTACTGTTTCGTCAAATTTTGCAAAGGCAATTTCCTTAACCTTTGCAACCGCCTCTTCGAGGTTGTATTTGCGATCAGGCTCGATCTTCTCTGCGGCCGCGTTGTACTTCTTGCCGTGCTTCTTCAAATTCTTACCTCCGAGGTGCAAGCGGGGCTGGATTTTCGATTGCCGATTGGCGATTGGCGATTGCCGATTAGCAAGATCATGATCCAATACCCTCCCTCTCAATGATTCCGTTAGCCCAGCTATTCCACTCGGCAATTGGCAATCGCCAATCGGCAATTACTCAACCATGAGCCCCATTTGCCGAGCGGTTCCTTCAATGGTGCGTATCGCAGCTTCCAGGCTCGTCGTATTCAGATCCGGCATCTTCGTCTTCGCGATTTCTTCAATCTTGGATTTGGGAATCGTGCCGACTTTTTCTCGCTTCGGATTGCCGGAGCCTTTGGGCAAACCGGCCGCCTTCTTCAAAAGATCGGCAGCCGGCGGCGTTTTGGTTTCAAACGTGAACGAGCGATCTGCGTAAACCGTGATCACAACCGGTATCTTCAGATCGGGATCAAGTTGTGCAGTCTTGGCATTAAATGCCTTGCAGAATTCCATGATATTGACGCCGTGCTGACCGAGCGCCGGGCCGATTGGAGGCGCCGGATTGGCTTTGCCGGCGGGAACCTGCAGCTTTATGTATCCAGTGATTTTCTTAGCCATCTTCTTATTTCCAATTGGCAATTTCCGATTGCCGATTTGCCTGACTCTTCAAATCCGTCACTTCAATCTTTCGCGTCCTCAAAAGGAAGATTCAATTGGCAATCGCCAATCGAAAACCGGCAATCTCATCATTCCTCTTCCGCAAAAGTAACTTTCTCTACATCAAGGAAGTTCAACTCCACTGGAGTCGAGCGCCCAAAAATCGTGACCGTAACCTTTAATGTCGATTTGTCTTCATTAACTTCTTCAACTTTTCCCGTAAAACTCTGGAACGGTCCTGACTTGATCCGGACGGTTTCTCCAGCAGCATATGAAAACTTCGGCTTTGGCTTTTCGGCCGCCTCGGTAACGTTGTGAACGATCTGGTCAACTTCCTGTGGTGTTAATGGCGTCGGGTTATGTCCCCCGACAAAACCGGTAACTTTCGGTGTCGACTTGATCATGTGAAAAACGTTATCGGGGATATGCCCACGCTCGTCGCATTCAATTTGTACCAGGACGTAACCCGGATAGAACATGCGCGTTGACTCGATGCGCTTGTTACCGCGCATTTCGACTACCGTTTCCGTCGGCACTAGTACTTCCGCAACTTCGGCTTGCAGATCGGTATCGCGGACCCGCGCTTTTAAGCTATCGCGAACCTTCTTCTCGTGTCCCGAGTACGTGTGAAGTATGAACCACTGCTGCATGGAATTCTGTTTAGGCTCCGGTGACCCAGGTAAGTAAGTGGTTAAGCTGTGTCAAAGCGAAAGTCCAAATCCGATCAACTAAAAACAAGTAGACGGCGAAGAAGATTACCGCGATGAGCGTGATGATGGTCGTGTTCTTGACTGTGTTGAAGTCCGGCCAGGAAACGCGCTTCATCTCTGCGCGGACATCGTGCAAGAAGTGACTCAGGCGACCTAGCGGGCCGACCCGGGGTCCACTTAACCCTCGCTCGCGCCGCACTCCACGCCCTTCGCTGCCTTCGCCGAAACGAGTAGTGCGCGGAGACGGCAGGGACGCGTCTGGCTTCTCTATATCGTCCATGATTTCACTCTTCGACACTCAACTGCCTTCCATCTATCTGGCAGGGGTACCAGGATTCGAACCCGGACTTTCGGTTTTGGAGACCGACGTGCTAACCGTTGACACTATACCCCTCCATCGCGAGACGCGGCGAAGGGGAGACCGGGCGACGCGGAGAAAGACAAGCTTCGCCGTGTCTCCCCGTCGCCCTTTCTCCGTGTCCGTCCTCACTTGGTTTCTTTATGGCCAGTGTGCTTGCGGCAACGACGACAAAACTTTTGAAATTCCAACCGGTCGGGCGTGGTTTTCTTATTCTTAGTCGTCGTGTAGTTGCGGCTCTTGCAATCCGTGCACTGGAGCACAATGTTATCGCGCGGCATAATTCGTCCTCACTTCTCCTATTCAACAACTTCCGACACCGTGCCGGCGCCTACTGTGCGACCGCCTTCGCGGATCGCGAAGCGCAGCCCCTTCTCCATCGCGATCGGCGCAATCAACTCGATCTCCATTGCCACGTTGTCACCGGGCATCACCATCTCCACCCCAGCCGGCAACGACGCTACCCCCGTCACGTCCGTCGTGCGGAAGTAGAACTGCGGCCGGTAACCCGTGAAAAACGGCGTGTGCCGCCCGCCTTCTTCCTTCGTCAGCACATACGCCTCCGCCTTGAACTTCGTGTGCGGCGTGATTGACCCCGGCTTCGAGATTACCTGCCCCCGCTCAATGTCCTTGCGCTCCACTCCCCGCAGCAACAACCCCACGTTGTCTCCAGCCGTGCCTTCGTCCAACAACTTCTTGAACATCTCCACGCCTGTGACGACCGTGGTTTTAGTAGGTCTAATGCCTACAATCTCCACGCTCTCGTTCACCTTCACCTTACCGCGCTCCACTCTCCCCGTCGCCACCGTGCCGCGGCCCTGGATCGTGAAGATATCTTCCACCGGCATCAAAAACGGCTTCTCCACATCTCTCGCCGGCGTCGGTATGTAGCTGTCCACCGCATCCATCAGCTCTTCCACCGTCTTCTCCCACGCCGGGTCCCCTTCCAATGCCTTCAGCGCTGAACCCTTGATCACCGGAATGTCGTCCCCGGGAAACTCATAAGCACTGAGCAGCTCTCTGACTTCCAGTTCCACCAGCTCCAGCAGCTCCGCATCGTCCACCGCGTCCGCCTTGTTCATGAACACCACCATCGCCGGCACTCCCACCTGCCGCGCCAGCAATATGTGCTCCCGCGTCTGCGGCATCGGACCGTCCGTAGCTGCCACTACCAGGATCGCCCCGTCCATCTGCGCCGCTCCCGTGATCATGTTCTTCACGTAGTCTGCGTGCCCCGGACAGTCCACGTGCGCGTAGTGCCGGTTCTTCGTCTCATACTCCACGTGCGCCGTCGCGATCGTAATTCCGCGCGCCTTCTCTTCCGGCGCCTTGTCGATCTGATCGAACGCCACAAACTGCACTTTCGGGTTGTTCTTCCCCAATACCTTCGTGATCGCCGCCGTCAGCGTCGTCTTCCCGTGATCCACGTGCCCTATCGTCCCGATGTTCACGTGCGGCTTACTGCGGTCAAATTTTTCCTTAGACATTCTCTTTGCCTCTATCTATAAAGGATCGTCAATTTCAAAACGCGAACCGCCGGTTACTGGAGCCCGCGATGAGATTTGAACTCATGACCTCCTCCTTACCAAGGAGGCGCTCTACCCCTGAGCTACGCGGGCACGAGAGCTACTACGAAACTGGAGCGGGCGACGAGATTCGAACTCGCGACCCTCAGCTTGGAAGGCTGATGCTCTACCAACTGAGCTACACCCGCCCTTTCAGATTTCAAATTTGAGATCTGAGATCCCAGATGGTGCAGGGGGCAGGATTCGAACCTGCGTAGGGCGTTAGCCCGCCGGGTTTACAGCCCGGTGCCATTAACCACTCGACCACCCCTGCCTGTATTTCAAGTGCCTAATGGAGCCGGCGAAGGGACTTGAACCCCCGA
>JBAPXA010000001.1:0-5166 GCA_049283975.1 Pyrinomonadaceae bacterium | reverse complement strand
GCCCTGAGTGGCCTGATTGATTCGCTGGAGAGGCACCTCACTGCGCAGCAAGATTCCGAGGATACCCCCTTGTTACGCGAACGGATAAGTGATTTACGGGAATTTGCAAAGCTCGCCGCTACGCCTGACAGGCGTGACCTATTCCTGGCATCGGAAGTAGATACGCGCGCCAAAATTATTTCCAAGCCCGCACCCGCTTTAACAGAAGAGAATGTCCGGGCCAACACTAGTGGCACGGTGCGGCTGCTGGCAATACTCAAACCTGATGGGTCGGTAGAGCATGTCGTGACGCTGGAATCTTGGGGATACGGCCTGACCGAGAAGTCGGTTGAGGCTGCCCGCAAAATCAGGTTTGAACCGGCCATGAAGGGAGGGCGCGCTGTATCCCAAGTACTTGTGCTTGAATACCACTTCTTCATCTAACTCGAGTCTAGCGGCTATGGAACGCAACCCAACAAAGCCTTGCAGCTGACGGCGCGATAGCATCTTTCTCAAGTAACCTTTTCCCCTCAGCTCGGATGCTGATCGCGCGCCGCCGCTGAAGGCGCAGCGTTATGCGGAACTTCTCCACCGGCTCGGCGTCTAATTCCGTATCCCATATGAACCTGCGCGTCACAGTCTCTCTTACGGCCATCTTCGTCGTTGCGGTCGGTTTTAGTTGCCATCGTAAAAACCACGCGCGCACTCCCCAATCCGACGTCGCCAATCTCAACACGAATTACGAAACCGAACAGCACGCTGCTCTGTCGGCGATTATTCGGGACATGTACGTTGACAACCGCACACGTTTGCTTGTCATTGAAGGCGTCGATCCCTGTCCATCGCCTCAACCTGCTGAAACGCCTGACGCGAAGGTCGAAGAGATGCGCCAACGGATGGAAAACTTCGCCTTTCAGAAAATGCCGGAACTGGCGCGCGAAACGATTGACGACTTTCACTCGCGAATGAAGGAATGCCATCCGCTAGCCAACAAGCTCGGTGTTCCAAGTAAATATGTGTTGGTTGGATCAAAAGATCTCAAACCGCTGTTTCCGAAGGGCAGTTTCGATCGGGCGTGGAGTCGCTTCTACGCGAAATACCCTGGTTCATCGGGCATCATTCAATTCTCGAATCCTGGATTCAATCGGGACTATACTCAGGCTGTGGTATCTACTGGCCGCTCGTGTGGTGGCTTGTGTGGTGAAGGATATTTTATCCTACTCACGAAGGATCAGGGCGCGTGGAAAATCAAAACGAAGGTCGGTACCTGGGTGTCATGAATATGGCTTGCGACGGTTCCGCATAACAAAGCCTTGCGGCTGACGGCGCGATAGCATGTTTCTTAAATAACCTTTTTCCTTCAGCTTGAATGCTGATCGCGCGCCGCAGCTGAAGGCCAACGTTAGGTCGCTATTGAATTGTATGGGAGAAGGGGAGCTCTTGCAGCTATGTTTCGCAAAGTCGTTAGGAACCACCTGGCTTTCTTGGCGCTAGCTTGCGGGGTCTGGGGAGGGGTTATCGTGTTTGCCCAAGAAGAATCAAGCGCCTTTTACTCCGGCTACGATGCCCGCGAGCTGGTGAAAAATAAGAAGTACAAGGGGGTAGAATTTGGCCCGGACGAAATAGGTGATGAATTCAGTGTTTCGACACTTCCGAAGTACAAGGGGATAGATGTTGCTCCAGAGGAAATGGGCTCTGAAAAATCGAAGTCGATCTCTTACGCGGGTCGCATACAAACTACCGGCGATGACGCTTTCAAAATAGACGATTTCCTCAAGTGGCTTGCAGCGGAAACCATAAAGCAGATCGAGAGCGGTAAAGGGACGGTGGTCAGGCAGAACCATAAAGTCGGCAGGAGGTTTTATCTCGAATATACTCAAAAAGGGTTTGCTGGTCGCATAGAGGTTTACTGTGATCTAATCGAAAAAGATCAGATCCATCTGGATATCGAAATTATAGAACGAAGCAAGAAATAGAATTGCGCGCGCTTTGCCTTTCCGCGCGGCCTAACAAACACTCTGAAGTGAGTGTTGAGACGAGAATCGCCTTGGTTACTAACGATTAGAGTAGTGCCTCAGGCCAGCTGTCGGTCTTAATGAATCCCACCATCTCGGACCTATTCTTGAACCGCGGCTTTGAGGTTCCAGATTGGAATCTCAAACGTGAGCAAATGATCTTCTAGCTTGCCCAAGCTAATACGGCTAGAATGAGTCGCTTTATCCATCTGCAGCTTCGGTTCTGAATCGCACCTTTCGCTCTGCCACAGCAGTGACCATCCCTTCCGGCACAAAGTTCGGCCGCTACGAAATCCGCTCGAAGATTGGTGAGGGCGGGATGGGTGAAGTGTACCTGGCGCAGGACACCGAACTCGATCGCAAAGTTGCTTTGAAGATTCTGCCCACTGACCTTGCTGCAAACCAGGACCGCATGCGCCGTTTCGTACAGGAAGCGAAAGCGGCGGCGGCGCTCAATCATCCGAACATCGCACACATTTACGAAATTGGTGAGAGCGACGGCACGAACTTCATCGCGATGGAGTTTGTCGAAGGCGTTACGCTGCGCGGGAAGATTCATCAGGAGCGGACTGAACTCAGAAAGCTGCTCCGGTTCCTGCAACACGCGGCCGAGGGTTTGGCGCGGGCCCACGGCGCCGGCATTGTCCATCGCGATCTTAAGCCCGACAACATCATGGTGACGCGTGATGGCCACGCTAAGATACTCGATTTTGGTCTCGCGAAGCTGATCGAGCAGCAGCATATGCCAGGCAGTGATTCCGGTGAAGCAGCAACCGCAGTCATGCCACAGCACTCGACCCCAGGCACAGTGATGGGGACCGTGGGTTACATGTCGCCCGAGCAGGCGCAGGGCAAGACCAACGAAATCGATCAGCGTTCAGACATATTCTCGTTTGGCTGCATCCTCTACGAAGCGGTCACCGGCAAGAAACCGTTCGCAGGTGAGTCAGTCATCAAGTCATTCCACATGGTTGTGTATGAATCGGCCCCGCCCATCGCTGAACTAAATCCGTCGGCGCCGGCGGATCTACAGCGAATCGTGCGGCGGTGTCTGGCGAAAGATCCTGACGAGAGATATCAATCGATCAAGGAAGTCGCGATCGAATTGAAAGAGTTGCGGCGCGAGTTGCAAGGAGCCGGCATTGATACAACGGTGACGCCGCCAACGAGAAGCGAAACAACAGGATCAACTGGAGGCGAAGACACGCGCAGCCAGAGTCTCAGCCCAACAATCGATACGCCATCACTCTCGACCAAAGCCTCAAGCGCCGAGTATGTAGTCACCGGAATCAAGCAGCACAAACTCGCTTCAGCCGTTGGTCTGGTTGTGCTTGTTGCCGGCATTACAGCCTTCGCCCTGTATCTCAGCGGGCGACACTCCAACGCCGCCATCAATTCAATCGCCGTGCTGCCTTTCGTCAACGAAAGCGGCAATGCCGATGTCGAATATCTTTCGGACGGAATGACCGAGATGCTCATAAAGAGCCTGTCGAATTTGCCGCACATGGATGTAAAACCGCGAGCCTCGGTCTTTCGTTATAAGGGCAAGGACATAGATCTGCCATCGATCGGGAAAGAGCTGAATGTGCAGGCGATCCTTATTGGCCGTGTCGTCCAGCGAGGTGAGCTTTTGACGTTGAGTCTGGAATTGGTCGATGTTGAGAAAAACTCTGTCATATGGACTGAGCAGTACCAGCGGGGCCAAGCGGATATCGTCTTGCTTCAAAGCGAGATAGCCAAGGACATTTCGGCCAAACTATCGCCGCGGCTCACCGGGGCCGAAGAGACAAGGGTTTCAAAACAAGCGACAGCTGATCCCGCCGCCTATCAGGCTTATCTTAGAGGCCGGTACTATTGGAACAAACGTACGGGCGAAGACATCTACAAGGCGATCGAACAGTTTCAGATCGCTATCGACCGAGATCCAAATTATGCCCTGGCATTTGTCGGCATTGCGGATTCTTATTCACTATTGCCCGACTACGCGCTGAGCGCCCCATCCGATTCGTTATCGCGATCGGAGGAATTTGCCCGGCGAGCCATTGCGATCGACGGGCAGTTGGCTGAACCGCACGCGACACTTGGCAACGTCTATTACAACAAGTGGAAATGGGCCGAATCAGAAACGGAGTACAAACGGGCGATCGAACTCAATCCGAATTACGCGACAGCGTATCACTGGTACTCCATATTACTTTTCGCTTTGGGAAGAAACGACGAAGGGGCGGCTATGATTACTCGTGCCCACGGACTAGACCCGATGTCCAGCATTATCACTCAAAACGTCGCTCAAGTGCACCAGATGAAGAATGATCACAAGGCTGCTATTGAAGTTTGCCAGAAGATCATAGAGCTCCATCCAAATTTCCCGGGCGGCCACTTTACTATAGGTTGGTCGTACCTGAAAACTGGACGGAATGATGAAGCGATTGCCTCATTTCAAAAGGCCCTGGAACTGAGCGGTCGGACGTCGTACGTGCTTTCGGAACTTGGAGCCGCATTCGCAGCTTCGGGACGACCTAAGGAAGCTCAGGAGTTGATCAAGGAGTTGGAGGAGAGACACAGGAAACAACAGGCGGACGGGGTTGATCTTGCAACGGTATATGGCGCCTTCGGAGACAAAGACAAGGCGTTCGAGTGGCTGGAAAAAGATCTTTCGGGGCGAAGGGGTTCTTTGCCAGAGTTTCGATTTTCCCTAGCTTCTGAGCCGCTCCGCGACGATTCCCGGTTCAAGCATCTGCTCAAACGGATGGGTTTGCCGGAATAGAAAGATGAAACGATGCCCTGAATGCAGGCGGAGTTAGTACGAAGGCAACTCAGAATTTTCCACGACCCACGCTTCAGGAGTCTGATGTGACGTCTGAATCTGCAGGAATGAATTTGAACAAGGATGAATAACGAGCTAGCGGCCAACACCACTTTGTCGCATTACCGGATCGTCTCGAAAATCGGAGCGGGCGGCATGGGCGAAGCATATTGTGCATTCGAGTCGTAGCTTGGATTCTGAGGGACACCTCAGACTTGGTTTCCCGTGTTAAAAGCGGATTGAAGATGGGGCTAAGATGGTGGCGGGAGGTGTTGATACGTAACTACACGAAGCAATACCTTGACGACCGCTAGGCCCATAAATACTGGTTCGTATCGTTTGGTAAGACTAAGTGATGCCGATTTC